>CAYTMM010000003.1:78250-87342 GCA_964438875.1 uncultured Sphingosinicella sp. | reverse complement strand
CTCAAGAGCGAGTTCACCGAGCTTTCCGGCACCGCGAACGTCAACGGCAAGAGCGCGGACATCAAGGGCGGCAAGATCACCGGAACCAAGATATTCATCTCCGCCGGCGAACATGACCTCAGCGAGAACATCATCCACCTCGTCCTCGCCAAGATCACGGGCGCGCCGGACAATGTGAAAGGCATTTCGCTCTTCATCGTCCCCAAGTTCCTGGTGAACGAAGACGGATCGCTCGGCGAACGCAATGGCGTCTCCTGCGGTTCGATCGAGGAGAAGATGGGCATTCACGGCAATTCGACCTGCCTGCTCAACTATGACGGCGCGACCGGCTATCTGATCGGCGAGCCGGAAAAGGGGCTGGCGGCCATGTTCATCATGATGAACGCGGCGCGGCTCGGCGTCGGCCTGCAGGGGCTGGCGCAGGGCGATATCGCTTATCAGAACGGCCTCGCCTACGCGAAGGACCGGCGGCAGGGGCGGGCGCTCGATCCGGGTGCGCGTGATCCCGAGGCGAGGGCAGATCCGATCATCGTCCATCCGGACGTGCGCCGGATGCTGATGGAGGCGAAGGCGTTCAACGAGGCGGCGCGCGCCTTCGTCCTGTGGGGCGCGCTGCAGGTCGATATCAGCCGCAAGGCGCAGACCGAGGAAGAGCGCGAAGCGGCCGAGGATTTGCTCAGCCTGCTCACTCCGGTCATCAAGGGCTATCTGACCGACAAGGGTTTCGAGACTGCGGTCAACATGCAGCAGATACACGGCGGCCACGGCTATATCCGGGAATGGGGTATGGAACAGTTCGTCCGCGACGCCCGCATTGCCCAGATCTACGAAGGCACGAACGGGATCCAGGCGCTCGATTTGATCGGCCGCAAGCTGCCGGCCAATGGCGGCCGCGCGATCCAGGCTTTCTTCAAGCTGGTCGGCGAGGAGGCAAGCGCCGCCAAAAGCGACGAGAGTTTGGCCGGGATCGCCGGCGCCGTCGAGCGCGCCAATGGCGACCTCCAGACCGCGTCGCTCTGGCTGATGCAGAACGCGATGACCAATCCCAACCAGGCCGGCGGGGCGGCCTATCCCTATATGTCGCTGATGGGCGTCGTGTGCCTCGGCTTGATGTGGCTGCGCATGGCCAAGGCGAGCGCGGCGGCGCTGGCGAGCGGCACCGAGGACTCGGCTTTTCATGAGACGAAGCTCGCCACGGCGCGCTTCTATGCCGAGAAGATCATGCCGGAGAGCAATGCCTTCCGCCGCAAGATCGAGGCGGGCGCGGACAGCCTGATGGCGCTGCCGGTGGAGGCGTTCTAGAAAGTGTCCTGCCAGAGCATGTAGAGCGCGACGGCGAATATCAGGAGCGCGAACAAGATGTTGAGCGCGCCGCGCCGGGCGCTGAGAGCCAGCGAGAGGCGGCTGCCGAGGATCACGCCGGCGATGCCGCCCAGGATGAAGACACCCGCCAGCGGCCAGTCGATCAGGCCGCTGGCCGCGTAGCTGGCCGCCGTCGCGGTGCCGAAAGCGGCGACGGCGAGCAACGAAGAGGCGACGGCATTGGCGATCGGCATGCTCGTCGCCGCCATCAGCGCCGGCACGATCAGGAAACCGCCGCCGATCCCGAAGAAGCCGGAGAGCAGTCCGCTGCCCAATCCAAGTCCGGCGATTTTCGCCCCATTATCGTGGCCCAGCCGGACAGCGGCGTCGCCGGCGGCATGACGATAGCGGAGCATGAGGGCGCCCACGACGATCATCAGCAGCGCGAACAGCGACAGCAGCATCGCGCCGTCGACGCCGGCCGCCGCGAACAGCGAGGCGCACGGCCATTTGACCAGGCCCTGCCGGGCGCGTCCGGCCAGCCCCGCCGCCGCATTGGCCGCGACCGCCACCGCGCTGGTGCCGATCGCGACATGCGGGCTGGCCACGCCGACCACATAGACGAGCAGCGGCACGGCGAGGATCGAGCCGCCGCCGCCGACCAGGCCGAGCGCAAAGCCGACAAACCCGCCCGATCCGGCGGCGAGCAGGATGGTGAGCCAGTCCATGTCAGCCGGCGCGCAGCGCCCGGTTCCACGGCGCGAGGATCAGCAGCCGCGCCAGTCCGCAAAAGCCGCTCAGTCCCGCAAACAGCAGGCCGGCCCCGACGAACAGGGACAGGCCGAAGGCCCAGGGCGTCGCGAACAGGCCGAGCAGCACGCCGATCAGCACCAGGCTGCCCGCGCCGATCTGGACCTGGCGGTTCAGCTCGATCGGCTGCGCGCGGTCCTTCAGCGTCGGCAGGCCGGCGCCGCGCCAACCGTCGATGCCGCCGGCGACGACATAGACATCGTTGTCGCCGGCCTTGGCGCGCAGCTTTTCGGCATGGATGGTGGTGCGATTGCCGCTGCGGCAGTGAAAGATGATCGGACCGTCGCCCAGCGCGGTCGCCTCAAGCGCGTCGAGCGGGCAGTTGAGCGCGCCGGCGATCCGCTCACGCAGATGCTCGTCGCGATCGCGGATATCGACCAGGGTGGCGCCGTTCTCGACGAGCCGGGCGGCATCGGCGGGTGCGATCGGTTTCATTGCTTATGCTCCTTGATTTCAGGACAGAAAATGTCGCGCATCACCATCAGCAGACGCTGGGCCCGCTCGTCCTGCACGCGGTAGAAGATCGTCTGCGCTTCACGGCGGAAGGTCACGATCTCCTCGGCGCGCAGCTTCGCCAGATGCTGAGAGAGCGCCGACTGGCTGAGGCCGATCGTCTCGACCAGCGCGCCGACGCTCATCTCCTCATGGGTGACGAGGTGGCACAGGATCAGCAGCCGCTGCTCGTTGGCGAGCGCGCGGAGCAGATCGGCCGCATCGTCCGCTCGTGCGGCGAACTCCTCGATGGAAAGCTGCATCGTCATCTTCACCTATCCATTAGACTTACCTAAATTAGATATATCTAATATATAGTCAAGGGAAAGGAGATTGAGATGACCGAACCTCTCATCCGCGCCTTCTTTGACGAGGCCACATTCACCGTCACCTATCTGGCCTGGGATCCGGAGAGCCGCCGCGGGGCGGTGATCGACCCGGTGCTGGATTTCGATCCCGCGTCCGGCGAGGTCGATACCCGTTCCGTTGAATCGGTGCTCGCCGCCGTCGAGGAGGAAGGAGTCGCGCTCGACTGGGTGCTGGAAACCCATGCCCATGCCGATCATCTGAGCGCCGCGCCGCTGATCAAGGCGCGTACCGGCGCGAAGATCGGTATTGGCGAACATATCCGCGACGTACAGCGCATCTTCCGCCCGATCTTCGACGCGCGCGATGTGGACGGGCAGGGGGGAGACTTCGATCGCCTGTTTCGCGACGGCGAGCATTTCACGATTGGCGGCTTGGACGTCGAAGTTCTGCACACGCCAGGCCACACGCCCGCCGATATCAGCTACCGGATCAACGGCAATGTCTTTGTCGGCGACACCCTGTTGATGCCCGATTACGGCACCGCGCGCGCCGATTTCCCCGGCGGCGACGCGAGGCAGCTCTATCAATCAATCCAGCGCCTGCTCGCGCTACCGCCGGAGACGAAGCTGTTCATGTGCCACGATTACAAGGCGCCGGGCCGCGACGACTATGCGTGGGAGACGACGGTCGCCGCTGAGCGCGGCAACGTGCATCTCAAGGATGACGTGACCGAGGATGCCTTCGTGACGATGCGCGAGGCGCGCGAGGCGACGCTCTCCGCGCCGCGGCTGCTGCTTCCGTCGATCCAGGTGAACATCCGCGCGGGCCGCTTCCCGCCGGCCGAAGCCAATGGCGTCCGCTATCTGCGTGTACCCGTTAAGGTGAAGGCCGGGGCGGACGATGGCGCGATCGGGGTCGCCGCCTGAGCGCTTCTGGCTCAGGTGCGTCGCAACAATCGCCAATTGCCGATATGGGCGCCGGCGAGGGCGATCGCCCCTGCGACGGTCAGACCCGTCTCGACAAGCGGCTGCGAACCGGCCAGCAGGCCCGCGCAGAGCGCCGCTAATCCCAGCACACCGATCAGGAGCGGAATGGGGTGGCCATGATGCCGCCAACCCGGCACGAGCGCTGCCCCGGCCAGAGGTACTGCGAGTAGCACAGCCACCAGGTGGACTTCCTCAGGCAGACGCAGCAACGTGCCGAATGCCGGGAGCCATGCGGCCAGCAACGGCAGTGCGAGACAATGGATCAGGCATGTGCCGGAGACGACAATCCCAAGACCGTCAAACGGATCGTGGCGCAAAACAGACCTTTCTGGTGAAGAAAGAAATGATACAACATATCATATTAGCTTTCAATCGAAATTCAGACGGGAGCACCATCGGGCCATCTGCGTTTACGGCGCGATCGCCTCGATCTCGTACCGCAAGCGTGGTCTATGCAAATCGCGCAGTCGCGCCTGCCGTTCGGCACGTGTCATCGACAGCGCCCATCGCCAGGCCGCGTCATAATCATAGGGTGCGCGGATGCGCCGTTCGATCGCAACCATCCTGTCGGCGAAATCGCGGCCGTAGAGATCGGTCCAGACATCGTACAGGAAGAGATAGAGCAGCCGATGGTCATCCATTTCCGGCGTGCGAGGAAGGGTGAGCGCCAGCCGATGCCCGATCTCATGCGCCAGCGTCGCGCGCATGTAAGCGGGCCGCGTGCTCGCCCGCAGGCGGATGGTGCGGCCGTCGAAGCTGATCATCGGTGCGTCGTCGCGCACCAGCACCTCAATCGGAGAAAGCGGAAAGGGCCGGCCGGTTGCGGCCTCCATCGCCGCCACAATCAGCGGCCCGTCCTCGTGCCAGATGCGCCGATATTCGTCGGTCGCTGCTTCATGATGCGGCGCCAGTGCGGTGAAGCTCAGCGGCGGCGCCGCGCCGCAGACAAGCAGCCAGCACAGCAGTGCGGCTCCCGCACGCCGAATCATGCGTCTCCAAGCGGCCGCGCGGCGATGTAGACGCGGTTCCGCCCTTGTTGCTTGGCGAGGTACAAGGCCTCGTCCGCCGCCTTGAGTGCCGCGCGCCCGTCTGCATAGGCCAGCACGTCGGCAATGCCTGCCGAGAAGCTGACCGGGGCCAGTCGCGCGCCGTCCTCGCGATTGACGAGGTTGCGGTCGGCCAGGTCCTCCCGGGCGGTGTCGACGATCTGGGCTGCTTCCGCCGTGGTCGCATCGAAAAGCATGGCAAATTCCTCGCCGCCGTGACGCGCGACATGGCAGGCGTTGCTGGAAATCTCGGCGAGCAGCTTGGCGACGAACTGCAGAACGCGATCGCCGGTGTCATGGCCGTAGCTGTCGTTGATCGATTTGAAATGATCGAGATCGCAAAAGGCGATGGCGAGCGGCGTCCCATTCTCCCGTGACATCTGTTCGCGGCTGCGCAACACCGCCTCGAAGGCACGTCGGTTGGGCAGACCGGTCAGATAGTCCTGTTCGGCCGCCTTGCGCGCCAATTCGAGATTCTGCTGAAGCGCGCGGGCGTCCTTCTGATGCGCACGCATCTGCGTTTCCGCCTTGCGCATCGTCTCGACCATCGTGCGGGTCAGCTCCACAAGCTTCTCGATCGCCGGCGCCGACAGCGCACCGCTATCGAGATTGTCGGCCTGCTTTTTCAGCTCCGTGCCGTAATCGCGTGCTGATTCCCGCGAATCATCGGTGAGCCGGATGACCTGATCAAGATGGACTTCGACCTTCTCGAGCATTTGGGCGAGCGCTTCGGGTGTCATCTGATCGGCATCGCGTTCCGCGACGATTTCCTCGACGATCCCGTTGGTGAGGCAGCCGTGGAGACGCAGCGCTTCGCTGACCGCACGTTCGATAGTGAGATCGCTGCCGGACAGATAATCCAGCGCAAAGCCGAAATTGAGCGGCGTCATGTCCAAGTCATGTTCGAAGAGGAATTCGCCGACCTGCGCATAGAGGGTCTTGTGCCGGTTGACGGCGCGGCGCTGGGTTTCTGTCACCCCGTTCACATAGACATCGTTGGACAATGCCGGCGACGCGAAGCGTTGCGCCCATCTGGCAAAACGGTCGCCGATTCCCATCGTCCCTACCCCCCCCCGGTCGGTCCCTGATTTAATCACTCTGTGAGAGCCGTGGTCGCGGAATGCGGCAGGCTGCCCGGTTTATTATCGTTCCCTTATCATGTTTGACGGGAAAAAGGAGACCGGCTGAACGAACCGGGAATCCGGCTGGCGGCGGAAAGCACAGTTCGACGAAACCTGGCCCGAATTTCGGCGAAGGCTGTATGGACTTGATTGCCGCGCCGAAATGACCGACGATTCGTTAGCGTCGCTCCGGGAGCGGTCATGGCGGGACGCATGGTTTCGCCGACGCGAGGCTGAATGCAGCCGATTGCGCCGCCGATGTCCGCAATGGTCGGGGCATCGGCTGCTTGTTGTGACGACCATGACAAGGGGGGATTGCCATGCATTGGATGCTGATGCCGCTCCGCCGCTATGCGGAGTTTTCCGGCCGTTCGCGGCGCACGGAATACTGGATGTGGGTTCTGTTCCAGATTTTGATCGCGATCGGCGTGTTCGTCCTGATGATCCTTCTCGGCGGCTCGGCCCTGATGAGCGGCGATCCGGGGGCGATGGTTGCGATGGGGGGCCTGGCGCTGCTCGTCTATGCCCTTTACGCCATTCTTCAGCTCGTCTTCTTCATTCCGAGCCTCGCGGTGGCTGTGCGCCGCCTGCACGACACCAATCGATCCGGCTGGTGGATTCTCGCGCCGCTCGCGCCCTATCTTCTGGTGATCATCGCGGCCAGCATGGCCGTGTCGTCGCCGGATTCCGCAGGGTTGTTCGGCGTCGTCGCGCTGATCGGCGGTCTGGCGGCGCTCGGGCTCGGCCTCACCTTGCTGGTCTTCATGTTTCTGGAGGGCACCAAGGGACCGAACCGCTACGGTCCGGATCCCAAGGGTGAGTCGACAGGCGAGGTTTTCGCCTGAGCCAACGCATATGCTCCGTCGGGCGGTTCAGGCCGCCCGGCGGCCGTTTCGCCGCGATGTGCATGACTCAAAAACGTTGGGCGGGACAGCAAACGGCGAGACCCGTGGTCTGCAGGCTGCCTGATATCTTGCAATCAGGCGACCAGGTCCGGTGGCGGTTTCCCCGAAAACCATGCCTCCAGATTTCGCGCGACGCGCATGCCCATCGCGATGCGGGTGCTCTGTGTGGCGCTGCCGAGGTGCGGCAGGAGAACGACGTTCTCCTGCACCAGTAGATCGGGATGTATCGCGGGCTCATGTTCATAGACATCCAGGCCGGCGCCCGCGATTCGGCGGGTTCGCAGCATTTCGGCGAGCGCGGTCTCGTCAACAACGCTGCCGCGCGCCGTGTTGATAAGCAAGGCGGAGGACTTCATGAGGTCCAGCCGGCGCCGGTCGATCAAATGACGGGTCCCCGCGCCTCCGGGTAGATGCAGCGAAACGAGATCGGCTTCCTGTAAGAGATCGTCCAGTTCGGGATAGAAATGCGCGTCCAGAGCCGAATCGACAGGCCGATCCGGATCGCGCCCGTGCCAGCCGATCCGCATCCCGAAGGCCAGGGCGGCTTTTCGCGCCACCATCTGCCCGATGCGGCCGAAGCCGATGACGCCGAGCAGCTTTCCCTGCAGATCGCCCCCGACGAGCTGCGTGGGCGTCCAGCCGTCCCAGTGGCCACTACGCAGCAGGCGTTCGCCTTCGCCAACGCGGCGCGTTGCCATCAGCATCAGTGTGATCGCCAGATTTGCAGTCGCTTCGGTCAGAACATCTGGCGTGTTGCTGACCGCGATCTCCAACGCACGGCAGGCGTCGATGTCGATATGCTGATGGCCCGCGCCGAAATTGCCGATGAACCGGACCCGTCGCGGCGCAGCGGCCAGGATGTCCGCGTCGATCGCATCGGTGACGGTGGGGCAGAGCGCGTCATGATCGCGCATTGCCTGCTCGAGTTCCTCGCGGCGCATCGGAACGTCCGGGTCGCGCAGCGTGACATTGAAGCGCGCGGCGAGATAGGTTTCGACCTCGGCGGGCCAGCGGCGCGTGAGCAGGATCGATGGTTTTGTCACAGTGTCATGATCCGGTGAGCGACTGGCCGTCGTCAACGGTCATCACCGAGCCGGTGACATATTTGCTGGCGTCCGATGCGAGATAAACAAGCATGTCGTCGAGCGCGTCTTCTCCCATCAATCTTCGCCGCGGCCAGGTGCTGATCTGCTTTTGCCCGCCATCGCTATGGAACCAATCGGCATTGAGCTCGGTTTCCATATAGCCGGGGCACAGAATGTTGACGTTCACGCCCTTGCGTATCCAGTCGCGCGCCAACGTCCGGCCGAGCTGGAGGGAGGCGGCCTTCGAGGCGCCGTACAGGCCCAGTCCGGGGCCGATCGCGCTGGCGGTGATGGAGGAGATGATGATGACCCGCCCGCGACATGTTTCGGACGATCCGGCGGCGATCATCCGCCGGGCGCCCTCACGTACCGTTAGAAACACGCCTTTGACATTCACCGACATGATCCGGTCCACGGCATTGGCGTCCACATCCAGCGCGGGGCCGGCGACATGCATGCCGGCATTGGCGATGACGGTGTCGACCGGACCGAAGCGATCCGCCGCGACATCATAGGCGGCGACGACTGAAGCCTCGTCGGTGACGTCGAGAGGTACGGCGATCGCCGTGCCGCCGGCCGCCTTGATTGCGCTGACGACGACGGAGAGTTCCTTTTCCCGGCGCGCACCGAGCACGACCTTCGCGCCTGCGGTTGCCAGAACCCTAGCGAACCGCGCGCCCAGCCCCGACGAGGCGCCAGTGACGAGAGCGACCCGCCCCTCAAGCCGCATGACGCGCCTCCCGCTTGATCTTTCTGGCCAGCGACCATTTGTGGACCTCGGTGGGCCCGTCATAGATGCGGAATGCGCGGACTTCACGGAAGACCTGCTCGACGATGGTGTCGCCCGAGACGCCGGTTCCGCCCATCACCTGGACACAGCGATCGGCGATGCGAAAGAGAGCTTCGGACACGGCGACCTTGGCCATCGAGCTTTCGACCGTACCATGCTCCCCGGCATCGAGCACATCTGCACACCAGTCGATCATCAGTTCCGCTTGCTTGAGATCAATGAGATTGTCCGCGAGCATGAAGCCGA
>CAYTMM010000003.1:0-78240 GCA_964438875.1 uncultured Sphingosinicella sp. | reverse complement strand
CGCCCTCATGGTCGATCAATGCCTTGCCGAACGCCTGACGCTTCACCGCATAATCGGCGGCGATCTCATGAGCACGGGTACAGGCGCCGAGCCAGCGCATGCAATGGGTGAGCCGCGCGGGAGCGAGCCGGACCTGAGCATATTTAAAGCCTTGGTCAACCTCGCCCAATATCTGGTTGGCGGGCACGCGCAGCCCTTCGATCGCGACGATGGAATGGCCGCCCGGCATCGAGCTGTCGATCGTGTCGAGCACACGCTCGATGCGGACGGCAGGATCGGGCAGGTCGATCAGAAACATGGTCGCGCCATTCTCGGTCTTCGCCATGACGATACCGACCGAGGCGCCGTCGGCACCGGTAATAAACGCCTTGCGCCCATGTATTACCCAGTGATCGCCATCGGGGCGCGCTATGGTCTGCATCATCGAGGGGTCAGAGCCTGCGCCACCGTCCGTCGCCGGCTCGGTCATGAAGAAGGCCGAGCGGGCACGTCCGTCGACCAGTGGTGCCAAGAAACGCTCCTTCTGCTGCGGCTTTGCGACCCGCCCGAGCAGGAACATGTTGCCTTCATCCGGTGCCATCACGTTGACCGCCAGCGGACCAAGCGGTGATAGGCCGGCCGCGCGCAGCACCTTCGCGGTGCCGCGATGGCTGAGATGCGACCCGTCCGGCAGGATATGCGGGGTCAGCAGTTCGGCCGCGCGCGCCTTGCTGCGCAATTCCATCACGAGTTCATCGGCAGGACCATGAGAACCAAGGCGCTGATCCCTTTCATATGGCGCGACAATGTCCCGTACAAACTTCTCCACCCGCGCGGCGATCTCGGCGGCCTGGCCTTCGGACATATCCTCTCCTTTCGGATGTTCGGCAAAGTTATCTAACATTGATTGGAATCAAAGCCGCTGTTAAGCCTTTTTTCGATACCAGACCAATCGGAGCGTATTTCATGGCCCAGCCCGCCGCCTACATCGTCGACGCCGTCAGGACTGCGGGGGGCAAACGCGGGGGGGCTCTTGCCGGCTGGCATCCTGTGGATATGGCAGCGCAGGTGCTTGATGCGCTTGTCGAGAGGACGGGGGTCGACCCGACTGGAATCGACGACGTCGTGATGGGCTGCGTCAGCCAGGCCGGTGAACAGGCATTCCATGTCGGACGCAATGCCGTGCTAGCGTCCGGACTGCCGGAGAACGTGCCTGCGGTGACGATCGACCGGCAATGCGGCTCTTCGCAGCAGGCGATTCAGTTCGCCGCGCAAGCGGTGATGTCCGGTACGCAGGAGGTTGTGATCGCCGCAGGCGTCGAGAGTATGACGCGGGTGCCGATGTTCTCGCCGGTCACGCTGTTCGAAAAGGCCGGTTTCGGCAATCCCAAGTCGCCCGGGACCGATGTACGCTATCCGGGGGTTCAGTTCAGTCAGTTCACCGGGGCCGAAGCCATCGCGCGCAAGCATGGCTTTGTCCGCGATGACCTGGACCGTTTTGCCCTGGAAAGCCATCGGCGCGGCGCGGCTGCGACGGAACGCAACGATTTTGCAGACGAAGTCATCGCGCTGGAGATCGACTTGCCGATGGGAGGCAAAGGCCTCCACGTGCGCGATGAAGGCATTCGCTACGACGCGACGCTGGAGGGGATCGGCAGCGTCAAGCTGTTGCAGGAAGGCGGGATGATTTCGGCGGCCAATGCCAGCCAGATCTGCGACGGAGCATCGGCGGCTCTGATCGTTTCGGAGCAGGCGCTGAAGGATTACGGGCTGACGCCCAAGGCGCGGATCGTGAACCTTACCGTGACGGCTGGCGATCCGGTCATCATGCTGGAAGAGCCGTTGTACGCAACCGAGAAAGCCTTGAAGAAGGCGGGTCTTTCAATCGGCGATATCGATCTCTACGAGGTGAACGAGGCCTTCGCGCCGGTGCCGCTGGCCTGGTTGAAACATGTTGGCGGAGATCCCGAACGGCTGAATGTCAACGGGGGTGCGATCGCGCTGGGTCATCCGCTCGGCGCGTCGGGCACGAAGCTCATGGCGACTTTGATCCATGCGCTCGCGAAGCGTGGCGGACGCTATGGCCTGCAGACAATGTGCGAGGGCGGCGGCATAGCCAACGTCACCATCGTCGAGCGTCTGTAGGTCGCGAGACGTGACGGAGTCCCTGCTGATCGAACGGCGCGGAGCCGTCGACTGGGTGACACTCAACCGGCCCGAGCGTCTCAATGCGCTGGATGAGGAACTGACAGGGGCGCTGCGACACTATTTCGAACGCCTGTACGATGATCGTGACTGCCGCATCGTCGTGCTGCGCGGAGCGGGGCGGGGTTTTTGCGCGGGGGCCGATCTTGCCAGCGATTTCGTCCGGCAGGCGCAGGAAGACGGGGTGGGCGCATCGATGAAGGTGCAGCGCGACATCCGCAACATCATGCTTGCGATGCGCCGTTGCCCACAACCGATCGTGGCTCTGTTGCATGGCGCCGCCGTGGGCGGTGGCTTCGTCATCGCCTTGGCGAGTGACATCCGGATCGCGGCGCCCGGAACACGGATGAATGCCGCGTTCATTCGTATCGGCCTGGGAGGCTGCGATGTCGGCGTGAGCTATCTGCTCCCGCGGCTTGCGGGGGCTTCGCTCGCATCGGAGCTGTTGCTCACGGGCCGGGACCTGACGGTGGAGCGGGCGCATAACCTGGGACTGTTGGCTGAAATCGTGCCCGTAGAGGATTTGGAATCCACCGCCGCGCCCTATGTCGAGGCTATGCTCGCAACGGCGCCGCTCGGCCTTGCCCTCACCAAGGACGTGCTCAACGCAAATATCGACGCGCCCGGATTCGAAGCCGCACTGGCGCTCGAGGACCGCAACCAGGTGCTGCTGTCTCAGACCCACGACTTTCGCGAAGGCGCTGCCGCTTTTCGCGAGAAGCGCCCTCCGCGCTTCGAAGGACGATAGAAAGGGAAAATATGGACGTGAAGGGCTTGGCCGCTGTTGTGACCGGTGGCGCTTCTGGACTTGGCGAGGCAACGGCACGCGCGCTGGCGGCGAAGGGCGCGAAGGTCGCTCTGTTCGATATCCAGGCTGAAAAGGGCGAGGAGCTGGCGACCGAGCTGGACGGGATATTCTGCCTGGTCGACGTGACGTCGGATGACAGCGTGGATGCCGGTTTCGCGAAGGCGCGCGCGGCGCACGGGCAAGAGCGCATCCTCGTCAATTGTGCGGGTACCGGCAATGCGATCAAGACAGCGAGCCGGTCGAAGGATGACGATACGATCCGTCATTATCCGCTCGATGCCTTTGACCGGATCATCCAGATCAACCTGGTCGGCACTTTCCGCTGCATCGCCAAGTCTGCTGCAGGCATGCTGACGCTGGATGCGCTGGCCGATGGCGAGCGCGGCGCTATCGTCAATACCGCCTCCGTCGCGGCGGAGGACGGACAGGCCGGGCAGGCGGCCTATGCGGCCTCGAAGGGCGGCGTGGTTGGCATGACGCTGCCTATCGCCCGCGATTTGATGGGCGATGGTATCCGAGTGAACACGATTTTACCCGGCATCTTCGACACGCCCTTGCTCGCGCAGGCACCGCAGCATGTGCGCGATGCGCTGGCCGCCTCGGTGCCGTTCCCCAGGCGGCTTGGCCTCCCCGACGAGTATGCCAAGCTTGCTCTGACGATGATCGAAACAGCTTATTTCAACGGCGAGGACGTGCGGCTCGACGGCGCGATCCGAATGGCGCCCCGCTAGTTCGGGGGGGCATTGTTATCTAACAATGGAAGGTTTATGCTTTCAAAAACAAATGGAGAGGCTCATGGAACCGATCGGCATCGACGACGCGGACGGCGTGCAATGGGATCGCGCGACGGATGTGGTCGTGGTGGGCTTTGGCGGCGCGGGCGCCAGCGCTGCGCTCCAGGCGCGCGAATCTGGTGCCGACGTCATCCTGATCGATCGGTTCGGCGGCGGGGGAACCACTAAATATAGCGGCGGCGTCATCTATGCCGGCAATACTCGTTTCCAGCGCGAGGCGGGGATCACGGATTCGGTGGACAATATGTTCGCTTATCTCGAGCAGGAGGTGGGCAGTGCCGTGCGTCCTGAAACGCTGCGCCGCTACTGTGAGGGCAGCGCTGCCGACCTTGACTGGCTGATCGGCCATGGTGTTCGCTATGATTCCAGCGCTTATCTGGAGAAGATTACTTATCCGCCAGAAGGCAAGTATCTCTATTATTCAGGCAACGAGAAGTCGCCTGCCTTCGCTGCCCACGCAGAGCCGGCGGCGCGGGGCCATCGCGCTGTCGGCCCCGGCTTCGGAGGCGCACACTATATTGCGGCACTGCGTGAGGCGACGCTGCGAGAAGGTGTCGAACAGCTGCTCCACAGCCGCGTGACGCGACTGGTCCGCGATGCGCGCGGTCATATCGCCGGAGTCGAAGCGATCGTGCTGCCCGAGCATTTGCATGCGGAACATCAGGCTCTTTATGAGAAAGCCAACCCTTATGTGCCCCACAACCATCGCAAGACGGAGAATGCCCTTCGAAAGATGGCGGCGATGGAAAAGAGCGACGGCCGCACCATTCTGATCCGCGCACGTGGCGGCGTGATCCTGAGCGCTGGCGGCTACGCCTATGACCCAGCCGAAGTCGGCCGCACGGAACCGTTGCTGGGTCGCTATTACAGGGAAAGCCATCGGCTTTCGACTATGGGCAATGATGGATCGGCGATGGCGATGGCGACAGCGGCTGGCGCGGCGACCGGCTATATGAATTCGATCTACATCGCTCGCAACATGGCCCCGCCGGAGGCGCTGCTGGATGGTATTCTGGTCAATGAGCGTGGCGAGCGCTTCGTCGCCGAGGACGCTTATGTTAGTTTCATCGGGCGGGAACTGGCGACCCAGCCTGATGGCAAGGCCTGGCTGATCCTGCCCGCCAAGAGCTTTCGGCAATCGATCAAGGATGCGCTGTTCTGCGGCTGGCAGCGGATGAAATATTTCGGTGCCCCGATGCTGATCAACTATCTGTGCGGCGGCACCCGGCGAGGGGGCAATCCGGCGAAGCTCGCCCGCAAGACCGGCATCGACGCCGCAGGGCTGGAGACGACGATCGCCGAGCATGATGCGGACATCGCTGCGGGGAGCCCTGACAAGGTAGGCAAGACCGAGGAGCTTCGCCGGCCGATCGGCAGGGGCACCCTCTATGCTGTCAACATGTCGATGGCGAACCGTCATGCTCTCACCAAGTTCATGACCCTGGGTGGTCTCAAGGTGGATGAGGACAGCGGCGCGGTGCTGCGTGAGGACGGCGTGACGATCCCGGGACTTTATGCCGCGGGGATGACCGCGGTCGGACTGCATTCGAACGGTTATATCAGCGGTCTCTCACTGGGCGATGGCGTCTTTTCAGGCCGTCGTGCGGCACGATCGGCCGCGCGTTCCGCAAACCGCGTACTGATGACCGGGCGCGAGAGGACGAATGCCTGAGATGGCCGCAAACCTCGCAAGCATGGATGAAATCGTCGAGGCGGCGCGCAACGGCCGGATGTTCATCCTGGTGGACGATGAGGACCGGGAAAATGAAGGTGATCTCGTCATTCCCGGTCAGATGGCGACGCCCGATGCCATCAACTTCATGGCCACCCATGGCCGGGGATTGATCTGCCTCTCCCTTACCCGTCAGAGGGCAGACCAACTCGGCCTGGCAATGATGAGCCACGACAATCGTTCGAGTCACGAGACGGCCTTCACCGTCTCGATCGAGGCGAGGGATGGGGTAACGACGGGCATTTCCGCGGCTGACCGGGCGCGGACCATTGCGGTGGCGATCGATGCAGCGAGAGGGTCTGATGAGATCGTTACGCCCGGTCATGTCTTTCCGCTGGTGGCGCGGGATGGCGGCGTTCTGGTCCGCGCCGGTCATACCGAAGCGGCAGTGGATATCGCGCGGTTGGCCGGCCTCAACCCATCTGGCGTGATCTGTGAGATCATGCGCGAGGACGGCAAGATGGCGCGGATGGACGATTTGGTCCAATTCGCCGCTGTGCACGACCTCAAGATCGGCACAATCCGCGACCTGATCGCCCACCGGCTGCGCCGCGACCACAATCTGAAGCGCATCGCCCAGTCGCCCTTCCGATCCATGTTCGGTGGCGACTGGACGGCAGTGACTTTCCGTAACCAGGCGCTGGGCAGCGAAATGCTGGCGCTTGTGAAAGGTGAGATCGATCCGGATAAACCAACGCTGGTGAGGATGCACGCCGTCGACGTGTTCACCGACATGCTCGGCGTCGAGGGCGGTCGCCATGGCCTGCTGCAAAGCGCCATGGTTGAGATTGCCCGTGAGGGCGCGGGTGTGATCGTGATGATCACCCAGCAAATGCCTCACATGCTGACGCGGTTTATCCAGGGAAAAGGAGAGACCAGTCCTGGCGTGAGTGATCTCGAAGCGCTGCGCGATTATGGTGCCGGCGCACAGTTGCTGAGCGAACTGGGCGTGCAGGACATGATCCTTTTGACCAATTCGCCGCGGACATTGGTGGCTTTGCAAGGCTTCGCTCTCAACATTGTCGGACATCGCCCCATGCGCGCAACGCCGCCATCCACCTGGGTCAGCGGCAAATGACCGTGCGTCAACCACAGATCGTCGAAGTCGGTCCGCGAGACGGGCTGCAGAACGAAAGCATTCTCGTGTCCACGGCGGACAAAGTGGCGCTGATAACGCGCATGATCGACGCGGGCGCGCGCCGTTTCGAGGTCGCCAGTTTCGTCAATCCGAAGCGGGTGCCACAGATGGCCGATGCGGAGGAAGTTATCGCGGCGCTGCCGGACAGGGCGGATTGCTCCTATATCGGGCTGTGTCTCAATGGGAGGGGTGTTGAGCGAGCGATGCGCGCGCGCGACGGGAACAAGCGCGGCGTCGATGAAGCTGGTTGCGTCGCGGTCGCCAGCGACGGATTCGGCAAAGCCAATCAGAATCAGAGCAGCGCGGAAACGGTCACGGAAAATCTCGCCATGCTGGCGCAGGCAAAGCGGGAAGGGCTGGTGGCGCAAGTGACGATCGCGGTAGCGTTCGGCTGCCCGTTCGAAGGTGCTGTCGATCCCGCCGTGGTGTTGTCCATCGCCGCGCGGCTTGCGGAGGCTGAACCTGCGGAAATCGCTGTTGCGGACACGATCGGTGTCGCTGTTCCCGGTCAGGTGCGCGATCTTGTCGGCAGGCTGCGAGAGATGTTGCCGGCGAGCATCCGGCTACGGGCGCATTTCCACGATACCCGCGCCACGGGCATCGCCAATGCCTGGGCGGCCTGGGAAGCGGGCGCCGATGTGCTGGACAGCGCGCTAGGTGGCCTCGGGGGCTGCCCGTTCGCGCCCGGCGCCACCGGCAACATTGCGACCGAGGATCTGGTTTATCTGCTGGATCGTTCCGGACTGGCGACGGGAATCGATCTTCAAAAGGCGATCGCGGTCAACGGATGGTTCGCTGGTGTGATGGGCAAGGCCCTTCCATCCAGCGTGGGACGAGCCGGCCCGTTCTGAAACCCTGACTATAACCAGTATAAAGGGTCTTCGCGCCCGCGCTGGCCGCGATGGAGGCTCGCGATTTCCGCTTCCGAGCGGGCCGGTGTCGCCGAAGAGGCATTGAGGCTGTCGATCACCACCGTGCGGTGTGCGATCTTCCAGGTTCCATCGCGTCGTTCCAGCCGATCAAGATAACGTCCCTGGTTTCGCTCCTCGATCGCGGTATCGCCGTTGGCGCGAAGCAGGATAGACGTGAAATAGGTTTCTGCGGTTGCGACATCACAGTCCACGTCGATCGCACTGGAATGAAGCAGATGGCTGGTACACAGATAGTCCGTTTCGAGCCGCGCGACGATCGCCGGGATCATCGCAATGGCGTTGCCTCGGAAGGTGCCGAAATCGCAGATCGCATCGACGTGATAGATCGACCGCAGCAGATCGGCATCAAGCCGGTCCACGGCGCGGCAGTAGAAATGAAGGATTTGCCGGATGGTTTCGACGGGAAAGGAAATCGCATTGTCCATTGGAATACTCCGGTTCGCGATCCTTCCCGTATCTCAGGCGGCTGAGGGCGGCTTCATTGCGCCTGAGAATCCCTGATCAGCGAGAACGAGCGAGCCCTGCAGCGCACGTGCCTCGTCCGAGACGAGGAACAGGATGACGTCAGAGATGTCTTCCGGCTCCATCAGCGGATTGCCGTAAGGACTGACCGTCGCCGCCTCACGCCGAATCATCGCGGCCTGTTGGTCGGAGGTCAGCTCCGCTTCGGTGAAGCCAAGCATCGGCGTGCGCACCGAGCCGGGGCCGACCGCGTTGATACGGATATTGGAGCGCCGAAGCTCGGGAACCAGAGTACGTGTGAAATGAGCAAGGGCAGCCTTGCTGGCAGCATAGCTGGCAAGCCCTTCCACGCCGATCATTGCGGCGCCCGAAGAAACGTTGACGATCGCGCCGCCGCCGATGCGGCGCATCACTGGCAACACTGCCTGCACAAGCAGGATCGGGCCAACCGTGTTGACCGCGAACATCGCCTGTATCTTTTCCGGAGCCACGTTTTCGACAGCCCCGAAGACGCACAGGCCCGCGCAATTGACCAGAATGTCGATGCGACCGTGAAGGCGCTCTACATCGGCGATCAGCGTCGTGATCGCGACCGGGTCGGTGATGTCGCAACGCAGAGCACTGGCCTTGCCGCCCGTGGATTCGATTTCGGCCGTGAACGCCTCGATCGCTTCAACGGGCTGTTCCGATGTAACCACGACATGGGCGCCCTTGCCTGCCAGAAGGCGGGACGTGGCGGCACCGATGCCCGTTGCGCCGCCGGTGACGATGGCGATCTTGCCGTCAAGCATTCTGTGTCTCCTTGATACGTCCGGCGAGGTTGCCTTCGCGAATTGCCATCAGCAGGTCGCGCGGCGCGTTGGCGTCTCCGATCAGTTGGAGGCGATACGGCGTCGCCGCTCTCGATCCGCCGCCGAGCGCGCGCCAGAGATCCGCCTGGGCCTGGTTGTAGGAAATGAATACGACGGTATCGGCCGGCACGTCCCAGGGCCGACCGCCGTCCAGATAGGCCAGCGTGCACGTTCCCTGGCCGATCTCCACGATCCGACCGGACACGACGAGCGTGAAATCGCCCTCGCGCAGCCGCCGCAATGCAGGTGCGGTACGCAGGATGATGTCCATTGTCGGCGCGAAGCTGGAATGTCGGGCGACGAAGGTGACAGCGACACCCTCGGCGATCAGCTTCTCGGCGGCCGCAATGCCTTCGTAATGGCCGATATCGTCGAATACGACCGCCGACCTGCCGTGATTGCCGGACGATCCCATCATCAAATCCCAGCTCGACAGGACATGGGGTTGTCCGAATCCGGGAATGGCTGCCTCCGGTCGCATCGCCTGATAGCCGTCCATGCGTGGCAGCGATCCCGTGGCGATGATCACATCGTCGGGATTTTCCGTCAGCACTTCTTCCGCCTCGGCATAGGTGGAAAGGCGGACGTCGACGCCCAGACGGAAAATCTCCTCTTCCTGCCATATCGCGATGTCGTGAATCGCGGCGAGCTTGGGCGCTTGTTTGGCGATGTTGACGGCGCCGCCGAGATTCGGTTGCGCCTCCATCAGCACTACATGGTGGCCGTGCAGCGCCGCCATGCGTGCCGCTTCCATTCCGGCCGGGCCGCCGCCGACTATCACCACCTTGCGCGGGATCGTAGCCGAAACGATCAAATGCTCGCCCAGCGTTCGTTCGAATCCCACTGCCGGGTTGACTGTGCAGGTCATCCGCTGGACCGGCGTACGGATACCGCCAACGCAGCCCTGATTGCAGGCGATGCAGGGGCGCACGCGCAGCGCCTCGCCGCGTGCCGATTTGGCGACCAGATCCTCATCGGCGATCATCGCGCGGACATAGCTAACCATGTCGGCCAGACCTGTCCGGATCGCCTCGTCACCTTCGTCGAGGGTACCGAAGCGCCCGGCGATCATCGTCGGCACAGTCGCGCGTGCGACGATCGGCTCTGCGGAGGTGAGCATGTAGCCAGACGGACGGTCCATGCAGCCGAGCATCGAATCGATGCTGTAGGGACTGCCCATCGATCCGCTCACATAATCAGTGAGGCCAGCAGCACAGAGACGCGCCACGACTTCGCCGGCCTCTTCGGGTGAGAAGCCGCCGGGAATGTTGTAATCGGAGATTCGAAAACCGAGCGGGAAATCGCTTCCCACCCGCGTCCGGATTGCGGCCAGAACTTCAGCGAGAAAGCGCATCCGGTTGTCGAGGCTCCCACCATAATCGTCGTCCCGACGGTTGGTGAGCGGGTTGAGAAACTGATGGAAAAGATAGCCGTGGCCGGCATGGATCTCGATGCCATCCAGTCCGCCCGCCTGCACGCGTGCTGCGGCATTGGCAAAAGCGTCGGTGATCTCGGCGATCTGGTCGCGCGTCATTGGCTGCGGCGTATTTGTCGTCCCGAGCGGGCAGGGGACGTCGGACGCGGAGATCGGTGCCTGACCGTTCGCAGGCGCCCAACGGTGGCCACCATGCCAGAGTTGCACGAAGGTGCGCATTCCATGCGCCGCGCAGGCTTTGCCAAGCGCGGCGAAGCCGGGAACGATGGAATCGTCGACCGCATCGACAGTGTGGTTGGCGCTCGAACGATGAACCACGGTCGCTTCGAGAATGTTGAGGCCGACACCCGATCTGGCGCGGGCTTCGTGATAGGCGATAAGATCTTCCGACATGCTGCCGCGGCCATAGCTTGTGCCATGCGCGGCGCGGGCGATCCGGTTCTTGATCTCGAGCCCGTTGATCGTGATCGGGCTGAGGATGTGTTCAAGCGCCATGTCTGGTTAGTCGCCTATTCAAGGAAGCCTCCCCTGCCTCCGGACGCTTCATGGCGACCAGATGACATTCTGCTGCATGAGTGCGTGGATTTCCTCTTCACCAAAGCCGGCCTCGGCTAAAACCTCTTCGGCAGGGCGCTTTTGACGCGGATTGATTTCGGTGACGAGATCTGGATGGGCGGACAGACGCGGCGCTGGAGCAGCGCTGCGCATGCCACCTTCGCCATGCCGGATGGCATGGCGTGCGGCCAGGTGTGGGTGATCGGGGAGTTCATCGAGATCAAGCACAGGTTCCGCACAAACTTCATGCGGGTCGAAGACTTCGGTCCATTCGCGAAGCGTCTTCGTTTGGAAGATGGCTGCGATTCGTGACCGGAGCGCTGGCCATTGTCGTTTGTCCAGCTGAGCCTTGGGCGAAGGATCGACATCGTCGAGTCCCAGAATGTCGAGCAGAGCGGCGTAGAATTTGGGTTCGATCGACCCGATGGAGAACCAACGGCCATCCGCACACTCGTAAACGCCGTAGAAGGGGGCCGCCCCGCCCAGCATGGAATGCTTGAGATTGCCGTCCCAAAGACCGAGCTCGAGCTCGCCAAACATTCCGCCCAGCATGTAGGCCGCACCGTCGACGATCGCGGCGTCGACGACCTGACCCCTGCCGGTGCGCTGACGTTCGACCAGGGCAAGCAGCACGCCGATCACCATCGTATAGGAACCGTTGGCAAGGTCGCCGAGAAAGGCCGGCGGCGCGGTGGGCCGATCTTCCCCGATCTGTCCCAGCGTGCCGGAAATGGCGAGATAATTGATGTCGTGACCGACTTTTCGCGCATAAGGACCTGTCTGTCCCCAGCCGGTGAGGCGCGTATAGATCAGGCCCGGATTGGCTTCGATCAGCGGCTCGGGACCTAGGCCCAGCCGTTCCATCACGCCCGGCCGAAAACCTTCGACAAGGACGTCCACGTTCCGGGCCAGCCGGCGCGCAACGTCCTGGCCGCCGGGAGATCGCAGATCGAGCCCGATGACATCCTTGCCCCGCGACATGGCGATGGCGGGATCAAACGGCAGCGGATCGGGCCGGCGGACGCTGAGAATGCTGGCGCCGAAATCGGCCAGCATCATCGTCGCGAACGGCGCGGGGCCGAGTCCGCTGAGATCAAGTACGCGGACGCCGTTAAGAGGACCGCGGCCCGACCCCGAAGTCCCGACCACGATCAGGCGTCCGCTGCGACGGGGTGCCGGGCGTCTGCGTTGAGCAGCGGGAGCACTTCGGTGCCGAGAATCTCTACCATCTCGACATATTCCTCGCGCGGGACGCCGCCCATGTCCATCTTGATAAGGTTAAGGTCGGCCCCGACGAGTTCGCTCAGATAGCCCAGGCGTTCGGCGAAGGATTCCGGGCTCCCCACGATCGCCGGACCCTGCGTGGACAGGAATTCGTAGTTGAAAGGCGTCTTCAGGTAGGACGGCGGGTTCGGATTGACGCTCGCGATCATCGCCATGTTGAAGGCATGGTAATGCTCGTAGCGCGGCTCGTAGCGTTCATGCGCGAGTTCGTGCGTCTTGCCGACCCACCCATGCCAGCAGGCGCCGACCTGGGCTGGGCGTTTGTGCCCCGCTCTGGCATAGGCCTCGCGATAGATGTCGGCGACCTCGACGAATTTGTCCGGCTTGCCGAAGGCGCTCGGTAGCATGAGATTGAGACCCAGGCGTCCAGCCAATTCGGCTGTTGCGGGCGAGCTTCCACCGCCCACCCAGAAAGGCAACCGATCAATCTGCACCGGCGGCGGCTGCAGGAACTGCCCGGTGATTGGTGCCCTGAACTTGCCTTCCCAGTGAACGGGATCGCCCGGCCAGAGCTGGCAGAGCAATTCCATTGCTTCGGCGAAACGCTCGGCCGACTCGCTCGCAGACTGGCCGAACAAATCGTAGGTCTTTTCGAAGAAATTGCCGCGTCCCGTGACCAGCTCGAGGCGGCCGCCGGAAATAACGTCGACCGTGGAATAGTCTTCTGCCATGCGCAGCGTGTCGAGGTTCGCCGCCAGCGCCACTGCGGTTCCCAACCGCAGACGGGTGGTGCGTTCGGCGATCGCCGCAAGAACGACGGCGGGCGTCGAGAAAGTGTAGGCGATGCCGTGATGCTCGCCGATATAATAACCTTGGATTCCGGTGCGGTCGGCGACCTCGGCCGCGTCGAGCGTCATGCGATAGCGCTCCGACGCGGAGAACTTCCGGCCGGTCACCGGATCATCGGTGATGTCCCCCAATGACATGAGGCCTATCTGCATACTGCCCTCCCACACTTCGTTGACAGCTTTCTTACAGTGTATGTTTCTTAACGCAACATCGAATCGTTCTTTCGGATCCGAATGTCCGCTTCTTACAGGTGCGACCTATGAGAAAGGGTCGTCATCCGACAATGGAAAGGGCATTGCTCAACCGCTATGTCAATGTTAGGTTTATAGCCAAGGCCGCGAATTGCGGCACAGTGCAAGCGGAGAGGATAAGCCCATGCCCGTCCACCATTTTGCGATCGCGACCAAGAATTTCGAAGCTGCGCATCACTTCTATACCGAGGTGATGGGGTTCCCCCTGTGCGCGGGCGTCAAGCGCCAGGCGCCTGGCGGCGGCTGGACGAAGCACATGTTCTACGACATCGGCGGGGGTGAAACGATGGCCCTGTGGGACCTGCGCGGGATCGAAGGCGTGCAGGTCGAGCCCGATGAATGGCGCAGCTCGATTTCGACGGGCCTCGGCCTTCCCTGGTGGGTAAACCACTTCGCGTTCAACTGCGCGGGGGGCGAGGAAGAGCTCCAGGCCCGCAAACAGAAATGGCTCGACAACGGTTACCATGTTTCATTGACTGACCATGAGTTCATCCGTTCGATTTACACGCTCGACCCGGACGGAAACCTTGTCGAATGGACCTACAACACGCGCGAGATGAACGAGGATGATCGTAAGTACGCGCATGAGATTCTCGTCGACGACTATCCTGCGACAGAGCGCGACTATGAGGGGCCGTTCATCAAGTCCGGCGTGCAAAAGCACAAGCCCGCGCCCAAGCCGCTGCCCGAGCCGGCAACCGAACCGGCGGAGTGACCGGTCGATTTTGAGTGGATGCGTGCCGGCGTGCTTTTGCGCGCCGGCTTTCGCTTTGGCAGCTGGAGCAGGGAACGGATGGGCAGACCGGCGCAGGAGGGTGTCCGCGGACGGAATGAACGCGGACCGGAGCTGATCGAGCTCTACCGCCGCATGGTGCGGATTCGAGAAGCCGAGAAGAGCTGCGGCGCCCTGTTCGCCGAAGGCGCGATACCAGGCTTCATTCATCTGAGCGACGGGCAGGAAGCCGTGAGTGTCGGCGTAATGGCGGCGTTGCGCGGCGACGACGCTATCGCGTCCACTCATCGCGGGCATGGCCATGCGCTCGCCAAGGGGTTGAGCCTTGATGGCTTCTTCCGTGAGCTGATGGGTAAGGCGGATGGCGCCTGCAAGGGACGGGGCGGATCGATGCATGTCGCCGATCTTTCGGTCGGCATGCTGGGCGCGAACGGCATTGTCGGCGGCGGCATTGCGATCGCCCTTGGCGCCGGCATGGCGCAGAAGCTGAAAGGTGGCGATGGTGTCGCGGTCTCCTTCTTCGGCGACGGCGCGCTGGCCGAAGGCGTGATTCACGAATCGCTCAACATTGCAGCGCTGAAGGGCGTGCCGGTGCTGTTCGTTTGCGAGAATAATGGCTGGTCCGAATTCAGTCCGACCTCGACCCAGATCACGTTCACGCTGGAGAAGCTCGCAGCATCCTATGCCATCGAATATCACGGGATCGATGGCACCAATGTGGAGCCCGTCGCGGAGCTTGCCGCCGACGTGGTTGCTGCGGTCCGGCGTGAGCGACGGCCGATTGTCCTCGAATTTTTCACGACTCGCGTGCGGGGCCATTATGAAGGCGATTCCCAGCGTTATCGCAACGACGCGGCGCCGCCGGTTGATCCGGTGGTGGTGACGCGCGATCTGCTGGTCGAACGCGGCGCGCATCCTGCGGAGCTGGATGTGCTGGCCGAGGCAATTCGCGAAGAAGTCAAAGCGGCGGTAGAGGCAGCTCGGCGTAGCCCTGATCCGACGATCGAGTCTGCGGCAGCGGAGGTTTACGCATGAGCGAGGCGCGTTTCGCCCACGCGATCAACCGCGCGCTCGACGATGCGATGGCGGACGACGACACCGTGGTGCTGCTGGGCGAGGATATCGGCAAGGCCGGTGGAACCTTTGCGGTCACGCGAGGGCTGCAGGATCGATATGGCGCGGAGCGCGTGATCGACATGCCGATCGCCGAAAACGCCATCGCCGGTACCGCAGTCGGGTTGGCGCTCGGCGGCTACAGGCCAGTGATCGAGATCATGTTCATGGACTTTGTCGCACTGGCGATGGATGCCATCGTGAATCAGGCGGCAAAACTTCACTTCATGTTCGGCGGGCAAGCGCCTGTGCCGATGGTGGTGCGCACGCAGCATGGCGGCGGACTCAATGCCGGACCGCAGCATTCGCAATGCCTCGAAGGCTGGTTCGCGCACATTCCCGGGCTCAAGGTGGTGGTCCCGGCCACGCTTGATGATGCCTACGGATTGCTGCGCAGCGCGATCGACGATCCCAATCCCGTGATCTTCGTCGAAAACAAATCGCTTTATCCGATGAAAGGCGTTCTCGCTGATCCGCCATCCGCCATTCCGCTCGGTAAGGCGCGTACTGTGCGTACCGGTCGCGACGTCACCATCGTGACCTATGGCAGCATGGTGCACAAGGCGATGGCCGCTGTCGAAACGTTGGCGGCGGACGGGATCGATGTGGAGGTGATCGACCTCAGGACAATACAGCCATGGGACGAAGGGGCCGTGCTGGAATCGCTGTCGCGCACACACCGTCTGGTCGTCGCGCACGAGGCTGTCGAAGCGTTCGGGCCGGGTGCGGAAATTGTCGCTCGGATGGCACAGGTCGGGTTCGACGAATTGGACGGGCCGATCCAACGAGTCGGGGGCGCGTTCATGCCGGTGCCGTTCGGCCGGACGCTTGAGGCGGAGTATTTGCCCGGCACCGCCGCCATCGTCGCAGCGGCGAAGGCGACCTATGACTGAATCGCCGATCGTGATGCCCAAGCTCGGACTCACGATGTCCGAAGGGCTGCTGGCCGAATGGAATGTGCAGCCGGGCGACGACGTGACGGCGGGTCAGGTCCTGTTCGTTGTCGAGACCGACAAGATCAGCAACGAGGTCGAGGCGCCGAGCGCGGGTCGCATCACCCGGCTCCTCGTCGCGGCGGGCGACACGGTCGATGTCGGTACGCCCGTCGCATTGTGGACCGGACCGGGGCAGGGCGGGGCTCCTGAACCTGCCGAAACCGAAAAGATCTTGGCCGCTCCGGCCCCTCCGGCGTCGTCCGCAAGCGAAGATGGGAAGCCGGGTGATGCCCGGACACGCGCGACGCCCTTCGCGCGACGCCTTGCAAAGCAGGGAGGGATCGCGATCGAAAGCTGTGCCGGAACGGGGCCGCGTGGTCGTATTCAGGCGCGCGACGTGCGGGCCGCCTTGGAAGGGCGGGCGACAAAGCCGTCAGCGCCCAGGAGCGGACGGGATCTCCGAGCGCTGATCGCGGCGCGGGTGACGCGCAGCAAAACCGAAATCCCGCATTTCTATGTGACCGCCGACGCGGCGTTCGACGCGCTTAACACGCTGCGGCGCGATCTCAATGCCGATACGCGGACGCGCGCAAAGCTGAGCGTCACCGTCTTTCTCGCCGCCGCTGTCGCACACGCCCTCCGTCTGGTGCCAGAGGCAAATGTCGTGTGGCGAGACGGTCGCGCCGTGCCGCTCTTGGGAATAGGCATCGGCCTTGCGGTCGATACGCCGGAAGGCGTGATGGCGCCGGTGCTGGAGATCGAACCTGGCGACAATCTCGACGCCATCGCGGCGAAGCTTGATGCGGCGGTGGGGCGCGCACGTGCCGGCCGGCTTGGCGCACGCGATGCGGGTGAGGCAACGATCGGCATTTCGAACGTCGGCATGTTCGGCGTGCGCGCACTGACTCCGATCATCGATCCGGACCAGACCTATATGCTTGGTGTCGGTGGGCCGCGGCCAACGTTCCGACCGGCCGCGGACGGTACCCCGGTTGTCGTTCAGGAGGTTACCCTGTCGCTGGCCTGCGATCATCGTGCCGTAGATGGTGCCGGAGCCGCACGCTTCCTGTCGACCATCGTCGCATTGCTGGAGCAGCCCGGTCGGCTCACCCTTCCCCAATGAAAGAGAGAGACATGCGCGATTGCGATGTGATCGTCGTGGGTGGCGGGGGAGCCGGCATGGCGGCTGCGATTGAGGCGGCGGACCAGGGTGCTTCGGTCGTCGTGCTGGAGGCGACCAGGAAACCGGGCGGCTCTACCGCGCTGTCCGGTGGTGTCTTCTACGCGGCGGGAAGCAGCATCCAGCGTGCAGCCGGCGTCGAGGACGATGCCGAACGCATGTACCGCTATTACATGACCTTTAATCGCTGGAATCTCGAACCCTGGCTGATCCGGCGCTTTTGCGAGGAATCCGCCCCGACACTGGAATGGCTAATTTCGCTCGGCGTCGAATATCCGGTCGATGGCCTCTATATCTCCGGCATGGATGATGTTCCGCGCGGGCATCACAGTCATGGTTCCGGCATCGAATTTTTCGAACGGCTGCTGGGCGCGGCAGCGGGGCGAGGCGTTCAAATGCATTGCGGTGTGCGCGTCGAATCGCTGATTGAGGACGGTGGCCGAATCGTCGGGATTCGCGCTCAGGGTGGTGAGATGCGCGCCGGGGCGGTGGTGCTCGCTGCGGGCGGCTATGGCGCCAATCGCGATCTGTTGAAGGAATTCAATCCCGATATCGCCGCACAGGATGAGCGGTGGTCCTTTTATTTCGGCTCTGAGACAAGCAGGGGCGACGGGATCGCGATGGCCCGGGCGGTCGGCGCGCAAGTTGCGGGGGCAGGGCGGCTTCTCGTCAATGCCTCTCCCGGCTTCTCGCGCGATGTCGCGGATTTCCATCCTCCCTGGCTCGTCTTCGTCAACCGTGATGGCGAACGGTTCATGGACGAAACCGCGCCATATGCGATCGCCGGCCATAGGATCGAGGATCAGCCCGGTGGCTATTGCTTCGCCATCTTCGACGAGCCGACGCGTGCGGCGTCGCCGTCACGTCATCCCTTTGCCGACAAGCTGGGAGTCGGGGACTATGCCTATGCCGGCGACCGGCTGCTGGAAGAGAGCGGCAAAGGCCGTGTACTACGGGCCGACAGCCTCGCGGAACTCGCGGCCAAGACGGGCATCGACCCGGTCACGCTCGCTGGCACGGTTTCGGTGTATAACGACGATGTTCGTGCCGGATCGGACCGTCGCTTCCTGAAGCAGGGAACGCTCGCCACGATCGAGACACCGCCATTCTACGCCGCCGAGGTTCACGCGGCGAGCTATGGCGCGACATCGGCGGGATTGCGGATAGACCCTGAAGCACGGGTGCTGGGTGCGGATACGCGCCCCCTGGACGGGCTCTACGCGGCCGGGGAGACGGCCGGCGGGGTTCTGGGCGAGCGTTATGTCGGTGGCGGCAATTACATCAGCAGCGCGATCATCTTTGGCCGCATCGCGGGCCGGAACGCTGCGATTGAAGCACAAGGCAATATGCCATGAAAAGCTATCAGTTCGATGCGCCCTGGGGACTGGATTCGTTGCGTCTGGTCGAAGTCGACGATCCCGAGCCGGGGCGCGGCGAGGTTCTCGTCAAGATGCGTGCCATATCGCTCAACTATCGTGATCTGATGATGGTCACCGGTGGCGTGCGTCGCAAGCCGGATGATACGACACCGCTCGTACCTTTCTCCGACGGATGCGGCATCGTCGAGAAAACCGGCGAAGGCGTCGACCGCTTTGCCGTGGGCGACCGCGTCTGCCCGACCTTCTTTCAGGACTGGATAGACGGCCCGGCAACTGCGCCCAAACTGGCGACGCCGCTGGTGCATCCGGTGCCGGGTGTCGGCCGGGAAAGGGCCGTCTATCCGCAATATGGCCTGGTCAAGGCTCCGGACCTTCTGAGCGATGCCGAGGCGGCATCCTTGCCCTGTGCGGGGGTGACAGCATGGCACGGTCTGTTCGGCAACGTCCATCTGCTGCCCGGATCCACCGTGCTGCTGATCGGCACGGGTGGCGTCTCGATTCTGGGACTGCAGTTCGCCGCTGCGGCCGGGTGCCGAACGATCATCCTGTCCTCATCGGACGAGAAGCTCGCAAGAGCCGCGTCGATGGGCGCGACGCACGGCATCAATTATCGCCAGCATCCCGAATGGGCGCGCGAGGTCCGGCGGCTGACCGATGGTCGCGGCGTCGACATCGTGCTGGAGGTCGGGGGCAACGGCACGCTGCGTCAATCGCTGCGTTCGCTCCGCGTGGGCGGGCATCTCGCCCTTATCGGGCTTCTGGCCTCCGGCACCTCAGATTTCGACACGGCCAGCATGCTCGGCGGTCAGGCGAGCATTAAGGTGATCGGGGTCGGCTCACGGGAGCATTTCGAGCAAATGAACACATTCATCGAGACGATCGGAATCCGTCCTGTCATCGACCGCAGTTTTCCTTGGAAACAGGCACCTGAAGCGCTGGAATATCTGCGCGGTGGTGCCCATTTCGGCAAGGTCGTGCTCGAATTCTAGCCGCGCCAGCTGACCACCTGGTCAAGCGGGGCGCGCTTGGTCCGGAATTGATTGGCTGGATGCTCTGGGTCGGGATAGCCGAATGAGACCGCGCAGACGATCTTGCGGTTTTCGGGGATTTCGAACCAGTCGCGAACGAATCCGGCGACGCCGGCCAGCGCAGCCTGCGCGATCGTGCCAATGCCCAAACTTGTGGCGGCCAACATGACATGGGCGACCCAGGCACCACAGTCGATCGCCCCATAGATGCCGAGATCTTCCTCTGTGGTGACGATCATTACATGCGGTGCGCCGAACATTCGGAAATTCTCGAGCATCTGCCGGCCTGATGCAGCACGGTCGCCATAAGCGATGCCGACGCTTTCATAGAGAGCCCAGCCGGTTTCGCGCTGTCGTTCCTTGTAAATACCTTCATAACGGACGGGGAAGGCGTAGTCGGGTTGCTCGGGGCGTGTTTTCTGGTCGGCCCAGCTCATCGCGCAGGCATGAGTGTAGAGCGCGTCCCGAAAGCGGTCCGTTTCTTCGCCCGAAGTCACAATCGCCTGCCAAGGCTGCGAATTGCACCAGGAAGCGGCCCCTTGCGCCACGCGCAGCATGGTTTCGATCGTTTCTTGTGGAACCTGATCGGGCTTGTAGCCGCGGCAGGAATGGCGGGCGCCTATCAAGCGCTCCAGCGCGGCCGTTTCGGGTGGTAGAAGACCCATTCTTTTCCTCTCCGTTGATTGACTACCTTACACTGATTGATTTACGCATGTTCGTCTAGAGGGAGAGGCGCCGGGTGACCGAGGCTGGGGAACAATTGCATAGCCGTGCGCGCAATGAGCGTATTGCAATGCTGCGCCGGTTGGTGACGCGCATGCGGACCATTCGCTCCGCAGGCGACGATCGTTTCGTTGTGCCCGTCGATTGTGGTGCATTCGATCGGGTCTATGGCGGCCTGATGCTCGCCGATGCGATGATGGCCGCGGCTGCAACGGTGCCTGAAGGACGGCGTGTTCATTCCCTGCACAGCTATTTCCTCCGGCTTGGGGATCCCGCCCTCGAAACCAGTTATGAGGTCGATCGGCTGCGCGACACACGAAGCTTTTCCGTGCGCCAGGTGCGTGCGGAGCAGGCTGGGCGGCCGATCAATGTAGCTACCTTTTCCTTCACCGCGCCGACGCAAGGCTTCGCGCACCAGTGGACGATGCCGGAAACGCCAGTTCCTGAGACAGTGCAACCGCGCGATGTCGCCCTGATCATTCGCGGCGGCGGCACGCCTCCGTTCAATAGCGGCGTACCCTGGCCGATCGACCTGCGTCATGTAGATCATCGGCCATGGGACGGAACGCCGACCGACGGACATAATCGCGTCTGGATGCGAGTGGACGAAGATGTGGGCGACGACCCGTTTCTCCATGCCGCACTTCTTCTCTACGCCAGCGATCTTACCATGGCAGACCCCTACACGACTCAGCATCCGATCGTGTGGGAGGATCTGATCGCCGCACGCGGTTGCTTCGGTGCATCGATGGACCACGCCTTTTGGCTTCACGCACCGGTGCGGGTCGACCGCTGGCTGCTGCATGTCCAGGAATCGTCGCGCGCCATCGACGGACGCGGATTTTCGACCGGTCGTTTCTTCGATGAAGCCGGCAATCTCGTCGCGTCGGTCGCGCAGGAAATCTTCATAAAGGAAACGGGAGAGGCCGCATCATGAAACCTTGGGTGCACGACTGGGTTGCCTATCACGCCGCGCGTAAGCCCGATGCGCCTGCTCTCACCAGCATCGAGCGTGATGTCACAGTGACATGGGGCGAACTGGAGCAAAGGATCGGGCGGCTTGCCCACATTCTGCGCTATGATTTCGGCCTACAGCACCAGGATCGGGTTGCGCTGATCGCCGAGAACGACACCCGGACATTCGAGCTCCAGTTCGCCTGCATGCGCGCCGGTTTGATCCTCGTACCGATGAGCTGGCGTCTGGCGATCGGCGAGATGGTGACGCTGGCCAGCGATGCCGAGCCCAAGGTGATCTTCTATGACGATCTGTGGCGAGAGACGGGCGAGACGCTCGCCGATCGGGCGGGGATCGAGCGGCGCGTGTTCTGGTCGGACGATCTCGCACAGAGCGACTATGACCGGATGATCGCTGACGCCACCGGCTTCATGCCGGGCGGTAGCCAGGACGAGGACACGATCACCCATATCCTCTACACCTCGGGTACGACCGGCCTGCCCAAGGGCGCGTTGTGCAGTCAGGGAACATTGCGGCACCACGCGCTCAACACCGTGTTAACGGCGCGGCTGGCCGAGCCAAACGTCAATCATTTCAACATGGTGCCCTTGTTTCATGCGGGCGGACTCAACACCATGTCGAATCCAGCGCTGTATTGGGGCGGACGGGTCACGACGGTGCGGCGCTTCGATCCTGAGGTGGCGTTGCGCGTGCTTACCGACCCTGAGATCGGGATCACCAATCTGTGCGGCGTGCTCCAGATGTACGAGCTTATCACGGCCCTGCCCGCCTTTGCCGAGGCGAGTTTCCCGGCTTTGCGAGCCGGTCTGTTTGGTGGATGGGGACCCAAGACCGTTTGGGTTCACCAGACCTGGCAGGATCGTGGTTTCTTCCTCCAGCTGTCCTACGGGTCGACAGAGCAGGGGCCTAATGTGTCGATATTGGAAGGCGGGCGCGATCTCGCGCTCCAGAATTGTTCGGGACACATCGTGCCGGGCACGGAGCTGCGGCTGGTCGACCCGGACGGCAATGACGTTCAGCAAGGAGAGGTCGGAGAGATCTGGACTCGCGGTGCTGCGATCACGCCGGGTTACTGGAACCGTCCGCGCGAGAACTTCTTCACCGATGACTGGTTCCGCAGCGGCGATTGCGGCCGTCTTGACGAGGCGGGACGCCTCTACATCGTCGACCGCCTGCGCGAAGTTTACCGGTCAGGCGGCGAGAACATCTATCCCGCCGAGGTCGAACTCGTTCTGTCCGATGCGCCGGGCGTCAAGGAAGTGGCGGTGATCGCCGTACCCGACGAACGCTGGGGCGAGGTCGGCATGGCGATCGTCGAGCTTCAGCCGGGCGCTGAAGTGTCGCTCGACACGCTGCACGCGCATATCGACGGCAAGATCGCGCGCTTCAAATATCCGAGGCATATCGAGATGATCGCCGAAATGCCGCGCAATGCGACGCTCAAGATCGATCGCGCGTTGCTCAAGAAGATCTACGGCGCCGCTCCGGCGGTCTGAATCGGAGCGGCGTCGGCGAGAAACCCGGAAATCGCGTCGCCGAACGCATCATTTCGGTCGCCCGCCACCATATGCCCGGCCTTGGCGACCGAAATGATGTTCGCATGAGGCGCTTGCACCCGAAACACCTCCATCGCGCGGTCATCGACGACATCGCTTTGCGCGCCGGCGACCAGCAGCATCGGCAGGGTGGGGGGCAGAGATGCCAGACGGCCGGCCAGCATGGCAGATGTTTCCGCAGTCGGCGCCTGACCGATGACGCGGGGATCCCAGTGCCAACGCAGTCGCCCGTCCGTTCCTTTTCGGAGATTGCGCATCAGGCCGCCAGGATTCTTGTTCGCGCGCAGGGGGTTGTAGGCGCTTACTGCGGCGGCGGCATCTTCCAGGTTGGCGAATCCGTCAGGGTTGGCTGTCATGAAATCGCGGACCCGTTGTACGCCCTTTGCGGCGAAGCCGGGCACGATGTCGACGAGGATCAATCCCCAGGCCACGGCGGGATCGTCCGACGCCGCGATCAGCGAACTTACACCGCCCATCGATGCACCCACAAGCGCCGCTGGACGGCCGATATCGCGCAATACCGACAGCAGGTCCTTGCCGTGCACGGGCAGGGCATAGTCGCCGTCCGGCGCCCAGCCGCTGTCGCCATGGCCGCGCGCGTCATAGGCAAGTACGCGATAACCTTCGCCAGCGACACGTATCGCGGTGCGCGTCCACGCATGGCGAGTTTGACCGCCACCATGCAACAACAGCACCAGCGATCCGCTTTCTGGACCGCGGGCGTCGCCCACCAGGCGGATACCGTCGGGCGCGGTAAAAGCGACGAACTCCGCTGCGCTCATGCCGCTTTCACCTTGCGAGCGGCGAAGGCTGCGAACGCGGCGGCTGCATCCGGGTGCATCAGTTGAACACGAAATGCCGCGTCGTCCGCCGCAATTGCCTGCTGAATTGAATCCGCATCGCGCATCAGTTGTTTGGTCGCAGCGATCGACGACGCTGATTTCGCCGCCAGCTTACGAGCGGCAGCGAGAGCGGCGGGAAGAACCTCGGCAGCAGGAAGCGCAGCATTGGCAAGGCCGAGGCCCGTGGCGTCGCTGCCGGAAAGTGGTTCGCCCAGGGTGAATAGCGCGAAGGCGCGGACATGACCGATCCGGGCCGGCAGCAACCGGCTTGAGCCAGCTTCCGGTACCACGCCAAGATCCACGAATGGCAAGATCAGCGCGGCGTCCTCGGAGACATAGACCAGATCGCAATGCAGGAGCATAGTGACGCCGACGCCGATCGCGCGCCCGGTCACGGCGGCGATCAGCGGTTTTGGAAAGGTGCTGATCGCATCGAGGAAGCGCACAACATGCGATTCTTCGAGATCGGCCTCGCCCGCCGCGACCTCCGCGAACATCGAAATGTCGTTTCCGGCGCAGAAATCGGCGCCCTCGCCGGCAAGTATGACGACACGCACGTCATCATCCTGCGCCGCGGCAGCCAGCGCATCAGCGATGGTGCCGTACATGTCGTTGGTGACAGCGTTCTTCTTCTCGGGCCGGTTGAGGATGATCGTGGTCACCCCTTCGGCGTGCTCGATGCGGATATCCGACATTTGTGTGTCCTCAGGCTTGCTGCGGTGGATCGATGATGCCGCGGATCGTCATCGACGAGCCGCCATCGCAATCGAGGATCGCGCCGGTGATATATTTCGCGCTCTCGCTCGACAGGAAGATCGCGAGATCGGCAATGTCTCGCTTCTCGCCATAGTCGCCCAGGGGAATGAGCTTCTTGAGAGCCGCTTCTGCTTCCGGGGTCGGGGTCAGACGCGCCATGCCCTCCGTATCGCTGATCGGCCCAGGCGCGATTGCGTTCACCCTGACGCCCGCGCCTCCCCATTCGAGAGCGAGGCAACGGGTCAACATGTTGATGCCGGCCTTGGCCGCGCAGACATGGGACTGGAACATGGTCGGGTTCACCGCCTGGCCCGCAGTGATGGAGATCACCGAAGCGCCGGGCTTGCGGAGATGCTCGTAGGCGGCGCGAAGTACATGAAATGTACCTATGAGATCGATGTCGACGACCGTCCGAAAGGCGTTGGCCGACATGCCAACGGCAGGGGCGAGGAAGTTGCCCGCCGCGCCGGAAATCACAATGTCGATCTCTCCATATGCCTCGCGCACGGTGTGAAGCGCTGTGGCAACGGCATCATAATCGCGCACATCAGCAGCCGACCCCATCGCGTTGTGGCCGGCCGCCTGCAGTTCCGCGACTGCCGCTTCCACTTTCTCGGGCTTGCGGCTGATGATCGCGACGCGCGCGCCGGCTTCGGCGAGGCCGTGGGCGATGCCCAGATTGATACCGCTCGATCCACCGGCGACGAAGGCGGTCTTGCCGGCGAGCAAGCCGGGTCTGAAGCTTGTCATCATATTCTCCTATCGGATGTCCAGGCGCCGTTTTTCGGCTTCGGCGATAATGATGGCCGCGTGCGATGCGGAGTCCGCCGCGTTCATCACCGGTCCTTCGGTGTCCAGCGAGGAATAGCCGGCCGCAATCGTATCGATCGTTGGCGCGAAATCCCAGAAGCCCGGCGGTTCGCCGATCACTGTGCGGCTGAATCGGCCGGCGAACGCCTGCAGGATCGCACCATTGTCGTTGCAGTCGGGATGGCAGAGCCAGGCCAGAGCCGGGGCGACGAGATCGCCGGCGAGATTGCGGGCAAGCGCCGCTTTGAGTGCCGGATCACGGGCGGCGCTGTCCACCATGCGTGTGAACGCGCCTGGGCTGATGGCGTTCACTGCGATGCCGGTGCCCCGCACGGCGGCGGCGAGCGACAGGGTTAATCCCATGACGGCGCCTTTCGCCGAGGCGTAGGCGGCGGTGGCGGCTGCGCCATAAAGCCCCTGAATCGAGCAGGTGTTGACGATCCGTCCGGCATCGACGGCCCGCATGTGCGGCAGGACGGCATGACAGAGATGATAGGTGCCGCCGAAATGGCTGCGCCAGGTGCGTTCGAAGGCTTCGAAGCCGGTTTCCTCGAATGCGGCGGGCGGCAGGAAAATGCCGGCGTTGTTGACCAGTGCGTCGATGCGGCCGTGCGTGGCGATAAGTCGTGTGATCAAGGCCCGCGCTTCCTCGGCGTCGGAAATGTCGGACATATCGGCTTCGGCGCTGCCACCGACGAGCCGGATTTGCTCCACGGCCATCTCGGCAGGGAGGTTCGACTTTCCGCCCCCGTCCGGCGAGACGCCGAGGTCGTTGACGATAATGTGTGCGCCAAGGCCGGCAAGACAATCCGCGTAGCTGCGGCCCAGGCCGCGGCCTGCCCCGGTGACAAGGATGATGGCGCCGTCGAGACGCAAGGCCATGCTTTCCTCCTCTCCCGATCGGCTTGACGGAATTAACAATGCAACGTTAGGTTTAATTGTCGAGGAGAGCAAGGCGATGTCTGAGGAAACCATCGAATATGCGCGTGCGGAGGCCGTCGTCGATCACGCCATCGAACGTGTCTGGGCTGTCGTCGGATCATTCGGTGGTATCGAGACCTGGATGGACGGCGTGTCGGTTTGCACCGTCGAAGGGGAGGGTGTCGGAGCGATCCGCACCGTGACGCGCAATGGATCCACGGTGCGCGAGCAACTCATCCGGTGGGACGTCTCAGCCCGCGAGATCAGCTACGCCATCCTTCCGCCGCATCCTTTGCCGGCATCCGACGTTCGGGGCACAATCATACTCGAGCCGCTCAAAGAGCGGACGAGGGTTTCCTGGCGATCGCATGCCCGCGACTTCAAACTGCCGGCCGAGACGCTTGGGGCCGGTATCAGCGCCTTCTACGCGGCATCGATCGATGGACTGACGCGGCTGCTCGACGCAAGAAATGGCGCCGATCTCGGCTGACACGGCCCGCTTCAACGCGGTGTGAAGCGCACATTCAGCTTTTTATAGCCGTAGAAGATGTAGCTCGGTTGCATGTCGAAATCGTCCTGAAGGATTTCGATGTCGAACCGCGTGAAGGCGCGTTTCAGGAATTCTGACAATTCTGTCCTTGCGAGCATGTGGCCGATGCAGAAGTGCAGGCCAGGCCCGAAGCCCATCGAATCGCGTAGATTGGGGCGGTCGATGTTCGTGGTGAAGGGATCAGGGAAGACGTTTTCGTCCACATTGGCGCCGGCATTCATGATCCACACGAGATCGCCCTTGGCGATGGTCTGACCGTGAAGCTCGATATCTTCGGCGGCGAAGCGCGTCATGCATTTGACGGTGCCGGGATAGCGCAGCAATTCGGTGGTCAGCGCGAATGCGCACTCGGGATCGTCGCGCAGTCGTTGCAGCAATGCTGGCGTACGAGCAATCCGGGCCGTTTGGGTGGCCAGCGAATGAGCAGTCGTTTCCGCGCCGGCCACGACGAGTCCTACAAGATTGAACAGCATCTCTTCGTTGCTAAGCTTATTCAGCCCGTCCCGGGCGTGGACCATCATCGAAATGAGGTCATCCTGCGGGTCTTTTTCGCGCAGTGGAATGAATTTGGCGAACACCTCGTTGATGCTGCTGATGGCCTTGTCGAGCTGGATGAGCAGTTCCGGCGTTACCGCCGCGGAACTGCTCGCGGCCGTGAATTCGGCCGCCAGATTGAAAAGGACCGGTCGATATTCGTCGGGCAGGCCGAGCAGGCGCTGGATGACGCGTGTTGGCAGCACCGCGCTCACTGTTTCAAGGAACTCGAACTTGCCGAGGCGCCCGCATTCGTCGATCACCTCATCGACCACCTCGCCAATGAACTGTTCCACCTTGCGAATTGCGCCAGCATCGAACGCCTTGAGCAGCAACACGCGCACCCGCATGTGATCGCGTCCGTCGAGCCGATTGACGTTATAGCGATTGAAGGCGCGGACATTCTCGGTCTGCGCGATCACTTCCGGCGACATGCCCCGGTAGAATTGCTCGCCGCGCGCAGCGGAGAAGCGCCGATCGGCATAGCAAGCGCGCACATCCTCATGCCTGGAAATGATCCATCCGCCCTGCTTCTCGCTGCGGAATACGGGCGCTTCATTCTGCAACCGAATTAGTGGCGTCCACGGATCGCGAAGGAAGTCGGGATCGGCGAAGCTGACGTCCAGAGTGTCGTCAGTCTCGATCGGGGCGGGGCTGTTGGTCGCCATATTTCCTGCTCTCCTGTGCTGCGGGCGAATGCCGCATCTCGGCGCGGCTTGTTGCGCTGCAAAATCTAACGATGATTGAATATAGCGCGCTTGTGGATTAGGTTCCAGTGCCAATCTGGAGAGAGATTGCGATGCCCGATCCGCTGCTAAGCCGCCTGGAACTTGAATCGCTGCCCGAGGATCTTCGTCGGTTGCGGGAGTCGAGCGTCGCCATTGCCGGCGATGGCGTCCGCCTTGAGGTTTTCGGCCATCATCCGGCCGTTTATCGCTTCTACCAGCAGGCATTTTACGGCGCCTTCTTCGATAATCTAGGTGGCGACATGGTCGTCGAGCGCAAGTGGAAGGACCTGATCCGGCTGAAGCTTTCGCTTACCAACGGTTGCTTCGTGTGCAACGCGCACAATGTGCCCGGAGCGCTGGCCGCCGGTTACAGTCAAGAGCAGGTCGATGCGATGGGAGATTCGTCCAGTCCGCTGTTCAGCTCACAGGAGCAGGCAGTGCTCGCGCTTGGCGAATTGTTCGCCATACGCGAAACCGATCCTCTTCTGACCCCGAAACTATATGCGAGACTGTCCACGCATTTTTCCGATGCCGAGATACTGGAACTGGGCTTCTTCGCGACCATCGTGAGCGGCTGGACGAAGATGATTTTCGCTTATGATCTCATCACGCGTGAATGCGCGATCGACGATCCTTCGCGCATCGCGACGCCTTCGCAGACGCATGCACGCACAGACGTGGCCTAGGCTTTCACCCCCCAGGGGTGCAGGCGATAGAGAGGGTCTTCGGGTTTCACGCCAGCGCGGTTGGGCAGGTTTGCATAACGGCCGCTGTCCCAGACCGAATTTCCGGGGCGTTCGTTGTACCAGTCGATAGCAAGCGTCCGCTGGCTGATCCGCCATTCTCCGCCCCGCCGTTCGTGCCGGTCGAGGTAGCGCCCTCCCACGATCCGTTCGAGCCGGCCGTCATCGGATGGAAAATCGTGGAAAGCGGAGAAATAGCATTCGGAGAAAGCCTCGTCAGGTCCGGTGAGGTCGATCAGGATGTTGGTGACAACATGCTGAGAAACCACACCTTCCATGAAAGGGAAGGCATAGGTGATGAACTCTTCGACATTCCCCTGAAACACCGCGTGATCGTCGATCGCGTCGGGCCAGTAGATCCGGCGCAGGAGATCGGCATCGCGCCGGTCGATTGCGCGGCTGTAGCGGAGCAGCACTTCGCTGATCGCCTGCTTGTCGATCAAAGCCTGCAGCGCCTCGGCGGATGGCGTGGACATTTTGCTCTCCTTTTGGACCGCGATGCGGCGTGCGGTGACACCGAATCCGGCTTTCTGTCTTGACCCGAAGGGATGGATCAGCGTTTAACCTACCAATCAGTGTTAGGAAAACAAGCGCCTCAAGCGCGGTCGCGGGATGGGAGAGTGCAATGGAAGCGGAAGAGGTTGTCCGGGCATTCGTTGATGCGTGGAATCAGCTCGACCATGAACGAATTTACGCGTTGATGGCGGACGACATTTTCTACCACAATATGCCGATGAAGCCCGTTCGAGGCCGTGACGCGGTGCGCAGCCATCTCGCATCATGGCCGGTGGACGCTTGCGAATGGGAAGTACTCAACATCGCCGTGCGCGGCCCGGTGGTGCTGACCGAGCGTATCGACCGTTTTCAACGCGGAGAGGACTGTATCACCGTGCCTGTGATGGGCGCCTTCGAGGTGGCTGACGGCAGGATCGTGCAGTGGCGGGATTACTTCGATATGGGTGCGATCAAGCCGGAGCCGCGTCCATGACCGCCGCCGTGGCCGCGAGCGGCAAGGAACTGCGTACCATCGCTGATCACGAGACGGGCGCGTACAAATGGTACGTCGCGATCGTCCTTTGTGCGGCGCATGCCGTCTCGATGATTGATCGTTTCGTGATGGTGCTCGTCAACGAGCCCGTTCGCGCGACTATGGGGCTGACAGATACCCAACTCGGACTGCTGCAGGGTACGGGATTCGCACTGCTCTATTGCGGCTTTGCCATCCCGCTAGGCGCTATCGCGGATGTCACCAACCGCCGGCGGCTCATCTTCCTGGGCCTGATCCTGTGGAGCTGCGCGACCATCGCGGCTGCCTTCACAACGACGTTTGAAATGTTGTTTCTCACCCGAGTGCTGGTCGGCATGGGGGAGGCCTGCCTGATCCCGGCGGGTATGTCATTGCTCGCCGCCTATTTCGCGCCCGCCAACCTCGCCCGTGGAACCGCCATTTTCGGCATGGGGGCTAATTTTGGTTACGGGACAGCGTTTCTCGGCGGCGGTGCGCTGCTTGCAGCTCTGGTTTCAGGCGGAGGTATGGCCATTCCGGGCTATGGCGTGATGGAGCCGTGGCAAGGTGTCTTCGTGTTCGCCGGTCTCTCGGCGATCCCCGTGCTGATCATGATGATCTGGTTGCGCGAACCGCCGCGCAAGCATGCGGTCGATGACGGATTTACTGCGCAAATGGCGAGCGTCAGGGAAGGGCTGGGCTATCTCTGGTCGAACCTGCGCGCTTATGCTCCTTTCCTTCTCGTGGGCAGCCTCACGGCGGTGACGGGCTATGCCGTAACCGCGTGGTCGTCGAGCCTGATGGTGCGCCTGCATGGCCTGAGCGCGGCTGACGCGGGCAAGCTCATCGGTATCATGGGAATCATTGCGGGCCCAATCGGTACGATCCTCGGCGGGATATTGCTCGATCGTTGGCGCGCGCGTGGCGTGGTCGGCGCTCCGCTGGTTATCATGGGGCTTGTGGCGATCTACACGCTCGTCACGGTGTCGGTTTTCGCGTTCGCGCCAAACCTTGTTCTGGCCGGAGCCTTTTTCGGCTTGTTCCTGGCCGGCTCGACGTTCGTGATCCCTTCTCTCTATGCCGGGATGCAAATGCTGACCCCCGATCGTTATCGTGGCGTGGCCGCTTCCTTCAACATGATGCTCTATACAATGTGCGGCCTTGGCATCGGCCCCACCATTGTTGGCGCATTGAGCGACCGTTTGCCGCCCGATCACATGTCGTTGGGTTATGCCCTGATCTCCGTGGAGGTGGTCATGGTGTGCATCATCGTCCCGGCGGCGTTCCTATCACGTCGACGCTTCGACGCACGAATGGCCTCGGTGGAAGCGGAAGATTAAGGTCGGCACGGGAGATTGCCTTACGGCGACACGTTGGATTTTATAGATAGGATTTCGTATTTTTCAGCGGTCTGATTGACACAAAAACAAAGCATCATTAGGTAAATTCTCAGGTGTCCACCAGAGACGCCGTCGCGATCCGCCAAGGCACGCGGGTTTCGCTCATGGGGAGGTGTTGATGCAGGCCAAGCTGACATTCATGATTTCTTCCGCCGCGCTGGCGATCGCCGGCGCTTCGCCAGTTTCCGCCGAAGAGGTGGCTGCGGTGACGGCGGTCCAGGAGCAAGCCCGCGGCGATATCGAAGACGCCGGTGAGATCATTGTTACGGCCCAGCGGCGCGAGCAGCGCTTGCAGGACGTGCCTATCGCCGTCACCGCGTTGACCGGAGACCAGGTCTCCACTCAGGGCATCACGTCGACCCACGATCTTGCGCAGGCTGTCACAGGTCTGACGTTCACCGAAAGCAGCGGCTATGTGCAGCCGTTCATTCGCGGCATCGGTTCCACGGTCACCAATCTGGGCGAGCAGGGGACAGCGGCCATCTATATCGATGGTGTCTACATGCCTTCAGTCAACGGCCAGCTCTATGAGCTTGCCAACATCCAGTCGATCGAGGTGCTGAAAGGCCCCCAGGGCACATTGTTTGGTCGCAACGCGAACAGTGGTGCGATCCTGATCACAACCCGGGCGCCATCCTTCGTTCCCGAAGGCCGCTTCCAGGTCGGCTATGGCAACTATAATGCGCTCAATGCGCAGGGATATGTCAGCGCGCCCCTGGGCGACAGCATCGCCTTCTCGGCTGCCGGGAACTTCAGCCGGCATGACGGCTGGTACACGGACCGTGGCGCTGGCGAACTCGGCGAATCCGAACGCTGGGCATTGCGCGGCGCGTTGTTGTTCAACGCGGCTTCCAATCTCAGCATCACACTCAGCGGCGACATTTCGCGGACGAACGATCCCAGCGTTATCCTGCTCCAGCCAGTGGGCGGCGGTTATCAGGGGTATCTACCCGGCGGGCTGCTGCCGATCGATGAATATGACTATATTGGTGACAGCACCAATGTCGGCTATCTTGTGCGCAACGAAGGTGTCGCGGCTCGCGTACGTTGGGACCTTGGGGCGGTGGAGCTTATCTCCACGACCGCACAGCGATGGTACCGTAACCAGTCGATCGAATACGATTCCGATACGACTCCTTTCCTGTTCACGCAGATCAACCAGACCGAAGTCGGCAAGAGCTTCACGCAGGAGCTGCAGCTCAATTCGAGTGGAAGTGGTCCGTTCACCTGGGTCGTGGGCGGCTTCTACATGCGTCAGGATGCGGATTACGCGCCGCTCCGTGTTGTTTCGCCCGCCGGGACGACGTTGATCACTGCGCAGCAGGTTACCCAAGCCTATGCTGGTTTTGCGGATGCGTCATACAATTTCGGTAATTTCGAAATCACCGGAGGTCTGCGGTACAGCTACGAAAGCAAGGAATATGACGGACAACTCGGCGGCAACCCGGTGTTGGTCGGCGCGCGCGAAACGTGGGATTCGCTAACTCCGCGCATCGTCCTATCCTACCATCCCAACCGTCGTGTGTTGGCTTATGCGAGCTTCTCCCAGGGCTTCAAAAGCGGCACGTTCAATGCCAATGCGTTGTCGTCCGTACCTGTCGCGCCCGAGACGGTCGATGCGTTCGAGATCGGATTGAAGCTCACGCCACAACCCGGCATGACGCTCAATATCTCGGCTTTCCAGTACAATATCGATGACCTGCAGGTGCAGGCGCTAAATCCGCTGACGAACCTCATTCAGGTGGCCAATGCAGCCGAGGTGCGCGCGCGGGGCATTGATGTCGAGTTCGCGGCGCGCCCGATCGACGGGCTCAATCTCCGGCTCGCCGCGTCTTATCTCGATGCCGAGTTCACAAGCTTCCCCAACGCGCAGGTGTTCATCAAGCTGCCCGGTGGCGATGGTCGTAATCAGTCCATTGTCACGGATGTGACCGGCAATCAGAACGTGCGCTCGCCCCGGTGGACGTTCAATGCGGCGGCGGATTACCGGATACCGCTTGCCAATGGCGGCAGCGTCGTGCCGTCGATGAACCTCTATTATTCATCCGCATTCTACTGGGATGTGGGCAATCGGCTCCGTGAAGATCCGCATTTCATCGTCAACGGCAGTCTGACCTATAACTTCCCCGGCAACCAATTCTCGCTCGGTGTGTGGGTGCGCAATCTGACCGATGAGGTGCGGTTCCGTACCTTCACGCCTTCGGCGCAGGCGGATCGTCGCGTTGCCGACGAACCTCGAACCTTCGGCATCCGCGCCGGCTACCAGTTCTGATCCGCATCCGGGTCCGACATTCAACGAAAGGAAGCGCGCATGCGCAACAGGAATGTGTTTCTCATGTCGACCCTCTTGTCGCTGCCATCGGCTGTTATGCTGGCTGCCAGCCCCGCGCTGGCGCAGGATGTCGAGGCCAGCGCAGGGGAAGGAGCTGCCGATGAGATTATCGTTACGGCCCAGCGGCGCGAGCAGCGATTGCAGGATGTGCCGATCGCCGTCACCGCGTTGACCGGAGACCAGATCGAACAGCAGGGTATCGCCTCCACTCATGGATTGGCGCAGGCGGTGACTGGCATGACGATCCTGGAGGCTGGCGGCTATGTGCAGCCGTTCATTCGCGGGGTTGGGTCGACCGTCACCAATCTCGGTGAACAGGGGTCGGCGGCGACCTATATTGACGGCGTCTATATGCCGACGGTCAACGGCCAGCTTTACGAACTTGCCAACGTCCAGTCGATCGAGGTGCTCAAGGGGCCGCAGGGCACGTTGTTCGGCCGGAATGCGAATACCGGCGCGATCATTATCAATACGCGCCAGCCGCAATTCACGCCGGAAGGCCGTTTCCAGATCGGCTATGGAAATTACAATGCGCTGCTGTTGCAGGGCTTCGTGACTGGCCCCGTCAGCGACAATGTCGCACTGTCTCTCGCTGGCAATTACGACTCCCGCGATGGCTGGTTCCGCGATCTCTTTCGGGGTGTCCGTGCCGGCGATTCCGAGCGCTGGACGCTGCGGGGCACAGCCTTGTTCAATGCTGCCCCCAATCTGTCGATCACGATCAGCGGCGACATCATGCGGACCGACGATGCCAGCCCCATCCTGATCCAGCCGATCAGCGGCTATCAGGGCTTCGTGCCCGGCGGCCTGCTGCCGCAGGGGCCATATGATTATATCGGCAATGGCGATGCCCGCTATTTCGCCGAGCAGGAAGGCATCTCGGCACGTATTCGCTGGGATCTCGGCGGGGTTCAGCTTATTTCGACCACCGCTAATCGCTGGTTCTATACGGAATCGGTCAACTACGATTCCGACACGACGCCCGCGCTGCTGACGCAGATCGGAAATACCGAGGTCGGCACGAACTTCACGCAGGAATTGCAGCTCAATTCGGCTGGAAGTGGCCCGTTCACCTGGGTCGTGGGCGGTTTCTATCTCCGCCAGGGCGCGCAATATGCGCCACTCATCATTCAATCGCCTGCTGGCACGACCACCATCACCGCGCAGCAGGTGACGCAGGCTTATGCCGCCTTTGCCGACGCGTCCTATGACTTCGGCGACTTCGAGATCACCGGCGGTCTGCGGTACAGCTACGAGACCAAGCGCTACGACGGGCAGTTGAACGGCAATCCCGTGGTCAACAACGCGAACGATTCCTGGGGTTCGCTGACCCCGCGCATCGTATTATCTTATCACCCGAACCGGCGCGTGCTGGCCTATGCAAGCTTCTCACAAGGCTTCAAGAGCGGCACGTTCAACGCCAATGGCCTCTCGGCCGTGGCTGTGGACCCGGAAACGGTGGACGCCTTCGAAATAGGGCTGAAGCTGACACCCCAGCCCGGGATGACGTTCAACATTTCCGCGTTCAACTACAATATCGATGATCTGCAGGTGCAGGCGCTCAATCCGGCAACCAACCTGATCCTGGTTGCCAATGCGGCGTCTGTACGGGCACGAGGCGTAGACTTCGAGTTTTCCGCGCGCCCATTGCCTGGTCTCAGCCTTCGCCTCGGCGCATCCTATCTGGACGCCAAGTTCACGGATTTTCCAAACGCGCAGATCTTCGTGCCCGTTCCGGGTGGCGATGGGCGCAACCAGTCCATCATCGCGGACGTGACCGGTAACCGAAACGTTCGCTCTCCGGAATGGACGTTCAATGCGGCGGCGGATTACCGCATTCCGTTGAGCAACGGCGGCAGTGTCGTGCCTTCGGTCAATCTCTATTATTCCTCATCCTTCTTCTGGGAGGTCGGCAACCGCTTGCGCGAGGATGCGCAATTCGTTGTCAACGGCAATGTGACGTGGAATCTTCCGGGCAATCGCTTCTCCGTCACGGCTTGGGCGCGAAATCTGTTCAACGAACTGCGGTTCCGCAATATCCAGGCTGCGGTGCAGGCCGATCGTCGGGTTGCGGATGAGCCTCGCGCCTATGGAATTCGGCTGGGTTACCAGTTCTGACAATGGCGGGAAGCGGTCCCAGCAATCGGTCCGCTTCCCGACCCGTGCTTGCCATCGACCATCACAGCCCCGAATTCGCCCGCGATCATCATCGTCTCTATGGTGAAGCGCGGAAATCTTGTCCGGTGCTGCATTCCGATGCCTATGGCGGCTTTGCCATCCTGACCCGCTATGCCGACATACGCGCTGTGCTGCGCGATGCGGCAACCTTTTCCTCGGGTCGCTTTCCGGCGGAGGGCGGACGGCTGGACGGCGGCGTTGCCATCCCGCCAAACGGGATGCGGATCGGAATGATCGAGATGGATCCGCCCGAAGCGACGGCGCTGCGCGAACGCCTCAGGCCCTGGCTTACAATTTCCGCCGTCGAGGCGGCCGCGCCGCGCATCGCCCAGATCTCCGCCTGGCTGATCGACACGCTGATCGAGCGAGGGGCGTGCGACGTAGTTGCTGATCTCGCGCGTCCCATGCCGTCGCTGTTGATCCTGGATGTGCTGGGCCTGCCGCTTGATCGCTGGTCCCGCTATGGAACCGTGCTGCACGAAGCCGTGGCGAAATCGAGCGGTTCGATCGATGGGCTGCGCTGGCTGGCGAAGGATTTGCGCGCATTGGTGGAAAACGAAAGCTACGATCCCGATGGACTCGTGGCCGCCATACTCCACCCGAGCGCGGGGGGTGATGCGCTTGGAGTCGATCTTGTCTGCGAGCTTGCGATGATGCTGTTGTTCGGTGGCACGGACACGACAATCGCTGCGATTGGCCATGCGATGCGCCATCTGACCGAGCATCCTTCCGATCGTCGACGGCTTCTTGAGGATCCCGCGCGCATTCCCGCGTTCGTCGAGGAATTGCTGCGCCTCTATTCACCGAGCACCGGCGTTGCGCGTACGGTTACGGCGCCGGCCGAGATCGCCGGAACTCGGTTCGCGCCCGGCGATCGTGTACTGTGCGCGATCAATTCCGGCAATCGCGACGATGCCATTTTCGGCAATGGCTGCATATTTGACATGGATCGTCCGAAGCGGCCTCAGCTCGCCTTCGGATGGGGACCGCATGCTTGTCTGGGGCAGAATCTGGCCCGTGCCGATCTCCGGATTTTCCTGACTGAGATTCTGGAGCGGATGCCGGATTTCGAGGTCGATCTCGCCAATAGCTGCGCGTATGAGCGTGTCCCGCTGGTGAATGGGCATTCCGTGATGCCGCTTCGTTTCACGTCGGGGCAGCCGCGCAATCAGCCTACGGCGTGGCCGGTGCTCACAGCACCCCGGCTTGCCCCGGCTTAGAGTTTATTCCCGCTCGCTCGAAACCATGACTTGCGTCCTACGGCGCAATGGCTTTGCCGGTCTGGCCATCGTATCGCTTTTGCGCTGACGGACATTCTCGGTGACTGTCTCGCCGTCGATCAGGAGCCGTTCTCGCCTCGCGCCTGTGCACGCCGCGCCTGGCGAAGCACATAGGCGCGGATATTCTCTGCCTCCGCCGGTGTGAGCAAATCAGAAAATCCGATCATGCCGGTATCACGCAGCACGCCGTCGATGACGATCGATCGCCAGAGTTCCGGACTGCGTAGCGCAGCCGATCGACGCAGGTCGGCCGTATAGGCGACGGCGGCATTGGCACCGTGGCAGACCGAGCAGGTGCGGTTATATTCGGCCATGCCGACGTCGGGATCGCCCGACGAGCTGAGACCGGTGACATTGATCGGTGCCCGCGCGATCTCCGGATAGCGCGGCGCCTCGGTGGTGCCGCCAAGTCTGAACACCATCAGGCGTCCCGGCATGCGCGGTCGATCCGGCACGATCCGGCCGACAATGGCCCCGGCGCCGCCGAAACCGACCATCACCGCCACATATTGCTCGCCATTGATGCGATAACTGATCGGCGGCGCGGTGATCCCGTTCTGGGTCTCGTAGGACCATAAGCGACGACCGTCGGTGGCGTCATAAGCCACGAACTGACCGTCTGCATTGCCTTGGAACACGAGGTCGCCCGCGGTCGCCAGCGTGCCGCCGTTGAGGAACCAGGGATGTGGCACCGACCAACGTGCGCGCTGCGCGACGGGATCCCAAGCAAGGAGCTGGCCGGTCGTCGCAGCGCGGATCTGCTCGAGCTGATCCTCAGGGAATTCGTGCATGGCGATGCCGACATTCTGGCCGATCGAACGCCGGCGGAAAGCGGGGTCGGCCTCGAATGCGCCCGACATAAGTTGCACGGGAATATAAACCAATCCTGTGCGCGGGCTGTAGGACATAGGGTGCCAGCTATGAGCGCCGAACGGCCCCGGCTGAAGCAGGGCAGGTCCATCGGTATAGTGCGCGTTGGGCGCAAGGGTGGGCCGACCGGTTGTCATGTCGATGCCGGTCGCCCACGTCACGGGCGCATAGGGCGCCGCCGAGATCAGCTCCCCTGTGCGTCGATCGAGCACGTAGAAGAAGCCATTCTTGGGCGCCTGCATCAGTACGTCGCGTTCTCTGCCTTCGATGGTAAGTCGCGCAGCGATCATGTGCTGTGTGGCGGTGAAGTCCCACGCGTCCTGTGGTGTGGTCTGGTAGTGCCACCGATAGCGGCCTGTGTCGGGATCAACGGCGACGATGGAGGAGAGAAACAGGTTATCGCCTTCGCCGCCCGAGCGCCGCTGATAATCGAACGGGCTGCCATTGCCGGCGCCGATATAGAGCAGGTCCGTTTCGGGATCGTAGGTCAGCGAATCCCAGGCCGTGCCGCCGCCGCCACTCTCGCGCCATTCGCCATCGGCCCAGGTCGCGGCCGCGCGTGTGCGCATGATTTCGTCGGAGGCTGCATTGTCTGGCCGCCCTTGCGGGTTCGGGGTGAGGAAGAAGCGCCAAGCCTGGCGCCCCGTATCGGCGTCGTAGGCGGTGACATAACCCCGCACGCCGAATTCGGCTCCGCCATTGCCGATGACGATCTTGTTTCTCGCCACGCGTGGCGCGCCCGTAATCGCGTAATGTCGCCCTGGTTCACTGCGGTCGATCGTGTCGACTGACCAGACCGGAGAGCCTGATCCGGCATTCAGCGCGATGAGGCGGCCGTCGAGAGTGGCGATGAAGACCTTTCCGTTCAGCACTGCTGGGCCGCGATTGACGGCATCGCAGCAGGTGCTGGCCAGCGCCTCACGCGGAACCTGCGGATCGTAGCTCCAGAGCAGCCGGCCGCTGGCCGCGTCGAAGGCATGGACGATCGACCAGGCGGTGCTGGTGTAGAGGACACCGTCTACCATGATCGGCGTCGCCTGCTGGCCACGGTCGCTGTCGTCAAACTGATGAAACCAGGCAAGGCCGAGTTCACCCACCGTTTCCCGGTTGATCTGATCGAGGGGACTGTATCGCTGCTCCTGCGCGTCGCGGCCGTGCAGCGGCCATTCGTCGTCGGACACCGCGACCTGCCCGCCGCCGGTGCAGCTCGCCAAGGCGAGGGAAGCTGCGGCCAGCGCGGACAGCAGCCGGATCATGCCTGCACTCCCGCGGCGATAGAGGCAGGTTCCTCTTCCATGATCACGGTCTTGCTTTCAAGATAGGGCATGAGGCCTAAGCGCCCGCCTTCGCGGCCGATACCGGACTGCTTGTACCCACCGAACGCAATGCCGAAATCGCTGCGAAAGGCATTGTGGCCAACGGTGCCGGAACGCAGCCGCCGTGCCACCGCGATCGCGCGATCGGTGTCCTGCGTAAAGACGGAATTGTTCAGCCCGAATGGCGTATCGTTGGCGATCGCGATCGCCTCCTGCTCGTCGGCTACGGGAATAATGCTAATAACCGGACCGAAGATTTCCTCGCGTGCGATTCGGGCGTCGTTCGGTACATCTGCGAATAGCGTCGGTTCGATATAATAGCCGCGATTAAACCCTGCGGCGCGATTGCCGCCGGTGGCGAGCATGAGACCGTCCGCTTTGCCGCTGGCGATATAGTCTTCGACCCGAACGAGTTGACGCTTCATCGCCATCGGCCCCATCTGGGTGTCGGGGTCGAACGGATCGCCGATCCGTATGGCGCGCAGCGATTCGGTCATTGCCTCCACCAACTCGCTTTGGCGATGGCGCGAGATGACGACGCGGCTGAGCGCCGAGCAGAATTGCATGGTGAGCGAACCCACCTGCGGCACTACAGCCTGAACCACGGTTTCGATGGGAGCATCGTCCAGCACGACCGCTGCCGATTTTCCGCCCAGCTCCAGGGTGGCGCGGGCCATGCGTTCGCCACAGAGAGATGCCACGCGCCGCCCTACTGCGCTCGAGCCGGTGAAACTGATCTTGTCGACATCGGGATGCCGGACCAGCAATTCGGATTCCTCGCGATCGGCCATCAGGATATTCACCACGCCTGGCGGCAGATCGAGTTCCTCGAGGATTTCGCCGAGCAATACGGCCTCCAACGGCGCCTCTGGCGACATCTTCACCACCACCGTGCAACCGGCGAGGAGGGCAGGTGCCAATTTGGATGCCAGCATCAGGATCGGCGCGTTCCACGGAATGATCGCGCCGACCACGCCGACCGGCTCATGCATCAGCAGGCCTATATTGCCACCGGCGGTGGGCGAGTGGCGCTCGACGAACTCGAATTGCCCGGCGAGACGCGCATAGTCGCGCAGGATCGCGGTGGCGGCGACGGTCATGAAGGGCCCGTGGCTGGCAAGTCCTCCCACCTCATGAGTCCAGACTGCGGAAAACAGGTCCGTACGCGCATCGATCGCATCGGCGAGACGGGAAAGAAAGCGTCCGCGTTCGGTATGGGAAAGGAGCGGCCAAGGGCCGTGATCGAAGGCGCGGCGCGCGGCCGCGACCGCTTTGTCGATGTCCTCGCCATTGGCGCACGGGACAATGGCGAATGTCGTTTCGTCTGACGGCGTGATGACATCGAACATTCGCCGGTCTGCCGGAGCTGTCCACTCGCCGTCGATGAAAAAACGGCCCCGCTTAATGCGATCCAGCAAGCCATTTGCCGATGACATCGCGCCCTCTCCCTATTATTTATACCACAGAAACTAACGACGTTTATACTGGCTCACAAGCCTGATCACGATAGTGTCTCTATTTCTCAATTGCGCCGCCTCAACGACAATGGTAGAAAATACCTAACGACGCCTGTTAAATAGCGGCAACAGGCGCCGATCCAGAATGCCGCATCACTGGGAGGGGAGTATGAGGCTCAAGGCAGTCTTCATCGGGCATTTGCTTGCGGGTAGCTGCATGCTGGCGCCGGCTCATGGTCAGTCGATCGAGCAACCCGCTCGCGAGGCGCGGGAAGATGAAGGGGGGCTGGCGGAGATCGTGGTCACGGCGCAACGCCGCTCACAATCGCTTCAGGACATCCCGATCGCCATTAGCGCCGTCACCGCGGACGAACTTTCTCAGCGCGGCATGACCGACAGCTTGTCGCTGCAGGTTTCGGTTCCCAGTCTTACCTTGAGCGAGAATGGTGTGTCTGTAACGCCCTTCTTGCGCGGCGTGGGATCCAATCAGAGCAATCCGAACGACGAGCCTTCGGTCGCGACCTATATCGACGGCGTCTATATTTCCTCGCCGACGGGTAACATCTTCTCTTTCAACAATATCGAGCGAATTGAGGTGCTCAAGGGACCTCAAGGCACCCTCTTTGGTCGGAATGCGACCGGTGGCGTCATCCAGATCGTCACGCGCGATCCCGAACATGATCCCTCGCTATCCTTAGACGTCGGCTTTGGCAGCTATGACACACTGGAAGTCTCCGCTTATGCTACGACGGGCCTGGGTCCGAATCTCGCGGCCGATATCGCGGTGGTCTACAACAACAATTTCGACGGCTATGGCCGTGACATCGTGCGCAATGCCGACATTTTCCGTCGTGAGGAACTGGCGCTGCGATCGAAATGGCTTTGGACGCCGGGGCCTGCCACCGAGATCCGGCTGAGCCTCAACTACAGCACGCTCAATTCCACCGGCACCGACTATCAGCTCGCGCAGGGCGTGATCGGTGTTGACGGAGTCAGCACTTATCCGGGCCGCCGGCTGACAGCGACAGACTGGCAGAATACCGGCGACAATGAAATTTATGGCGGTGCGCTGCGCATCGACCACGATTTTGATTTCGCCCGTTTCGTCAGCATCTCCGGCTACCGCCGTGTCACCGGAGAGTTTCAGCTCGACCAAGATGCCACACCGTTGCCGCTGGTGCAAGCGACGATCAACCAGTTCGCCGAGCAGTTTTCGCAGGAGATTCAGCTCATCGCGCCGAGCAGTTCGCGAGTCGACTGGCTCATCGGCGCCTACTATTTCAACGCCAATTTCGCTTACACGCCGCTTCAGCTTGCGGGTCTTGCCGCCGCGCCGCTGCCCGCCGTCGACCTTTTTGGTTCACAGGACACTGAGTCGATCTCCGGCTATGCGCAGGCAACAATTCCGATTTTCGAGAATACCCGTTTCACCGCCGGTCTCCGGTTTACACATGAAAGCCAAGATACGACGGGGCGGACGGAATCCGGCGGCGTCGTGCTCGTCCCAGACATTCCTCAGAGCCAGAGCTTCGACAAGCTAACCTGGCGCGCTGCACTCGATCATCAGTTCACACCCGCCATACTGGGCTACATTTCTTACAATCGCGGCATCAAGAGCGGCGGTTTCAATATGATCAATGCCGGCACGCCGGGCTATGCGCCTGAAATCCTGGATGCCTATGAGATCGGTTTCAAGATGGACCTCGCAGGCCGGACCGTCCGCCTCAACACCGCCTTCTTTTATTACGACTATCAGGACATCCAGGTCTTCAACATCACCGGCGGCGGCGCGGTACTGACCCAGAATGCTGCGGCGGCGCGCCTGTATGGTTTCGACATCGATTTCGCCTGGCGTATGACAAGCCGGCTACGGCTCAATGCGGGCTTCGGTTATATCAACAGCGAATATACGGACTTCCCCAACGCCACTTTCACACCACCGTCGCCGTTCGATGGTCCGCAGACGGTCGGGGATGCGACCGGCAACCGGCTCATCTTCGCGCCTGAGATCAGTTTCAACGCCTCGGTCAACTACCGGATTCCGACATCCTTTGGGGAGTTCCGGTTGGATGGCACCGCATCTTTCCGCGATGACGTCTTCGTATCGGCCGCCAACCGGCTTTCCATTCCCGCATATTGGCTCGTCAACGCTTCGGCCGGATGGACGTCGACCAGTGGCAGATTCGGACTGCGAGTTTGGGCGCGCAATCTGTTCAATGCCGATTATTACGCGAACCGGACCGAGCAGGCGCTAGGCGATATCCAGTATCTTGCGCCCCCGCGCACCGTCGGCGTGACTGCGAGCCTGCGGCTCTGACGCGAGGAAGAGCCGTAATGACGGCGGAATGGGCAACTCGTTCCGTCTTATGGTGAGAGATATTGAAGGCGGAAGGAGAGACGCCGCACATGGTCAAGATCATCTATGTAGAGCATGATGGTACCAGGCACGAGGTCGAGGCCGCGCCAGGTGCGAATCTTATGGAAGCGGCGGTCAGAAGCGGCGTATCGGCGATTGAAGGTGAATGCGGGGGCGCCTGCGCCTGCGCGACGTGCCATGTCTATATTCCCGCGGAGTGGCGGCATGTGACGGGGGAGCCATCGGAGGACGAAACCGAGATGCTCGAATTCGGCGTCGATCCGGACGACCGCAGCCGTCTTGGCTGTCAGATCCGCATCACTGAGGACATGGATGGGATGACGGTGCTCACACCCGTCAGCCAGCGATAATTCCCGACAAGCGGAGAGGGCCATGACCGATCGTTGTGTCACGGAGACCAATTTCAACCATCACAATCCCGAGATCATGCAGGATCCGCATGCCCTTTATGCGAAGGTTCGATCGGGTGGATGTCCGCTCGCACATTCGCAGGAACTGGGTGGTTTCTATTTTCCGACGACCTATGAAGGCGTGAAGCGGGTTTTTTCCGATTTTCGGACCTTCAGCTCGGCGCAAGGTGCGGGGTTGCCTGATCAGTTGGTCCGGCTGCTGCCGGTCGACCTCGATCCGCCGCAGCACACGCGCTGGCGGCGCGTGCTAAATCGCTTTTTTACCGTGGAAGCGGCCGAGGCGGACCAATCCCGCGTTCAAGACATTGCCGACGAACTGATCGATGGCTTTGCCGGACGCGGGCATGCTGATGCCGTCAACGAACTCACGCGTCCGTTCCTCGCGATGACGATGCTGCCGGTACTTGGTGTCCCAATGGCGGACCGGAAGATGATCGGCGACAAGCTACTGTGGATGGTCCACAACCGGATGGTCGATCATGAAGGCTGGGTGCGCTGCTATGGCGAGATCGCCGAATATCTGACCGGCCTGGTCGCGGACCGCCGTAATGCCGCGCGCAAGGACGATCTGCTGCAATGCTTGATCGAAGAGGAGTTCGACGGCCAGCGGCTCACCGATGTTCAGGGATATCAGGTCGTGCTTCTGACTCTGTTCGGCGCGCTGGATTCGACCAGTTCAGCGATGAGCGGTTCGCTTTTCCATCTCGGCTGCACGCCACGGGACAAGGAGCGGTTACGTTCGGGAGACGTGCCCTGGGAAACCGCGATCGAAGAATTTCTGCGATTCACCACGCCGATCGTTGCGCTTCGGCGGACGGTTGTCCAGCCGACCGAGCTTGACGGCGGCCGGCTGGAACCCGGCGATGTCGTGCTGGCCTGCAACGGTGCCGCCAATCGCGACCCGGCCAAGTTTCCAAATCCCGACGAGATCGTCATAGATCGTGACGCGCGCGAGCATATGACCTTCGGCTCGGGCGGGCATGTCTGTATCGGCCGGCATTATGCCCGGGTGATGCTGCAGACCTGCCTGGAAACGATGATCCGGCGCCTCCCCGATTTCAGGGTGTCTGCCGATTTCCAACCGGAATATACGCCGAGCGAAGCGCGCGCTCTGAAAACGCTGCCGATCGCTTTCACGCCCGCCTAGAGCCTGTCGATCAATGCCGCGAGCTCGCGGGGCCGGGACAGGAATGCGGAGTGGCCGGCGTCGATCTCACAGATGTCTGTGCCCGGATGGACGGTGGCAAGGACCCGTTGCGCACGCGGTTCGATCGCATTGTCCCGGAGGCACAGGATATAGGTTTTTGGGATTACGCCGAAACGGTCTGGTGAAACTGTGACGGGCGTCGTGAGATATGAAAGATCGGTTGCAACAAGCGCGGCAACGGCTCGCTCGGCTGTCTGCCTGTCGCAATCGGCATAGAACAAATGCCGCGCCAGTTCGGTCTTCACGCCCGCGCGTTCCCCGTCTTCCAGCATCTCGCTGCCAACAGATGCATTGAAGCCGGCAAGCTGACCGAAGTCCGCAGCGGAATCGCCGTCTCTGGGTACGAGCGCGGTAAGGTAGACCCACCGCGCGATCCGCTCGGCGATCCGCTCGGCAGCACCCGATATGGTCATGCCGCCGAGCGAGTGGCCAACCAGCATCACCGGACTGCGAACGGCGTGGATGGCATCCACCACGGTCACGATGCCGTCTTCCAGAGATTTGGGGTCGGTTCGGAGACAGGGTCGCGGCCGTGGCCGGGCAGATCGATAGCGAGAACGTCTCTACCAAACGCGCGCAACTCCGGAAGCAGACGGTCCCAGCAAGATGCCGTGTGGCATCCGCCATGGACCAGAATGATCATGGGTTTGTTCATCCCGTCTCTCCGCCGGTCATGTCGAACATCATCAGCATGGATCGTCCATGATCAATGAACAGCATCTCGTCGGCCGTCGCATCGCGCGCAATTTCCGGCGCTGAGCGTGCGGAGGCGGCATGATCGCGGTCGCGGAATATGACCATTCCGGCGCCGTCGAAGCCTCCTGCATCCGGTGCATGCCGAGGGTGGAGCTGGCGGTAGCCGGAGGCGGCGGTCGCGAGGCCGAACGGGGCATGGCCGTTCAGCCAGCGATCAAGAAAGGCGGGGTGAGTCAGTTCCGGCTTTCGGCGGACCAGCATGATGACAAGGATATCGCCCTCTCCCGGTTTAACGACGATCTGCTCGCCCGCCAGAAAGAAGGCGTCGGATCCAAAGCAGGGGAGGGTGTCAGTTGTTTCGGTGCCGAACAGCAACGTATCGAAAGATGCGGGAACAAGCGGCAGTTGCTCTGCGGTTTCAGGATGTCGCTTGGACAGCACGATCGGTATGCGTTGGCCCCGCCGAAACCCTGGGGGCGTGAAGACGTCACGGGCCTCTGGAAGGAAGATCGCCGTCGCGGAACTGCGCGGATAAATGCCGTGCAACACGCTATTTCCTTTCGTCGCAATTGCGTTGAGCGATCTCCACGTGGTCTTCAGGCTTCGACGGAGCGCGCCAGCCAGGGTGTTTGCAGCCGCGTATTGGTCTCGTGCCATGCGATTGCGTCCTCGAATTGCAGCGCCATCGCAATGTCATCCTGACCGGACAGCAACCGGGTGCGTCTTTGCGGATCGATTTGAAAGGGCAGTTCGGTGGCGTCTGAGCGGGTGATTTTCTGTGCGTCCAGATCGACCGTGAGCATGGCGCGCGCGGGATCCGCCGCGTCATCGAGCAGCCGGTCGATGTGGGCGTGCGGCAGAGGGATCGGAAGCATCCCGTTCTTGAAGCAATTACCGTGGAAGATGTCGGCGAAACTCGGCGCCAGGATGCAACTGATCCCGAAATCCTGCAGTGCCCAGGGCGCATGTTCCCGGCTTGAACCGCAGCCGAAATTGTCGCGCGTGACAAGAATGCGCGCTGCGCGCCAGGGCGTGCGGTTGAGCACGAAATCGTGCCGCTCGTTGCCGTCGGCATCGAAGCGTTGGTTGTAGAAAAGGCCCTTGCCCAGACCCTTTCGTGAGACCGTTTTCAGGAAAGCGGCGGGGAGGATCATGTCGGTATCGACATTCGCGAGCGGCAGGGGGGCTGCGATACCGCTCAGCCGGCGGAACGGCATGCTCATGCCAAACTCCGGACGTCGATCAGGCTGCCGGTCACGGCGGCGGCGGCAACCATGGCCGGCGACATCAGATGGGTGCGTCCGCCCGGGCCTTGCCGGCCTTCGAAATTGCGATTGGAGGTGGACGCGCAGCGTTCTCCGGGACGTAACCGGTCCGGGTTGAGGCCGAGGCACATTGAACAGCCCGCGTCGCGCCATTCGAAGCCGGCATCCGTGAAGACCTGATCCAAACCCTCCTGTTCGGCGGCGCGCTTCACCGCCGCAGAACCTGGAACGACGAGTGCACGAACCCCTCCAGCCACGCGCCGACCACTGGCGATCTGCGCAGCGGCGCGTAAATCTTCAAGACGGCTGTTGGTACAGCTTCCAATGAACGCGGCGTCGATCGGCACGCCCGCCAGCGGCTGGCCGGGGCTCAAGTCCATATAAACGAGCATCCGTTCCATCTGTTCGCGGCGGGCGGCATCCGTTTGCATGGCCGGATAGGGAACACGGTCCGCGATCGTCGTCGCCGTTTCAGGGCTGGTGCCCCACGTCACCATCGGCGCGATCTCCGATGCGTCGAACGAGGCCGTGTGGTCAAAGGATGCACCATTGTCGCTCGGCAATGCGCGCCAGTGGGCGACGGCTGTGTCGAAGGCAACGCCCTTGGGGGCGCCCTGCCGCCCCTCGATCCAGGCAAAAGTCGTATCGTCCGGTGCAATCATGCCGGCGCGCGCACCTGCTTCGATCGCCATGTTACAGATCGTCATCCGTCCCGCCATGTCGAGTGCACGGATCGCCGCTCCGCGATATTCGATGACATGGCCGGTCGCACCGCCAGTTCCAATCCGGCCGATAATGGCGAGGATGAGATCTTTAGCCGTCACGCCAAAGCCGAGCCGGCCCTCTACCTCTATTGCCATATTGCGCGAACGTCTTTGCACGAGCGTCTGGGTCGCCAGCACGTGCTCGGCCTCCGACGTGCCGATGCCGAAAGCGAGCGCGCCGAATGCGCCATGGGTGGAGGTGTGGCTATCGCCGCACACGATGGTCGCGCCCGGAAGGGTCAGGCCGAGCTCGGGGCCGACGACGTGGACGATGCCGTGGCGATCGCCGGTGAGCTCCGCATAAGGAAGGCCAAACTCCCGCGCATTACGTTCGAGCGTTGCCACCTGCAGGCGACTGTCCGGATCGCGGATTGCGGCGAGTCCGCCGGCACGATGTCGGGTGGGAACATTGTGGTCGGCCACGGTGAAAGTGAGATCAGGACGCCTGACCGTGCGGCCTGCGGAGCGTAGCCCTTCGAACGCCTGGGGACTTGTCACTTCGTAAAGCAGGTGGCGATCGATGTAGATCAGGCATTCATCGCCACCGAGGTCGGCGATCGCGTGGGCATCCCAGACCTTCTGGTACAAGGTGCGTGGACCTGCCATCTCAGATGACACCGTCTGCCCGCAACGATGCGATTGCAGACAAATCAAGATTCAGAAGTTCGGCAAGGACTTCTTCCGTGTGTGCGCCGATCGACGGCCCCGCCCAACGGACCGTAGACGGTGCTTCAGCAATAAGCGGAACGATGCCGGCCTGAAGGACGGGTCTCTTGAAATGAGCGTCTGGTATTTCGCGGACCATGTAACGGGCCTGATATTGGGGGTCGGCGGCGATGTCGGCGGCGTCGTAGACCTTGGAGGCGGGAATGTCCGCTTCGGCCAGCATCTCCGTCAATGTGTGGATCGGGAACTGCCGTGTCCAATCGCCGATCAGTGCATCGAGCATCGCGGCATTGGCGACGCGGGCTTGATTGCCATCATAGCCGGAAGCACCAATCAGGTCAGGCCGTCCGATCATGTTCATCAGCTTGGCGAACAGCGGCTCGGAATTGGCGGCGATCAGGATCCAGGCGCCGTCGGCGCTGGGATAGGCGTTGGTCGGGGCGGCGGTGGCGATGCCGCCGCCGGTTGGCTGTTTGACCTTTCCCAGCATTCCATATTCCGGCAGCATGCCTTCCATCAGGCTGAGAATGCTTTCGGTGAGCGCCACGTCGACGGTGCGGGCGGTTCCATCGCCCCCCACGCGGTCACGCTGCCAGAGCGCGGCCAGTACGCCGATCACCGCATAGAGACCCGCCACGGAATCGCCGATGCTCACGCCCACCCGGACGGGCGGGAGGCCGCTCGTGCCGGGCGGATGGTCGGTCAGGTGCCGCAAGCCGCCGATCGCTTCGCCGATGACGCCGAAGGCGGCGCGGTCGCGATAGGGGCCGGTCTGACCGTAGCCGGAAATATGGGCGACGATCAGGCCCGGGCGCGCGGCACGCAGCGCTTCGGGCGCCAGCCCGAGCCTGGCGAGCTGGCCAGGCCGGAAATTCTCGATCACCGCATCGCACTGCCCGGCCAGATCCAGCACCAGCGCACGCGCCTTGGGATGCTTGAGATCGAGCGTGACGCTGCGCTTGTTGCGCCCATGCATTGACCACCAGAGGGAATGGCCGTCGATCTGCGCACCCCATTGCCGGGCGGGGTCGCCGCTCGGCGGCTCGATCTTGATGATGTCGGCGCCCAGATCGGCCAGCAGGCGCGTGGCGAAGGGGGCGGCGACGAAATGGCCGATCTCCAGCACGCGCAGCCCGGCCAGCACACCCGGCCTCGCGTCCGTTTGATCCGCCATTCGCACCCCCTCAAATTCTCTTTCCGACGGTTGAATAGCTAACGCTGTTAGGTATAAATGTAAATCGGGAGAGGTCGAGATGTATGAGCGCGCGCTGAGTCCGATCCGAATCGGTAAGATTGAAGTGAAGAACAGGATCGCGCGAACGGCGCACGCCACCATGATGGCGCGCGGTGGCAGGATTACCGATGATCTGATCGCCTATCATCTGGCCCGTGCCGAAGGGGGTGTCGGCCTGACCATATTGGAAGCGGCAGGGGTGCATCCGTCTTCGATCCTGTCGCTGGCCAATCTCGATGACGGGATCATCGAAGGCTATCGCGCATTGGCAAATGCCATCGCGCCGACCGGGATGCGGCTATTCCAGCAACTCTGGCACGGCGGTCATATTTATCCTCAGCCGGATGGTTCGCCGCCACTCGCGCCCGGCGATGTGCCCAGCCATATCGCCGGGGTCGCGCCCCGGCCGATGACCCGCCCTCAGATCGCGGACGTGATCCAGTCCTATGCGGCAGCGGCCGCGCGTTGCGAGCGGGGCGGGCTGGACGGTGTCGAGATCCACGCCGGTCATGGCTATCTGCTGGCGCAATTCCTGTCTCCTGTGATGAATCGACGCGAAGACGAATATGGCGGCGATCTGGACGGTCGCTCGCTTTTCCTGCGCCAGGTGCTTGCCGCCGTGCGCGATGCCGTTTCGCCCAATTTCGCGATTGGCGTGCGGTTTTCCGACAGCGCGGATGCGCGCATTCTGGCTATGGACGATGTCGCTACGGTCGCCCGAAGGGTCGTCGACGAGGACTTGGTTGACTATGTGAACATGTCCTACGGCGACTATTATGCGCTGCAGCGCCAGGTCGCCGGTATGGACACGCCCACTGGCTTCCAAATTCCATTCACGGCGCCGCCCGTCGCCGATTTGAAGTTGCCCCGCCTGCTCAACGGACGCTTTCGTACGCTGGAGGAAGTGGAGCAGGTACTGCGGGCCGGCGAGGCCGATATCATCTCTATGGTGCGAGCCCATATTGCCGATCCTGACATCGTCGCGAAGTCCTCAGCCGGACATCCGGAACACGTGCGGCCCTGCATCGCCTGCAATCAGGGATGCATCGGACGCGTTGCGACTTTCGGCCGTCTCGGCTGCGTCGTGAATACCGCCGCCGGAGAGGAAGGCAGGCTCGCGGAAGGTCGGATCGTGCCAACCGAAGCGCCGATGCGCGTCCTTGTTGTAGGTGGGGGTCCGGCCGGGATGGAAGCCGCGCGGATCGCGGCGCTTGCGGGGCATGACGTCATCCTCGCTGAAGCGATGCCGTCGCTTGGCGGGCTCACCAATCTCTACCGTCATGCGCCGCGTATGGGAACAATCCCGGACATTGCCGGGTGGCTGGAACAGGAGGTCTATCGGCTGGGAGTCGACGTGCGGCTGTCAACTTATCTTGATGCTCAAGACATTGTGGCCGAGAGTGCGGATATCGTGATCGTCGCCGTCGGCGCGTCGTTCGAGGCGCCTTTCCGGCACATTCAGGCGCCCGCAGACATCTTGGTTCCGCCGTTGGGCGTGCGGCTAGTCTCCTCACTTGATCTGTTTACCGATCGCAACGCGGACTGGGGCAAGGCCGCCGTGATAGTCGACGAGATCGGCCATTACGAGGCTATCGCGTGCGCGGAGTACCTGCTCGAGCGGGGCGTGGCGGTGACGTTTGTGACCCGGCACAAGATGTTTGCGCCGGGCATCGACATCACGCTCAGGACCCAGCCCGCTTTGGAGCGTCTGTACGCCTATGGGCCGTTCACTATGCGGGTCGGCAGCAAGATCGTGGCGCTGCGGCCAGGGGAGGCAGATGTCGGACCCCAGTTCGGAGGGCGTTGCGAAACCTTTCCGGCGGATACCATTGTCTGGGCCGGCATCCGGGCGGGGCAGGCGGAGCTTGTAGAAGAGCTGAATGATCGTGGCGTCCGTGCGATAAGGATCGGAGACGCAGTCGCCGCGCGCAACCTTCAGACGGCGATCCGGGAAGGGCACCTCGCGGCCCGGTCCATTTCGCACGAAGCGATGGGGCAGGCGCGCGCGGTGGCCTGAGGCCTCTTTGTTGTACCGAAAGAATTTGTGAAGGGAGAATTCCGTGTTCAACGAAACCCTGCATGACGATGGCGTACTGGAGATCGTCATTGATCGTCCCCCGGTCAATGCGTTCACCATCGGGCTCCTGCATGATCTCGCGGCCTGTTTCGAAGGCGTCGAGAACCGGTCGGACGTTCGTGCCATCGTGTTGCGCGCTGACGGGCGCGGCTTTTGCGGCGGTGGCGATGTGAAAGAGGTCGAAGGCCTCGAAGATTTTGAAGGTATATTGGGCCACGCATCCGGTTCCTTGCGCGTGAGCCTCGCCATGCTGAATTGCAGGGTACCGGTGATCGCAGGTGTTCATGCCTATTGCGTCGGTATCGGTGTGCTCGTGGCGGGCGCTGCGGACATCCTGGTTGCCGCGCGCGACACGCGGTTCGTTCTTGCCGAGATCGACAACGGCGCCACCGCCGGCGGAGTCCAGGCACTCAAATTGATGCCAGAAAAGCGCGTGCGCGCGGCGATGATGACTGCGGAACCGGTCTTGGCGCAGGAGTTGCACGCGCTCGGCAGTGTTTATCGCCTGGTGGATTCTCCGGACGATGTCACAGCCACCGCGCGTGCGGTGGCCGCTCAAATCGCCGCGAAGAATCCGGTCGCCGTGCGCCGGCTTAAGACTTCGCTCAACAACAGCACGAAAGCGCACGAACTCACCACGCTCTATCGCGCGGAGATGAGCTATACGTACGAACTCAACATCATGGGAATTGCCTCGGCTGGCCGATCTGCTTTCATCGACAAGAAGCGCGGAAGCTATGCGGACTGACTGGCGCCTGTTCGTGCATCGTTGCCATGAGTGATGTCATATTCTTCGATGATCGCATTGAGCGCGGCGCGGATCATGATCTCGAAGGTACGGTCCTGGGAAATCTCCCGATTGCGTCCGACATGATAGAGAAATGGATAGACGGCAGGCCAGTCATCCTCGCCTTTGTCGGCTTCGACGGCGGATTCATATGCGGCGCAGCCCAAAGCTAGGGATTCAGCTCCGGCGAGCAGCGCCATGATTGCGCCGGGTGGCACGCCTTGGACGGCCAGCAGGCCAGCCGTTGCATTGTGCTCCGCAAGACCAATCCGCAACGGATGGCGGCGCATGAGGATCGGGATCAGGTTCGGATGCCGTCGTAGCGCGCGATAATATTCGGTTCCGTTCTGCACGAACCATTCACGCCAATCGATGTTTGATGTGTGCGGTGTTCGTACGTTCGCGAGCGCCAGCTCGCAGGCGCCGACCAGAATCTGCTCCTTGCTCTGGAAATGATGGTAAAGCGAAATGCCCCGAACGTTGAGCTCGTCGCCAAGCCGACGAATGCTCAAAGCTTCAAGACCTTCCTCGTCAATGATTCGCAACGCGACTTCGAGTGTCTTGCGACGCGAGATCAGCGCCTGCTTAGGTCGCCCCATAGGTTGATCGTCCCCTGTTTTGACGGATCGAACCCAATGCTAGCGCCTGATGCGCCTAGGGGCGACCAATTTTGTGACTGACCAAAAGCTGGAGATTGCACCAATAAACATGCAGTGTTAGGTACGAGTCAGAAGAACAGGGAAGAGGACGGGTGGAAGGACACGGCACAGGCTTCGCGGCGGCGGATTGGGTCGCCGATTATGCGCGTACGCAGCCGCATGCGCGGGCGATGACGAACTTTGACACAGGCGAAACACGAAGCTGGGCTGAGCTCGACATCCGTGTGGGCCAGATTGCGCACGCCTTGCTGCATCGTGTCGGCTTGAAGCGGGGCGACCGCATCGTCAACATCTCCGATGGAGATCTCCGGCATTTCGAATTGCAGTTCGCCTGCGCGCGCGCAGGCCTCGTCTGGGTTCCACTCAATTTCCGTCACACTCAGGTTGAGCTGGCCCGGGCCTGTCGGGAGATGAGTCCCGGGCTGATGCTGACCGACGAAGTCTGGGGTGGGATAGCGCGTGAGGTCGCCGCCGAGACTGGTATCCCCGAAACCCTGGATTGGGGGCCGGGAGGCGAACTTGACGCATTGCTCGATCCTGCAGCATATCTGCCGGCCTCTGCCGGGATCGATCTGCACGCCCCGCTGCAAATCCTCTATACATCCGGGACGACAGGAACCCCCAAAGCAGCGATCGTCACCTTGGGCGGGATGGTCACGCATGCCTTGCAGCAGGTGCAGTTCTGCGCCACCTCTGAGACGGCTGCTCATCTATTTCAGCCGATGCCACTCTTTCATTTCGGCGGGCTCAACACGGCCAGCAACCCGATCCTCTTTTTCGGCGGACAGGTCACGGTTGCCAAAAGGTTCGACGCTGCGGCTGCAACTGCGTTTTGTGGTGATCCGGCCAATGGGGTTACGCATCTTTGCCTGCCGCCGGTCATGTACCAGATGATGGCGGACAGCGAGCCGTTTGCGGCGTCCGATTTCTCGCTGATGCGCCGGTTTACCTGCGGAGGCGGGCGTGTATCAGAGAAGCTGCGCGCCGCGTATCTTCCGAAGGGTGCGCGCTTCGTTCCTCAATATGGCGGGACGGAAACAGGCCCTGTCACGTCGATGAACCCGGATCGGATTGACAAGATCATGGCGGGCTCCTGCGGCCAAAAAGCACTGCATATCGACGTGCGTGTCGTCGATGAGGATGGCAATGACGTTGAACGCGGCAATCCAGGCGAGATCTGGGTGCGTGGGCCGGGTGTGACGATCGGTTATCTGGGCGCAGAGGCAGAACTCGTTCGCGCGGACGGTTGGCACCGCACCGGCGATGTCGTCTGGGAGGACGAGGAAGGCTTTTACTACGTCGTCGATCGCGTGAAGGACATGTACAAGTCTGGCGGCGAGAATGTGTTTTCCGCGGAAGTGGAAGGTGTGTTGACCGCACATCCCGCAATTGCGGAATGCGCGGTGATCGGCATACCCGACGACCAATGGGGTGAGGTGGGTCTTGCCATCTGCGTCGTAACTCCGGGCCACGAACTGACACTCGAAGCCCTGGGCCATCACTGTGACGGGAAGCTTGCCCGCTACAAACATCCCAAGCGTTTGGAAATCGTCGATTCCTTCCCGCGCAACGTGACCGGGAAGATCGCCAAACCTGCGCTGCGCAACCAATTCGGCGGAAGCCGAAGCGTCTGATCCCGAAAGGACCGAAATCCATGACGGAACCCGTCAAATACACTCGCACGCCGTTCCTGATCGTTCATCGCGAGAACAAGGTCCGCAAGGACATTTACGGTGCGATCGATGACGCCATTGTTCTTCAGGCGCAACATATCCGGGGCGACAACCCGTCGGATAGCGTGCTCATCGTCATGCACCCTATCGGTGCGCCCGCCTGGCTCCCTGTCTTCGCTCAACTTGCCCGTGCCGGTTATCACATCATTGCCTGCGCTTCGCGCTACTGGACGGGCGACGCCGCGCTGGAGATGGAGAATGTCGTTCTCGACCTCGGCGCCTGCATCAAGGATGCGAAGGAGCGGCTCGGCTACAAGCAGGTCGTGCTGCTGGGGTGGAGCGGTGGTGGCTCCCTGATGGCCGGCTATCAGGCCGAGGCCGAGAAGCCGGTTGTCCAGCTGTCCGCCTCAGGAGAGGAAACGCCGCTTGCCGGTGCGAAGCTCATTCCCGGCGATGCCCTGATGCTGGTCGCGTCCCATCGCAGCCGCCACAAGCTTCTCACCGGACAGCTCGATCCCTCGGTCATTGAAGAGCGCGATCCGGAACGGCGTGATGCCGCGCTCGACCTTTACGACCCGTCGAACCCGGCCCAGCCGCCTTATTCGGCTGGGTTCCTCGCAACCTACCGACAGGCGCAGATCGACCGCAACCGACGCATCAGTGCGTGGGCCAAGGACAAACTGGCCAGCCTGAAAGCCAAAGGCGACGAACATGGCGAATATTGCTTCGTCGTGCATCGCACCATGGCTGATCCGCGCTGGATTGACCCCAGTGTCGATCCCAACCAGCGCAAACCCAACTGGACCTATCTCGGCGATCCTCGTGTCGTGAACGAGAGCGCGGCGGCGCTCGGCCGGTTCAATGCGCTTCGCGGCTGGTTGTCGCAATGGAGCTATGACGATGCGCAATTCGACTCGGTCGATTCGGGTCCGCGCATCACCGTGCCGAGCATGGTGCTGACGGCGGGCGCGGACGATGCCTGTCCGCCCGAGCATACAGACAAGATGTTCGATGCGCTGGGCTCGACGGACAAGCAGAAGGTCACGATCGACCATGCCAATCACTATTTCACCGGGCCGGACGGCAAGTCGCATCTCAAGGAAACGACAGCGATCATCACCCGTTGGCTCGATGAGCGCGGCCTCGTGAATGACACCGTCCGCGCCTTCACGCGTGAACCCGCTTGAACGGAGAATCTGAATGGCCCTGTTCGATGATTACAAGACAATCCTGTTCAACCGGCGCGGTCGGGTGCTGGAGGTCACGCTCAATCGGCCGGAAAAGTTGAATGCGACCGACGCCGTGCTCCATACCGAGCTTGCCCGCGTCTTCACGGATATCACCAACGATCCCGATAGCGACATCGTCGTGCTGACCGGTGCCGGGCGCGCCTTCTCCGCCGGCGGTGATGTCGCCTGGATGCAGGAAGCGATCGATGAGCCCCATCGCTTCGAACAAACGATGCGCGAGGCGCGACAGATCGTCTTCGGCCTGATCGATTGCGAAAAGCCGATCATCGCCAAGTTGAACGGCCATGCCACGGGCCTTGGCTGCACGATCGCTCTGTTCTGCGACGTCATCTTCGCCGCAGAACATGCCAAGATTGGCGATCCGCACGTCTCGATCGGGTTCGTTGCCGGCGATGGCGGCGCGGTGATCTGGCCGCAGCTCATCGGTTATGCGCGTGCGAAAGAATATCTGCTGACTGGCGATCTGATGACCGCGAGCGAGGCGGCGGGCATGGGGCTCATCAATCATACGGTTCCGGCTGATGAACTCGATGCGCGGGTGGATGCTTTTGCCGATCGACTTGCCGCGGGCGCGACCAAGGCGATCCGCTGGACGAAGATGTCAGTGAATATCGGCCTGCGTGATCTCGCGTCGAAAATGATGGATGCCAGCCTCGCTTATGAAGCGTTGTCGAACGTCCATCCGGATCACGCTGAGGCCGTGCGGGCCTTTGCCGAAAAACGGCCGCCGATATTCGGGAACGCCAGGTGAATTTCGACGAAGGCGAGACAGTCGCGGCGCTTCGCGATTCGCTCGAACGCTTCGTCGAGCGGGAGATGCCGCGCGCTGACGCGGCGGATTGGGACAAGACCAATCACTTCCCCCGCGAGGTGCACAGAAAGCTCGCCGATCTGGGCGTTCTCGGCCTGACGATCCCGGAAGAATATGGCGGCTTAGGCCGGGATATTGTGGCGACGATGGTGACGATCGAGGAGCTTTCGCGACGCAGCCTTGCCGTTTCAGTGCCCTACATCATGGCGGCCTGCTATGCCGGCATGAACATCGAGGAATGCGGGACGGAGGCGCAGAAGCGCGATTTGCTGCCGCGTATCGTCGCAGGCGATCTGCTCTTTGCCTACGGTTTGACCGAGCCCGATGCCGGCGCGGACCTCGCCAGCGTCAAGACAAGGGCAGAGCGGGACGGGGACGTGATCCGGATCAACGGGGCGAAGCGCTTCTGCTCCGGCGCCGACATAGCCGACTATATTTATGCCCTCGTCCGTACCGGTCCGGCGGAAGAGCGGCATCGCAACCTCTCCTTCGTCCTGATCCCGCCAGATGCACCGGGCGTGACCATCACCCGTATCGAATCCATGGGCATGAAGGGGGCGGCCACGACGGATGTCATCTTCGACGACGTGTCGGTGCCGATCGACAATCTCGTTGGCGGTGAGGCGGCCTGGAACAATGGCTGGCGGATGTTGGTCGGTCCAGGCCTTGATGTCGAGAAACTGGAGGTCGCGGCGATCGGTGTCGGGATTGCGCGCGCTGCACTCGACGATGCTTGGACCTATGCCGCCGAACGGCGCCAGTTCGGACGTTTGATCGGCGATTTTCAGTCGATCCAGCACAAGCTGGCAGACATGCGGACGCAGGTTCATGCTGCCCGCCTCACACTCTATCAGGCCGCATGGCTCGCGCAGGAACGCAGGCCCTGCAGCTTGGAAACATCGATGGCGAAGCTGTTCTGCACGGAAGTGGCAAAAACCGTGTCTCTCGAGTGTCAGACCATTTTCGGTGCCTATGGCTATGTGAAGGAGTTCGATGCTGAACGCTATGTACGGGACGCGCTGCTGATGCCAATCATCGGCGGCTCCTCGGCCGTTCAGCGCAACAATATCTACAAGCTGGCGGGGACGACGCGATGAAGGTCGCGCTGCTTGGTGCCACGGGCAACGCCGCCGCTCGCCTCATCACGGAGCTGAAGCGCCGGGGACATTCGGTCACGGGCATCGCGCGCAACGCCGGCGCCGATGATCCCGGTATCCCGCTCGTGCTTGCCGACGCCAATGACCCCGCCGCGCTGGCGGATGCCATCCGTAGTCATGACGTTTTGATCGTGTCGGCACGGTTCGTGTCCGTTGACGCGATTACGATCCTGGAAGTGATGCGCCGCGCGGATGTCGGCCGCATCCTCGTGGTGGGCGGGGCGGGAACCCTATATGCGTCGCCCGGCCAGTTGGTGATAAACCTTCCCGGCATTCCGGAGGCCTATCTTCCGGAGATGCGGGGCGGGCAGGCCTTTCTGAAAGCGCTAAAGGACAGCGATGTGGATTGGAGCTTCCTGTCGCCAGCTCTGCAATTCGGTCCGGGCGAACGGACCGGCCGCTTCCGGCTCGGCGGCGATGATCTCCTGCGGGACGCCCAGGGCGAAAGCCGGATTTCCTATGAGGATCTCGCCGTCGCGCTCATCGATGAAATGGAGACACCACAGCATATGCGAGCTCGTTTCTCGATCGCATATTGATCTGTCGGAAAATACCGTGAGTTTTTGAATAATTCGGGTCGATCGGAGGTCTGCTGACATGAGGAAAGCAAGGTGAATCGAGCGGCCGGACTCCGAATCGTCGGAATCGGCGGGACATTGAGGCCGCGATCATCCAGCGGGTCGGCGCTGCTGTTCTGCCTCGGTCATGCCAGCGCTCAGGGCGCGAGCGTGACAGCGTTCACAGGCCCCGATCTCGTCGCGCCGCTTTACGATCCGGGACAGGGTGACGTGCCCGATGGGATGGCGCGGATGATCGAGGCGCTCCGATCGGCCGACGGCATCATCCTCGCATCGCCTGGCTATCATGGCGGCATATCGGGTGCGATCAAGAATGCGCTCGACTATGTCGAGGAACTGGCGCGCGATTCCCGGGTCTATTTCGACGGTCGTGCCGTCGGCTGTATCGCGACTGCGGCGGGCTGGCAGGCGACGGGAGCGACGCTCACCGCATTGCGGGGCATCGTTCATGCGTTGCGGGGATGGCCCACGCCGCTCGGCGTCATGCTCAATTCCAGCGAGCCATTGTTCGATGACGCCGGCGGGTGCATCGCCGATCAGACCAGAGCCAATCTCGCGGCGATGACGGATCAGGTGATCGGCTTCGCGCGAATGCGTGCCGCCATGATTGCCGACGCCGCCTGACGGACTGATAGTAAGGGATCTGACATATGAAATATCGCAAGCTCGGCGCGAGCGATCTCAAAGTATCGGAAATTTCGCTCGGATCCTGGCTGACCTATGGCCTTGGCATTGAAGCGGACGCCGCGCGGGCCTGCGTCGACACGGCATTCTCGTTGGGGATCAACTTTATCGACACAGCCAATGCCTATGGCCGTGGCGCTGCGGAGACGTTTCTCGGTGAGACGCTCGCGGGCCGGGCGCGCGATTCCTATGTGCTCGCGACCAAGCTCTATTTCCCGATGTCGAAGACCGATCGCGGTCTTTCTGCGGCGCAGGTCGAAAAGCAGCTCGAAGGCTCCCTGAAGCGGCTGCGTACCGATCATATCGATCTCTATCAGTGTCACCGCTATGACGACGAGACTCCGCTCGAGGAGACGATGCAGGCGCTGACCCGCGCGGTGGACAGCGGCAAGGTCCGGTATATCGGTTTTTCCGAATGGCCCGCCGATAAGATCCGGGCGGCTATCGACATGGCGGGCGTCGCCCGCTTCGTATCGAGCCAGCCGCAATATAGCCTGCTCTGGCGCGCGCCCGAAGAGGAGGTAATTCCTCTGTCCGCCGCCAACGGCATCTCACAGATCGTCTGGTCGCCGCTCGGTCAGGGCGTGCTCAGCGGGAAATATCATCCCGATGCGCCGCGCGTGGCGGGGACGCGCGCTGCCAGCGAAGAGATGGGGCAATATATGGATCGCTTTCTCGATCGCCAGACGCTGCAGGCGGTCCAGGATCTGAAGCCACTTGCGGCAGAAGCGGGGCTCAGCCTCCCGCAATTCGCGCTGGCCTGGGTGTTGCGGGAACCCAATGTCGCTTCCGCGATCATCGGCGCTTCGAAGCCGTCGCAGGTAGAGGACAATGCGGCCGCATCTGGCGCTGACGTTGATCCCGCGCTGTTTGCGCAGGCCGAAAGGATCGTCGCGGAGGCGCGCTCCTGAGCGTCGCACTCGTCACGGGCGCGGGCGCGGGAATCGGCGCTGCGGCCGCGCATGCGCTGGCCCGAGACGGTGCTGCCGTCTTCGTGACCGATATCGACGCCGACGCGGCCCATGCGGTCGTCGACGCCATCTTGGCGCAAGGCGGAACGGCAGCCCCTTGTGGCCTGGACGTCTCCGACGAGGTCCAATGGGCGGCCGCCGTTGACGCCGCCGAGCACCGGTTCGGCACGATTGATATCCTGGTGGGCAATGCCGCGCTTACCGCGCCCGCGATCATGGCCAGCGACCTGGGCGTTCTCGATCTTGATATGGCAGATTGGGACCGTGTGATCGGCATCAACCTGCGCGGCAATGTACTGGGCTGCCGCGCGGTGCTGCCGGGAATGATCGCGGCCGGGCGCGGATCGATCGTTCTTATATCCTCGATCCTTGGCGCCCGGGCCGGGCCGGCGCGCACGGCCTATTCGGTATCGAAAGGTGGGACCGAGGCCTTGGCGCGATCGATCGCGAGCGTCTACGGGCGTTCGGGCATTCGCTGCAATGCCGTCGCGCCGGGCTTCGTGATGACCGATGCGATGCGCGGCGCCGTTCCCACCGAGCGGCTGTCCGCGCTGGAGGACGCCGGTGCTCTCGGGCGTCTGGCGGCGCCCGAGGAGATTGCGGCCGTTATCGGGTTCCTCGCATCGGACGCGGCGAGCTATGTCACCGGCCAGTCGATCGCGGTCGATGGAGGGGTGGTTTCCCGGCTGCGGATCTGAACCGCGCCGTCCGGTTTAGTTGGCCACGGACAATGCAGCGAAGGTTTCCGCTTCCGCAGCGGCCGTCGCGAAACGTGCCAGAAGGGTCTTGAGAACGGGAAGGGGCACGATGATCTCGCGCGCCACCGACCAGATGAACAGCCCGTAAGCGATATGCGTCCGATAGAGTTCGGTCGCATCCTGCGGCGATATATGCGGACCGCCTGCCCGTGCCAGTTCGCTCGTATAATGCTCGAGCAATTCAGCGCCGGATCGGGCGCGATCCTCCGGTGTGAGTGAACCGACGATGTAATAGACCACGTCCATCGCCCAGCAGCCTATCTGAAGAGTCTGCCAGTCATACCAGCCCGGTCTGCCATCGGCGTCGGTGAAGATGTTGCCGAGATGCATGTCGCCATGCAGGAGGAAAGCTGGTTCGCCGATGTCTGACGCCATGAGCGCTTTCAAGCCCGACAATATCCGTTGCGGGTCACGCATGGCATCCTGCAGAATCGCACCCCGCTCGCCCGCGAGATGCGTGCTGAGCAATGCCAGCGGATCGTTCTTGATCAGGCGCGGTACGACTTCGTTGGTCCCAGGCACCCATTGAAGCGCGTGCCCGTCCTGCAGCAGGCGGTGGGCACGCGCGTGTAGTTTTGCCAGCGTACCAACAAATGCGCCGGCGAGCGCCACCGAGTGGGTGTCGCTGAGGCGATAGAGACTGGCCCCCGACGCAGGCAGGTTTTCGAGGACCACAATGCCTTGGCGGCTGTCATCGTCATAACCGGCATAGAGGCAGAGCGGCGTTCCGACGTCGAGGGCAGGGGCCAGTTCGCGATAGAAGCGTGCCTCTCGATAATAGGCTCCGCCGGCGAGGAGGTGGGTTGTATCGGGGGCGAACCCGCCTTTTACGAACAGGCGACTGGGAAGCTGCTCGGCATGCGTGCCGATGTAGCGGACTTCGATCGCGGCGCGCGCCGCGACCGCGTGGACGATATCGACGTTGCGGATTTCGGTCACGCGTGTGCCTTTGAAGCGCTCCGCGATCGCTTGCGAAAGCCATTGTGGTGAAATGGCTTCCTCGATTGTGGTGGGGATCGACACGGTCATGCGTCCGAATGTCCGTTCCGCGTGACTGGGCTCATATATTCACCGACGAATGCGCCATCTTCGCCTTGCCAGTGTGTTTGCTGAAATCGGGCGAAGAGATTGGGATTGAAGTTCACGACCAGATTGTTCTCGCATTGACCCGTCACATGGAGATGGCGACCGGCCTTGTCGAACGCCTCCAGCGCGATGCGCCGCGCCGTGCCCTCCAGTGATCGATCGATGATGCGCAGGCGGGAACGTTCGATGTCCACCATCTCCCCGCCACGTGATAGGTAACCGGACGATGGCCGCCAGTCGTCTATCGGCCCGCCGTCGGCGCGCGATCGATTGACGACAAAGTGGCCGTCCGTCTGCGACATGCCATAGCAGTGGAACAGCGAACCGCGTGCATTGCGGTCCGGGCGGGGCGACCAGCTGCGGTCGCGCATGCCGACACAATCCAGCGCGATGCGCTCACCGTCGAGGAACAGGTCCCCGGAAACGGTACAAGCCTGCTCGAAATGTCCGGTGCGCACCGCCCCCAGCTTGGCGAGGTCGACGCCCAGCATCTCGCCGCCTGTCTTGATCCAGGGATCGCCCATCGCCGCCCATTCCAGGTCGAAGGAAAATCCGTTTCCGTCCGCGTACCGCAAACCATAGCATGTAAGGGGATTGATCGTTTTGTATTGCAACCCTTCGAAATCCAGCGCCGTCAATCGGCCGGCCGGCATCGCCAGATTCCAGCGGAAGTTCCAGTATCGGCACGTCCAAGGCATGTCGTCGCACGCATCCCACACGAAAATAGCCAGCGAGGCAGCGCCTATATTCGGGCGGAAAAGTGGATACACGCACAGGGACAGTCCCCGGTCCGGCGCCTCCAGCGAATACCATGCGGTTTCCGTCCACCACGGGTCGGTTCCGCTTGGATGGAAATCGTCATCCTCGGCCGAAAGGAGCGCTTGTACCGTCATCACTTGCCTGCCCGGCTCAGGATCCGAAGCGCCGGGTGACTTGGACCAGGAACTGCCGGCCACGTGATACGGTTGACGCGACATCGCCGAGGACAGACGGTCCGGGCCTGCCAGTATTCGTGCCGGTGAGCGAAACATTGACGGCGCGGCCCAGAGCATATTCGTTGGTGAGGTTGCTGCCGATGAAGGCGACTTCCCATAGCCGGTTGCGGTCATTGATCCGGAACGCAAGGTCGAAAGTCGCGTAGCCGTCCTGCCGCGAGCCAGGGGCCTGCTCAAGCGAAGCAAAATAGCCGCTTGAGAAGAACATGTCGCCGGAGAAGCCGAGCGTGAGGGCTCCGGCATCGCGTTCGTACAGAAGGCCGAGCGAGCCGCTCCAACGCGGTGCATAGGACAGAGATTGTCCGGTCAAATCCTGGCTCGAGAATGCGCCATTTGGTGCCTGATCGAGGTTGCAGCCCAATTCGATGGTCTGTCCGGAATAGCAGCCGGCCCGGAATTCATCGAACTGGGTATCGTTGAACCCGATCGATGCGCGCAGGCTGAGACCGGTGATAGCTCGAGGGCGCCAGCTGAAGTCGAGCTCAAGGCCCTGGATGGTCGCTGCGGCGGCGTTGGTGACCCGCAGGCCGAGCGTCGCGGGATCGAACGCGCTATATTGAAGATCGCTATATTCGTATCGATAGCCGATCAGGCTGAAGCGTCCGCGACCCCCATCGAAGCGACCGCGAATGCCCCCCTCGAAGCCTTCGGCGCGTTCGGGCGCATAAGCGAATCCGAGTGTGGGGTTGGCGCGCAATCGGCCGCCTGTGCCGAGCCCGGCATCAAAGCCGCCCGCCTTGAACGCTTCCTTGTAAGACGCAAACAGCAGGAGATTCTGGTTCGGTTCGTAGGAGAGGGTGAATTCGGGCGAGAAGTCGGAGAAAGAAATCTGGTCCTGGGTAAGTCCGAGTAGCCGCTGGCGCGCGACGAAGACCTCTGCCGACTTTGAGTCCTCGCTGTATCGCGCGCCTGCGGAGAATCTGAGCTGGGGCGTGATATCGACTCCCGCTTGGGCGAAGATCGACCAGGCATCAGAACGCTGAATGAAATCTTCCGGGCCGACGAACGTGCCGGCGAAGATTGCGCCAGTCAGCGCCTGCTTGCGTGAATATTCGTAAAAGCCGCCGACAAGCAGGTTGACGGGGAAATCGAAATCGGTGGCGAGGCGCAGCTCCTGGCTGGCTTGCTCGATGTTGGTCGTATTCACCGAATACACCAGGTCGGCGATCGGCTGGAAGGTGAATTGGCTGTTTTGAGGCTCGTCGGCATTGTAATAGCCGGAGACCGATGTGAGGCGGATATTGTCGGAAATGTCGTAATTCATTTCCAACGATGCCAGCCATTGGGTGTTGCGCCGGAAACCGCTGGGATCGTCGCCGATTAGCGGGTCCGCATTGAAGAAGGCCGGGCTGAGATTGCCACCGACGGTCACACCATCGGCGCGGCAATCATCGATTGCGGCATTGGCCGGATAGGGCACGCCGGGAAGAATCTGCGGCACACCCAGGGAGCAGAAGACACGCTGCTGGAGAAAGCCATTGCCGTAATTGTTGTTGCTGAAAATGTATGTGAGCTTGAACCTGGCGTCGAAGGGGCCATTGCGATAGGTGAGGGTGCCGCGCGCGAACACCTGTTCCGAGTCCGGCGCACGGCCCGATTGCGTGGGATTTGCGGTGCCGAATGGCGTTGTTGCATCGATTGAGCGAATGCGTAGGAAACCGTCCATTGCCGAATAGGCGACCGCGAGCCGCGCGCCCACCGTGTCGCTCAACGGGCCGGAGACCATCGCCTCGGTGGTGAATTCGTTGGCATTGAATTCATATCCCGCGCGAACGCGCGCCTCGAACCGGTTGCCCGGGTCGGCGGTCCGGAACGAAATGACGCCGCCCGGACTGTTCTTTCCGAAGAACAGTGCCTGCGGGCCGCGCAGGACTTCGACCTGTTCCACGTCCAGTTCAGTCGCGCGCAGAATTTGGCCGGTGCTGATCTGTACGCCGTCGAGGTTGAATACGACGGCCTGTTCGATGAGCGGAAACGCGCCAGTTGATCCCACGCCGCGCAAATAGATGATCCCTCCGGACCCGCCGGAGCCTTCTGCGACTTGGAGGCCCGGCGTGTAGGCGGCGAGATCGGCGATGTCGCGCACGTTCTGGCGCTCCAGGAAACCTTCGTCGAACGCAGTGATCGCCACCGGCACGTTCTGCAGGGATTCCGCGCGCCGCCTTGCAGTCACGATGATCTCATCGGCATACGCTCCCGCGCTTTCTGCGCTCGATACGCCTGCAGGAGCCTGGTTCTCCTGCGCCTGCGCAGTGCCGACGAAGAGCGTCAGCGCGACGCCGGCGAAAAGAGCGCGACGCAGATGCTGCGTCCGCAGAACAAAGCAGGGAAGCGCTTTGCGAGCATTCCCGACGGCGCCGAAATCGATCTCGAACATCTGCATCACAGGTCCTCCCCACAACTTCAGACATAACGGCGCGGCTATCTTTGGAGACCGAAAGCTCCTCACGGAGTCGTTCTCGTTCCACGTCCGTTGAACAGCTCTGGCTGAGCCAAGCGAATCACATCAACGAAATTTGTCTAACAATGATAGATAATAAGAGTCAACAACCGCTTTCAAGACTGTTTTCGCAGTGGCTCAAATATAATATATATTACAATGATATAGACTGAGCATCAGACAGCTTCTCAAGTCTGCGCAAATCATAAAATCATGCTGAACATCTGCATTTGATCATATCATCAATCATTGTATGATTTAATGCAGTGGCACTGCCCTGCATAAAGGAGAGGGCAGTTAGTGATTTGACATCCATCTATGTATCTGAGTACAAAAATGACTTCAAGTTCAAAAGTGATTCTGGAGCGGCTATGAGACTGACGAGAGCGGAAAGCCAGCAACGGACGCGGGAGCGGTTACGGAAAGCGGCCTACAGGAACATCGTGAAGGGCGGTGTACGCGGCACGTCGATCGATGCGATCGCCCAGGAGGCAGGGTATTCGCGTGGCGCGTTCTACGCCAACTATCCCAGCAAAAGGGCGCTTCTTCTCGAACTCCTGGACGAGCAGCAGAGCAGTCAGATCGATCTGTGGCGAAATGTGATCGAGGAAAGCGCCTCCATCGAGGATTGCCTGCGCTTCCTTGAGGACCGGACGCGCGATCATATCGCCAAGGCCGAATGGGGCCTGTTCAACGTCGAGATCCAGCTTGAGGCCGAACGCGACCCGGAATTCGCCGCTGAATACCGCATTTATGCTGCCCGGCTGCGCACGCAGATCGAGGGAATGCTGGTTGCCTTGTTTCGGCGGGCCGGGCGGAAGCCGCCGGCCGATATTTCCGCACTCGCCTCGGCATTGCGATCGTTCAGCATCGGCCTCAATTTCCATGCCGCACAGCGTTTGTCTCAGGACCGGGACAACGACCCCGCCGCGATGATGCTGCTTTATCTTCGTGGGCTACTCGCGGTGGGAGAGCCGCTGGGTGAGGCGATCGTGGGGGAAGGTGGAACTCGGGATGGCCACTGACGCCGCTATGCATCCCCTCGAGCGGGATTTCGACATATTTGACATCAGTGTGGAGCTGGCCGACGGGGATTTTCAACAGGCGTTCAAGCGGCAGATCGAAGGATTTCCGGAGATCTTCTGGACACCCCGTAATGGTGGCCATTGGTGCCTGACGCGCGCTGAGGATATCGAACTGGCGTTGAGCGACCATGAGCGCTTTTCAGCCCGATATGTCATGGTGCCAAAGGAGGCGAGTGCCGACCCGCCGCTTCCACCGGTGATGTTCGACCCGCCCGATCATGCCAAATACCGGGCATTGCTCGCCCGTGCCATGTCGCCGCCGATGGTCGCTGAGTTGGAGCGTCGCGCGCGTGTGCTGGCGATCTCGCTTATCGAGGGATTCCAGGCTCGTGGTGCGTGCGAGTTCGTCAGCGAGTTCGCTCATCACCTGCCGATCGAGGTCTTCATGTCGATGGTCGATCTGCCACTCGAGGATCGTCCCGAATTGCTAGAGATCGCTGCCCAGGTGGAGCGGCCGAGCAATCGCGAGGTGCGCGCAGCAGGGCTAGCGCGATTGGCCGGTTATGCCATGCGCAAGATCGAAGAGCGCCGGGCCGTCCCCGGCGACGACGTGATCAGCGATCTCATTCGGGCCCGGATAGACGGGGAGCCGTTGTCGGACGATGCGCTTCGCGGAATGGTGATGTTACTGATGATCGGCGGCCTCGACACCGTAGCCTCGATGCTGTCCTTTTTTGCGCGCTTCCTGGCTCTCAATCCCGATCATCGCCATTGGTTGGCCGAAAATCCCGGACGCGTCCCGGACGCCGTCGAAGAGCTTCTCCGTCGCTTCGCCATCATCATCGCCGCGCGGGTCGCGGCCACGGACTTCGAATATAAGGGAGTCCAGTTCCGCGCCGGCGAGATGGTGGTCGCGCCCACCATGCTTCATGCGCTTGATGAGGCGAAGTTTCCCGGTGCGGCTCACGTGGACCTTGGGCGCCCCCGGCCCATGCATATGAGCTTCGGGGCAGGGGTTCATCGCTGCGTCGGATCCATGCTTGCGCGCGCGGAACTGCGGATTTTTCTTGAGGAATGGCTGAAGCGTATACCCGATTTCCAGATCGCGCCCGAGACTGATGTCGTCATCGCCGCGCGTTCGATTGCGACGATCGAGCATTTGCAGCTGGTCTGGCCCGTCTCCGTTCAATCCCAGGGTGCGAACTGATGGTCACCATTCACTATGTCGAACGGGACGGGCGGGTGCGCACGGTGGAAGCCGTGGCGGGACATACCGTCATGGAGACCGCGCTGGCGGCAGGAGTGGACGGGATTATCGCCGAGTGCGGCGGGGCCTGCGCGTGCGCCACCTGCCACGTCCATGTCGTCGACGGATGGGCGGACTGTCTGCCGCCGCCTGACGAGGTCGAAGACGTGATGCTGGATTTCGCTGAAGATCGCCGGGAGGAAAGCCGGCTGGCGTGTCAGATCAGGATCAGCGCCGCGATCGACGGCATGACCTTCCGTGTCGTCTGAGCTGACCTATGATTATCACTGAATCAATCAAAGATAGATTTCTGTTGTCGCTCGGTTCCGGTCTTTTGTCCCACTGCCACCTCGCTCATCACAGCCTCGATCGTGGCGTGTGCGATCAACTCGAACAGCCGCTCCTTCGACACGGTGGGACGGAGGCTGAGATGATAGAGGATCGGAAAATTTTCTTTCCAACTGGCATTGTTCAGCGCCGCTCCCGTACCCGCCTGATGGCTCGCGCTGCCCAGCGCGACCTCTTCGAGCGCTTCCACCAGCGGCATGATCGCATCCGCGGGTACGCCTTGCGCGGCGAGCAGGCCGGCCGTGGCGTTATGTTCGGCGAGGCCGATGCCGAGCGCATGCCTGCGCATCAGGATCGGAATGAGGTTCGGATGTCTGCAAAGAGCGCGGCGATACTCGATCGCGTTGCGCAGCAGCCATTCCCGCCAATCCGTCATGCCAGGATCGGGCGTGCGCACACTCGACAGGGCGAGTGCCGCCGCGCCCGTCAGGATCTCGTCCTTGTCCTTGAAATGGTAGTAGAGGGAGATACCCTGTATCTTCAACGCGCGGCCGAGACGCCGGATGGTGAGTGCTTCCAGGCCTTCTTCGTCGATGATCCGCAGCGCAGCCTCGAGGGTGGCGCGACGGGAAATGAGCGGCTTGCGTGGGCGTGCCATCGGAACTCCAGGCTGCGCTGTAGGTATGGGCCATACAGCCGATATGGGTCCCGAAGGCAAGTCGGCCAACTCGCTCCGCGCCATTGCGATTGCAACAAAAATCAATCGGCGATTGATGGATATCGGAAGGCGGCGCGAGGATGAATGGCGCAGCTTCCGGAATGCGCTTTACGCGGCTCGGACAGACCGGACTCGTTGTATCGCGGATCGCATTGGGCTGCCTTACCTTCGGCGCCACCAGGCAGCGGAAAAGCGCACTATACAAGGTCGACCGGACCGAGGCCGCGCGCATCGTCGCGGCAGCGCTCGATTTGGGCATCAACCTGTTCGACACGTCCGATTTCTACGCGGACGGCCTGTCCGAGACTTTCCTCGGCGCGGCGCTTGCCGGCCAACGGCAGCGAGCGGTGATCTGCAGCAAGGTCGGCTACCGGGTCGGAACGGCCTTGACCGATGCGGGGCTCTCCCGGCGGCATATCCTCGCGTCGATTGATGCCAGCCTGAAGCGGTTAAAAACCGATTATCTCGATCTCTACCTGGCTCACAAGGAAGATCCGTTGACTCCCCTCGACGAGACGATCGAGGCGTTCGACGATGTCGTGCGCGCGGGGAAGGCGCGCTATGCCGGTTTCTCCAACTGGACGGCGTGGCGCGCGGCGATTGTCCTGGAACGTCAGCGCGGGGCGGGGCGTGCACCCTTTGTTGCCGGTCAGATCAATTGTTCGCTGGTGCAGCGCGATGCCGAATATGATCTGCTGCCGTTCATGGCGGAGACGGGCATCGGCGGCATGGTCTGGAGTCCGCTCGCCGGGGGCTTTCTCTCCGGGAAATATGATCGCGCGAATATCCACGATCCGGCGCGAAGGGTCGCAGCCAGCACACTACCCTATGATCGTGAGCATGGGCTTGCTGTCGTCGACGAATTGCGCGCGATCGGAGCGGACCGCGACACCAGCGCTGCGCAGATCGCGCTCGCCTGGGTGCTCACTCGCCCCGGCGTTGCCACAGCCGTCGTCGGGGTAAGCGGCCTTGATCAACTGGGGGAGCTGGCGGCTGCGGCATCGGTTGTGTTGACGCCGCAGGAACTGGATCGGCTTGATGCCGTGGCGCCGATGCGCCCCCTCTATCCCCATTGGCACATCGCCGCATCCCAGGATGACCGAGCTTTCTCGGCGATCGGGCGTGCTGTCCCCGCGACGGTGGGCGGCAGTGGTCGTGGCAGGATCAGCAATCATCACAAGGAGTAGCGGAATCGTGGACCTTGAGGCGGCGAAGAGCTGGGTTGAAAGCACCGCCGGGCGTCCGGTCGTCGATATCGTGCGGCTTGCGGCCGGCGCGAGCCGCGCAATGTACGTGGTTCGCATGGAAAGTGGTGCAGATCTTATCCTGCGCATCGATCCCGGCACAGGAATGATGGCTGGAACTGAACTTACACTGTCACGTGAAGCCGAAGTGTATCGTGCGCTCACGACGGAGCCGGTGCGGATCCCCGGTTTCGTGGGCGTGAGCGAAGACGGGCGGTCCTTGCTGGTGGAGCGGGCATCGGGCGACTTCGATTTGTTGCAACTGCCCGAAAACGAGCGCGAAGCGGTTTGCGGACAGTTCATCGATGCGCTGGCCGATCTGCATACGCTGGATACGTCGCGGCTCCATCTTCCGTCTTTTATCCGTCCTCGAAACTCACGCGATCATGCCCTGCTCGAGCTTGATCTTTGGGGGCGGGTCTTCGAAGGGCGGGTCCACCGTTCCGCGCCGCTTGCCGAATGCGCCTTCGCGGTTTTGCGTGAACTGGCGCCGGTTCATGAAGGACCGCCTTCGCTTTGTCACGGCGATGTCGGCCCGAAGAACTTTCTGTTTGAACGGGGCGGAATCACCGCGCTGATCGATTGGGAGTTTGCGCATATTGGCGATCCGATGGACGATCTCGCCTGGTGGGTCTTCCGAGGGCATGAATGGCTCGGCGCAGGGGGAGATCTGGCGGAACAACTTCGCCGCTGGTCGACACGTACCGGCAGGGAGATCGCGCCGGACCGGATCGCCTATTATCGGGCGCTGGTTCTGCTGCGCTGGTACGTGATGATCCTCGCCGCTCTGGACAACGGCACCAGTTCACAGGATCGGCTGCCCTATCTGAGCCTGATCCCCGTTCTCGATCTGAAGCTGTCGAGCGCCCTGGCCGGGCTGCTGGAGATCGATCTGGGCGACTGCCCGGCGCTGGAGAAAGGCGAGACGTTGCTGAGCGGCGAAGCGCTGGCCACGTTCAGAAGCGACCTCGACGAAATCATCGAGCCGGCGCTGGACGATGTCGAAGCGCTCCGGCGGGCCAGGGCAGTGCGGGCCTATGCGGATCATTTCGAAGCCGTGGACCGGTACGGTACTGCGATTCGCGTCGGCGACCGTGAGGATCTCCACCGCCTGCTCGGCTATTACGGCGCCGGGATATCCGAAGGCGAAGCGAAACTCGCCGCGCGCGGATGGTCCGATGCCCGGTCTCGTGGACAATTGCTGACCTATTTCATGCGTCGAGGCGCGCGCCATGCTTATCTGTGGCCGCTCACCAAGGCGCGCGCCCTGACCCCGCCTTGGACGACGGCCGATCTTGGGCTCGACGTGCATCCATCCATTTGAATATTGAGGAATCTGGCATGACGGCTCCGGCCCAAACGCTGACCGCCCGTGATGACGGGTTTCATTCGCCGCTATCGCCGGACGACATCTGGTGGACGGAAACCTGTTATTTCGGTTTCGATCTTGGCGGCGATCGCCCGCTGTCGCTCGCCATATACCCATTGTTCCGACCGAATATGGGTATCTGTTCGCTGGCAGTCCATGTGTGGGGGAGTGACGGCGTACTGCCCTGGGAATTGCCTTATTCCCGGTTTCGCTGGCACATTCCGATGCCCAAGCAGGATCTTGTCGATGTAACATTTGACGACCTGACCTATCGGGTTCTCGAACCTCTCAAACGCTATCTCGTCGCCTTCGACGATCCTGGGCGCCTGACCTTGGAGCTGGAATTCGACGGGATAGACGATGCTTTTCCCGGTTGGACCCAGGTCGATAAAAACCATCAGAACGAAGGGAAGGGGCATTTCGACCAGGATTGCCGGGTCACGGGGGAGATGCTGCTCAACGGAGAGCGCATTCCGGTGGACACATTCGGTCATCGTGACCGGAGCTGGTACAGCCGGCCGGACAATGCGCCGCGTCGCTCGGCATCGGTCAGCTTCGGGATCAGCGAACAGGAGCAGTTCCTACTGATTCGACCGCGAAGCGTCGGAGCGGCTGTACAGGCGCCGCACGAAGGCAATGGCGGCTATCTGGTGCGGGACGGAATTCGCGCGCCGATCGTCCTTGCCGAGCGCAGGGTAACGGAACGCGTCGCGGGCCGACCCATCCGTTTCGAACTCGCCATGACGGATTCGCTTGGACGACGGATCGAGGCGACGGGTCGATCGAACGGGAGCTTCGCGTTCAACACGTCGCCGCCGGTTTTCGCCTGGATGACCCAGGTCGAATGGACGACGGCAGACGGTCGCTATCTTGGGGAGGATCAGGAAGCCTATGGCTTTTCCGAAATGCGCGACCTGATCCCGATTACGGCCCTTAGATAGATTTGGCCGCAGCCTCAGGAATGGGAAGACCCAAAACCGCTTTAATCTCGCCGGAGCGTGCCTTTGCGGCAGCTTTGCGGATTATTGACGAGGAGGGCCTTGAAGGCCTTACGATCCGGCGGATCGGCGAGGAGCTAAAGGTCAACGGGATTTCCCTCTATCATCATTTCTCCAGCAAGGACGAGATCGTCGTCGGCGCGTGCCGGCTGGCCTTGGCAGATGTCCGCACACCACGCGATCCAAATGCTCACTGGCGTGAGTGGGTCGTCGAAAATGCTGCGCGCTATTGGGAGGCTTTACGAGCACATCCCAATCTTATCCCGGTCATGTTGCGCCGGCAGTCGCTCGGCATCGGTCAGGACGAGCATGCCCGGTCCGCCGGGCTGCTGGCAATCCAGGGGGTGCCGCTTCCTGTGATCATGCCGTTGCTGGATGGACTGGAATCTCTCGCCTTCGGTTGCGCCGCGACCGAATGGGCCGATTCCCAGCAGGACCGGAATGAGCTGCGGCTCTGTCATCCGATACTTTTCTACGCGGCGCGAGAACGCGGCCTGTCACGTCGCCGCGTCTTCGAGACTGCGGCGAAGACGATGATCGATGCGATCGTCATGGAAACGCCTTGGCGACCAACGGCTTGAACTTTTCTGCTGGGCGGAAACCGGTGCGGTCGCGTCCGATGCCGACCCGGATGTTCCGTTCCATCTGGAAATCTTTCCGAGCGGGACCTATAGGGCGTCGTCGCTCATCGGTCGCACAGCGTGCCGGTCGGCATGCGGGTGTGGCGGAATTGGTAGACGCAGCAGACTCAAAATCTGCCATCCTTCGTGGATATGTCGGTTCGAGTCCGACCACCCGTACCAAGTAACATAGCCGCGATGCCCTGCATCGAATGCTCTTCTCAGTCCGCTTGTCCTGCGGCATGATCCTGTAAATGGAGAACCCCGAACCCGCGCCGGACGAATCCGCGCCGCAGGCGCCGGCCGATCATAACGAAGCGGATGCAGAGGGGGAGTCCCGTCAGCTCGCCAAGTTGCTCGAATCGCGGATCGAGGCGGAGCTCGACGCCGTAGCGTTCCGGCGCGACCGGCTACTCGCCGCGCTGGCGCTCATGTTCGGCGCGGCGCTCGTTCTTGCCGTTCCCTTTGCGTTGCGGGCCGGTGCCGAATTCTTCCTGCCGGTCACCGCAGCGCTGGTGATTGCGATCGCGCTGGTGCCGCTGCTGGAATGGATGGAACGCCGCAGGGTGCCATCCGCACTGGCCGCATTCCTGTGTATCGCGCTGTTCCTGACCATGGCAAATGCCGCGGTCGCGGCGATCGTGCTGCCGGCCGCTGAATGGTTCCAGATGTTGCCGGACCGGATTGGCCAGGTGCGCTCCACGCTCGCGCCGCTCGTCGATGTTTATTCGAATCTGGAGCAGTTCATCGACAATGTCGTACGCGAGTTCGGCCGCTCCCCGCTCGGCGCGACATCGGCGCAGGCTGTGCGGGTCGAAACGCCCAATTCCCTGCTGCAGATCGTCGCCAGCTCGGCGCCATTTGCCGCCATCCAGATGTTCTTCGCGGTGCTGGTGATCTTCTTCTTCCTGTCGGGCTGGACCAGGATGCGCAGGCGCACGATCACGACTCGCACCAGCTTCGACGGCGCGATGACGACGGCGCGCGTGATCCAGCAGGTGGTGGATGCCACATCCACCTATCTCGGCACGATCACCGTCGTGAATATCGGCATGGGCCTCTTCGTCGCGCTCGTCCTCTGGTTCCTGGGCATGCCGACGCCGCTGATGTGGGGCGGCATCGTCGCGGTGCTGAACTACATTCCCTATCTCGGGCCGATCGCTTCGACCGTCCTGCTCGCGCTGGGCGGCCTGATGGCGTTCGAGGAACCGCTCTACGCCATGCTGCCGGCCATTTCCTTCGTCGTCATCCACATGATCGAGGCAAATATCGTCACCCCGATGGTGGTGGGCCGTCGTCTCACCATCAATCCTTTGATGATCCTCCTGTCTCTGAGTTTCTGGGCCTGGGTATGGGGGACGACCGGCGCGCTGCTGGCGGTGCCGCTGCTCATCATCTTCCGCACCATACTTGATGCGGCGGGCAAGCCGGACATTGCCGGCTTCCTGTTCGAGGAGGGGACATTGATCCACGAGCATCACGACGATCAGAGGGGGCAGCCGCCACCCGGTTAGCGCCCGGCAAATTCTCCGGCCCGGGTCGCTTGACAGCCCCGATGCCCTCTTCTAGTTCGCCCGCCTGCCTTACGCGGGTGTAGCTCAGTTGGTTAGAGCGCCGGCCTGTCACGCCGGAGGTCGCGGGTTCGAGCCCCGTCACTCGCGCCATTCCCTATATCGGGATCAGGCGCCCCATTTCCCTGTCTCCATCCAGCGCAACAGCGGCTTCAAGGGCAGGATCCAGACGATTCCGGTCACGATATAGTAAATTGCGTGAACCCAGGCAGGCGCCCAGTCGAGCCAGGGCGCGGCGCTGACAACGAGTACGGCCCAGCCGGCGATCAGCAGCAGGATCAACAGGATGCCGAAGGGCTGGCGCCAGGTCGGTTCTACGCGCATTCGATCCACTCCTCCGGTGTCGAGATTGCATCCATGGGAATGTCCCAAGGATCGGCCGGCAGCGCCGAATCGACGATCTGACAAGGCCAGGCAAGCCCGATCATCATGATTTTCCGCACCGAACGCAGCGTCGCGAGCGCCCGGTCGTAATGGCCCTGGCCGTGCCCGATCCGCGTGCCGCGCCGGTCGGCGAGAACGAGAGGGACCAGCACGATATCCGGCGCCAGCATTTCGGCTCGCCCGTCCGGCTGCGTCATGCCCCAGGGGCCGGGCGCTACGGCCGGATCTTCGCGCCACAACATCGGCGCTGCCGGATCCGCGAACCAGGGCAGGGCGATTCGCACGCCGGCGGGCAGCCCGGCTAGAATTGTGCCAGGGTCGATCTCGTTGCGTAGCGGATGATAGGCGGCGATCACGTTCGCGTCGCCGAGGCGCGGCAGGACATGATCGGCTAGGCCGTTCTCCAGCGCCGCGCGCGTCTCTGCGGTCAGCGCGCGTGCGAAATCGCGGCGCCGGCGCAAGGCCTCGGTGCGCAGGGTGCTCTTGTCGGAGGGAAAGGGTGACGGGACCGCCATGGCCGTTTGCTGGAATATCCTCTGACGCCTAGAACGTCAGGTGGGAACCATGTGCGTCAGGCCAGGGCCTGGGCAGGGACAGCTCCCGAGGATGTCTTATCGCCTCAGGGATGTTCTCAAAAGCGCGCACCGGGCAGTACCCGTCACCACCCATTTAGGCTTTCGTCCCGCCGCCCTCAAGGGCGTCGGCTAGCCTTTCCATCCGCGCGGCGAGCCGCTCCAGCGTCTCGGCGACGGCTGGATCGGGCGGCAATGGCTCCGGTTCGGCGATGCCGTTGCCGGCGCGGGTCTCCTTGAGATCGTCGGCGATCAGCAAGGCGGCGAACAGGAGCTGGCGCGATTCGGTAAGTCCGCCCAGCGCGGTTTCGGCATCCCGGGCGCGCCGGTCGACAGTGGCGGCGAGACCGCGCAAATGCGCCTCCTCCCCGTCGCGGCAGGCGACATTGTAGCGGCGGCCCGCCACCTCGACGTCGATGCTGGCCATCAGCCTTTCTCCCCGGCGGCGACCAGCCGGTCGATCTCACCGATCGCGCCGGCCACTTCGGCGCGCAGCGAGTCGTGCGCGGCGCTGAGGCGGCGGTACATGTCGCTGTCGGCCGGATCGGACTGCGCTGCAGGACGGGAAACTGCCGCTTCGATGCGCGCGAGCGCCCGTTCGATTCGGCTGGCGGCATCAAGGGCACGCTGGTCGGCCATGCCATGAGGATAACACAGCTATGGCGCGCGGCAAGCCGCCACGGTTGACGGGGGCGTCCCCGCCGATAAAGGGAGCCCAGCGCGCCGTGCCGCGCGCCTCACGACTCCGCTTTCGAAGGGACCGCATGTCCGCCGACATAAGATCGCTCGCCAACGCCATCCGCGCCTTGTCCATGGACGCGGTCCAGGCGGCCAATTCCGGCCATCCCGGCATGCCGATGGGCATGGCCGATGCGGCGACCATCCTGTGGACCGAATATCTGAAGCACGATCCCGCCGATCCGCACTGGGCGGACCGCGACCGTTTCGTGCTTTCGACCGGCCACGGTTCGATGCTGATCTACAGCCTGCTGAACCTGACCGGCTACGCCCATCCGACGATGGACGAGATCCGCAATTTCCGGCAGTCCGGTAGCCCCTGCGCCGGGCATCCCGAGAATTTCTTGCTCGACGGCGTCGAGGCGACCACCGGGCCGCTGGGGCAGGGCGTGGCGATGGCGGTCGGCATGGCGATCGCGGAGCGGCACCTCAATGCCGAATTCGGCGACGATCTAGTCGATCACAAGACCTGGGCCATTGCCGGCGACGGTTGCCTGATGGAGGGCATCAACCATGAGGCGGCGGGCCTGGCCGGCCATCTCTGCCTCGGGCGGCTCAACGTCATCTGGGACGACAATCGCATCACCATCGACGGCGGCACGGACCTGTCGACCAGCGAGGATATCGAGGCGCGCTACGCCGCCTATGGCTGGCATGTCGTGCGCTGCGACGGCCACGATCCGGCCGACATCCGCCGCGCCTATGACGAAGCGCTGGCAGATCCGCGCCCGTCGCTGATCGCCTGCCGCACCATCATCGGCAAGGGCGCGCCCAACAAGCAGGGCACCTCCGCCACGCATGGTGCCGCGCTCGGCACGGACGAAGTGGCCGCCGCCCGCGCCGAGCTGGGCTGGACCGCCGCGCCGTTCGAAATTCCCGCAGAGATCGAAGCGGCTTGGCGCGAAGCCGGACAGCGTGCCGCCGGGGATCATGCGGCCTGGCGCGATCGCCTCGCCGCCAGCGACAAGGGCGCCGAATTGTCGCGCCGGATGTCGGGTGAGCTGCCCGACCGCTTCTCGCTGGACGACTATATCGCCGGCCTGATCGCCAACCCGCAGAAGGTCGCGACCCGCAAGGCGTCCGAGCTGGCGCTGGAGGCGATCAATACGCTGGTGCCGGAAACGATCGGCGGATCGGCGGATCTCACGGGTTCGAACAATACCAAAACAAAGAATCAGAAGCCGCTGACAAAAGACGATTATTCCGGTCGATACATCTATTACGGCATCCGCGAATTCGGCATGGCGGCGGCAATGAACGGCATGGCGCTGCATGGCGGGATCATCCCTTATGGTGGCACGTTCCTGATCTTCTCGGATTATTGCCGGCCGGCGATCCGCCTGTCCGCGCTCCAGCAGGTTCGCACCATCTATGTGATGACCCACGATTCGATCGGGCTGGGCGAAGACGGGCCGACCCACCAGCCGATCGAGCAGCTCGCTTCGTTGCGTGCCATGCCCAATCTCGACGTCTATCGCCCTTGTGACGTGGTCGAGACGGCGGAATGCTGGGAACTGGCGCTCAAGGCGAAGGGCAAACCGTCCTTGCTTGCGCTGACCCGCCAGAATTTGCCGCAAGTCCGCACGGAGACGTCAGAAAATCTCTCGGCAAAGGGCGCCTATCGCCTCCGCGCCGCATCGGCGGCGCGCAAGGTCGTGTTGCTCGCCACCGGTTCGGAGGTCGAACTGGCGCTGGCGACGGCGGATGCGCTCGAAGGGCAGGGGATCGGCGCCGATGTCGTTTCCATGCCCTGCTGGGAAGCGTTCGACGCCCAACCGCAGGCCTATCGCAAGGATATCCTGGCGGACGACGCGCTGATCGTCTCGATCGAGGCGGGCGCGACTTTCGGCTGGGAACGTTATACCGGCCGTGACGGCCTCAAAATCGGCCTCGACCGCTTCGGCGCTTCCGCCCCGGCGGACGAGCTTTTCAAGCGCTTCGGCTTCACCACCGAAGCGATCGTGCCGCAGGTGATTGCGGCACTCAATCGTTAAGGAGATCAGTCACATGGCAACCAAAGTTGCGATCAACGGCTTCGGCCGCATCGGCCGCCTCGTCGCCCGCGCCATCCTGGAGCGCCCCGACAGCGGGCTCGAGCTGGTGGCGATCAACGATCTCGCCGACGCCGAATCCAATGCGCTCCTCTTCAAGCGCGACTCGGTCCACGGCCCCTATCCGGGCGAGGTGAAGGCCGATGGCAACGATCTCGTCATTGACGGCAAGCGCATCAAGGTGACGGCCGAGCGCGATCCCGCGAACCTGCCGCACGCCGCGAACGGCGTCGACATCGCACTGGAATGCGCCGGCATCGAGATGCTTCTGCGCCGAGGCGCGATCGGTGAAGAAGCCGGTGCATTCCAG
>CAYTMM010000002.1:62195-95108 GCA_964438875.1 uncultured Sphingosinicella sp. | reverse complement strand
CGACGGCGTGATCGCCGACTTCGACGTCGCCGAGGAGATGATCAAGCATTTCATCGAGAAGGTGCACGGCCGCCGCCGCCTGCCGCGCTGGCCGGAGATCGTGATCTGCGTGCCTTCGGGCTCCACCTCGGTCGAGCGGCGCGCGATCCGCGATGCGGCCTCCAACGCCGGCGCTCGTCAGGTCTATCTGATCGAGGAGCCGATGGCCGCCGCGATCGGCGCCGACATGCCGGTGACCGAGCCGATCGGATCGATGGTCGTCGACATCGGCGGCGGCACCACCGAAGTCGCGGTGCTGAGCCTGCGCGGCCTCGCCTACACCACCTCGGTGCGCGTCGGCGGCGACAAGATGGACGAGGCAATCTCCTCCTATGTCCGGCGCAACCACAACCTGCTGATCGGCGAAGCGACCGCCGAGCGGATCAAGAAGCAGGTCGGCATCGCCAAACCGCCCGAAGGCGGCAGCGACGGTGAGACCGTCCACATCAAGGGCCGCGACCTCGTCAACGGCGTGCCCAAGGAGATCACGATCAACCAGCGGCAGATCGCCGAGGCCCTCTCCGAGCCGGTCGGCACGATCGTAGAGGGCGTGCGCATCGCGTTGGAGAACACCGCGCCGGAGCTGGCCGCCGACATCGTTGACCAGGGCATCGTGCTCACCGGCGGCGGCGCGCTGCTCAAGGGCATCGACGAAGTGCTGCGCGACGAAACCGGTCTCCCCGTCACCGTCGCCGACGACCCCCTCACCTGCGTCGCGCTCGGCACCGGCCGCGCGATGGAGGAGGATGTCTTCCGCGGCGTGCTGCAAACGGCGTAAGGCAAAGGAGGCGCGGAGATGGCTCCGCCCGCCAAACGGCGTCCGGGATATTCCCGCAAGGCGCAATATGCCCTTTTTCTCGGCTATGTCGTGGCCGTGGCGGGGATGCTGATCGCCGTGCTCCTGCTCATCGTCGCGGCGATCGATCCGCGCGGCTTCGCCTCCATCCGGGGTGCAGCGCTGGACGCGACGACACCGGTCAGCTCGGGCGGACGCTCTGTCACCGGATTCTTCAGCGGCATCGGCGATACGGTGTCCGACTATTTTCGTGCCGGATCGCAAAATGCGGAACTGCGCGCCGAGCTTGACGAGACGCGCCGCGCGCTGATCGAGGCGCAAGCGGCGGAAGCAGAGAACCGTCGGCTGACCGCGATGCTGGGGCTGGCACAGGAGGTCACCGACGAGGTGACGGTGGCGCGGATCGTCGGCTCTTCCTACCAGTCGCCGCGCCGGCTCGCGACGCTCTCGGCAGGCTCCGGATCGGGCGTCGCGACAGGCATGCCGGTCCGTTCCTCCGACGGCCTGATCGGCCGGGTCATCGAAACCGGCCGCTGGGCCTCGCGCGTGCTGCTCGTCACCGACGCCTCCAGCAATGTGCCGGTGCGGCTGGTGCGCGACGACACGCCGGCCATCGCCGCCGGACGCGGCGACGGCACGATCGAGCTGCGCACACTGGAGGTCGGCGAGAATCCGTTTCGCCCCGGCGATGTGCTGGTGACATCCGGCATCGGTGGCATTTTCCCGCCCAACGTGCCGGTCGCGCGCGTTATCCGGATCGAGGGCGACACCGCAGTCGCCCGGCCGCTGTCCGATCCGGCGCGCGCCGATTTTGCCATTGTCCAGCGCGCCTATCAGCCGGCGGTCGACGGCACGCTCGCCGACGCGCCTCCGCAGCGGCCCGCCCCGCCGGTGGCCGCGCCGCCCACCGCCCGGGCGCCGAGCGAGGCCGGCCGCCAGCAGGATCCCCGCTATCAGCCTGCGCTCCAGCAATCCCCGCCCGCTCCCGCCGAGGCGCCGCAATGAGCCGGATCGCCGGCTCCAGCACCGAAGTCGCCATCCGCGACCTGCGCAACCGCTTCGTGCCGCTGATCTCGACCATCGCCGCGATCCTGCTGGCGCTGCTTCCCTTCGTCACGACGGTGCCGCTGGTGCCCGATCTCGGCTTCCTGTTCCTGATCACCTGGCGGCTGTTGCGGCCGGAAATCTGGAGCGCGAACACCGCGCTCGCGCTCGGGCTCCTCAACGATCTCGTCGCCGGCAATCCGCTCGGTCAGTCGATGCTGCTGTGGACGGCGGCTTTCCTCGCACTCGATTTCATCGACAGCCGGCTGGGCTTTCGTGATTATCTGATGGACTGGCTGATCGCCGCCGCCCTGATCGCGCTGCATGTGATCGGCGCCTGGTATATCGCGCTCCTGATGAAGAGCGACGTCGCCTTCCCGGTCGTCGTGCCGCAGATGATCGTCGGCATCCTTGCTTATCCCGTCGCAGCACGGATCGTACTGACACTGGACCGCTGGCGGATCGGACGATGAAGCGGCGCTACCGCCCGCCGCCCACCGAAGCGAATGTCGCGGCGAGCTTCTCGCGCCGCGCGATGCTGATCGGGGCGGGCCAGGCGGTGCTCGCCGCCGTGCTCGCCGGGCGAATGGGCTATGTCGCCATCGCCCAGAACCAGCGCTATTCCGATCTCGCCGATTCCAACCGCATCCAGACCCGTCTGATCCCGCCGCGCCGGGGCTGGATCGTCGACCGGCACGGCCAGCCAATGGCGTCCAACCGCAGCGATTTCCGCGTCGACCTCATCCCCGATCAAATCGAGGATGCCGACCGCGTGATCGCCGAGCTGACGCGCATCCTCGCGCTCTCCCCCGACGCAGTGGAGAAGATCCGCGAGGATCTGGAAGGCGCCGCCGGCTTCCGGCCGGTGCCTGTCGCCGAGAATCTGTCGTTCGAGACCTTCGCCGAAGTCACTGTGCGCCTGCCGGACCTGCCCGGCGTGTCGCCGCTGCGCGCCTTTGCCCGCTTCTATCCCGAAGGTGCTGCCGTCGGCCATCTGATCGGTTATGTCGGCACGCCCAATCGCGACGAGTATGAAGCGGAGGACCGCGCGGCACTGCTGCTCACGCCCGGCTTCAAGATCGGCAAGGAGGGGCTGGAGAAGGTGATGGAACCGCGCCTGCGCGGGCAGCCGGGCCAGGCACGGGTCGAGGTGACGGCGCGCGGCCGGCTGGTACGCGAACTGCGCACCCTGCCGGACCGGAGCGGCGCACCGCTGCGCACCACGATCGATGCCGGCCTGCAAAGCTATGCCGCGCGGCGGATCGGCGAGGAATCGGGTGCCTGCGTCATCATGGACTGCAACAGCGGCGACCTGCTCGCCATGGCCTCCATGCCCGCTTACGATCCCAACGCCTTTTCCGACGGGATCAGCCGGTCCGAATGGGCGATGATGTCGGAGGACGAGCGCCGGCCGCTGCTCAACAAGGTGCTGAACGCGCTCTACCCGCCCGGATCGACGCTGAAGCCGATGGCGGCGATGGCGCTGCTGGAGGCTGGCGTGAGCCCGACCGAGACGGTGAGCTGCGGCGGCGGCTACCGGCTCGGCAACCGCGTCTTCCGCTGCCTGGGCCGACACGGGCCGATGGACATGCACCGCGCGATCGCAAGGAGCTGCAACACCTATTTCTACGCAATGGCGCATCGCCACGGCTATGAGGTCATCGCATCGATGGCCCGCGCGCTGGGCCTGGGCGAGCGCTACGACATGCCGGTGGTCAGCCAGAGCTACGGCACCATCCCCGACGCCGCCTGGAAACGCCGTCGCTTCGATCAGGACTGGAGCCATTCGGATTCGCTGAACGCGGTGATCGGTCAGGGCTATGTGATCGTGAACCCGCTCCAGCTCGCGACCATGTCGGCCTGCCTCGCCTCGGGCAAACGGGTACGCCCGCGCCTGATCGCCGGCGAAGGACCGGCGCCCGCCGACTTCGATTACGATCCCGCCCATTTCGAAACGATCCGCCGCGCGATGTCGGAAGTGGTGAACGGCGCCGGCACGGCAGGGCGCAGCCGCCTCCCCTTCCCCGACATATTGATGGGCGGCAAGACCGGCACCGCGCCGGTCAGCGCCATTTCCGGGGGTGCGCGCGGCGGCGCAGGCGTCGCGCGGCGCTTCCGCGACCACGGCCTGTTCGTCTTTTTCGCACCCGTCGATCGCCCGCTCTACGCCGGCGCGGTCGTCATCGAACATGGCATGGGCGGATCGCGCGCCGCTGCGCCGGTCGCCCGCGACGTGCTCACCTATCTGTTCGACAAGGATCGGGCGATGGCCGCACTGGAGCCGTTGGAGCGCGAATGGGGCGGCAATATCAGCGAACGGATGGCGCGTCGGACCGCCGAATGGGAAGCCGCCCGCACCGCCGCGGCCGCGGCGCCTCCCCCCGCTGAGGCGCCCTGATGGCGCTGGTTGTCCCCAAACAGATCGCCGAGCTGCCCTGGCAGGCGATCTTCATCGTCACGGCGCTCGCCGGGGCGGGCGCGCTCAGTCTCTATTCGGCGGCGGGCGGATCGATGATGCCCTGGGCGCTACCCCATATGGTGCGCTTCGGCGTCTTTCTGCTCATGGCCATTGCGCTGTCCTATATACGACCCAAAATATTCGAGGAAACGGTCCACCTCGCTTATGCGGGCGTCATCCTGCTGCTGATCGCTGTCTTCGCCTTCGGCGCGATCGCCGGCGGCGCACGCTCCTGGCTTGATCTCGGCATCATCCGGCTCCAGCCTTCGGAACTGACAAAACCGGTGATGATGCTGGTCCTCGCCCGTTTCTACGCGATGGTTCCGCCGCGCGAGATCGGCCGCTGGTCAGCCTTGTGGCCTGCCATCGCCCTGCTCTCCGTGCCGACCCTGCTCATCCTCATCCAGCCGGATCTCGGCACCGCCGCCTTGCTCGCTCTCTCCGCGATCGGCGTCATGTTCCTCGCCGGACTGCCGCTCTCATGGTTCCTCGGCGGAGCGGCCGCCGTCGCGGCGATGATCCCCATCGCCTACTCGCTGATGATGCCGCACCAGCAGGCGCGCGTGCTGATTTTCCTCAATCCGGAGCAGGATCCGCTTGGCGCCGGCTACCACATCACTCAGTCGCAGATCGCGATCGGCTCGGGCGGGCTGTTCGGCAAAGGCTTCCTCAAGGGATCGCAGAGCCATCTCCAATATCTGCCCGAACAGCATACCGACTTCATCTTCTCCGCTTTCGCCGAGGAATGGGGGCTGGTTGGCGGTCTGGTGCTGATCGCGCTCTTCTTCCTGCTGCTGCGCTGGGGCATGAAGGTCGCGATCGACGCCAGAGGCCGGTTCGAACGGCTGACGGCGGCGGGCCTGACGCTGACCATCTTCTTCTATGTCGCGGTCAACCTGATGATGGTGATGGGGCTGGCGCCCGTCGTCGGCATCCCGCTGCCTTTGGTCTCCTATGGCGGATCGGCGATGATGACGGTGATGATCTGCATCGGCCTTTTGATGTCGATCGACCGCCAGACCCGCCGCGATCCGCGCCGTGCCGCGGGGGCGATTTAAGACGGTTGCAATCCCCGCGCACCGCCCCTAAATGGCGCCTTCCGCCGCTGCCCCGAGGGTCGCCCGCGGACTGCCTGATGGCAATGGACGCATAGCTCAGTTGGTAGAGCAGCTGACTCTTAATCAGCGGGTCCTAGGTTCGAGCCCTAGTGCGTCCACCATATTTTCAATGACTTAAGTCGAGTTTTGGCGTGCGCTCAAGGGCTGCGGCTAACATTCGGGCTAACACCTACCATCCTGCCTTGCCTTTGCCATCAACCGCTGATTGCGGAGACACCTTTCCGCATTTCTGCGTGTCTCGGGCGAAGCGAGCGGATCATTGGAGAGAAGCTCCAACCCAAAGAGTATCGACGCGCGGTGATCAGGGTTTTTTGGAGCGCTCAGTTCCGAGGGCATCTCGCTTCCTTTCATTGGCCCGTGCGCTCAGCATCCAGCGAAGAAACACAGCTCCGATAAGCCCTGCCAGCGGCAACCCAAAACCCCATGAGACAACGGCGTCGCGCGTTTCGATCGCGTTGCGGATGCAGACGTCCAACTGATTGGTGCTGGTGATCAGATTATAGCATTCCTCAACGCGCTCGCTGGCAACACGATATCTTAGCCACGAATATGCAGCCCACGCGATCAAGAGTCCGGGAAGAGTGATCCAGCTATGTTTCATGAGTCTTCATTCCGTCGCGGAATTCCGTATTCCGTCGCGGAGCCGACTAGCGGGATACCCACGAAGATCGCAGCGTCCGTTCATTGACCGGGGATTGAAGGCGGGCAGGCATTCCATCCCATATTGAGCACGGTTCCGTTCTCGTAACGGCACATCCTGCCTCCGCTCTCATACCATTCCGATTGCAGACGTTGTGGCGTCGCCCAAGGCGCTCTTTGCCAAGACCCAGCCGGCGGCGGTTGACCTACGGGGGTGGCGCGTTGCGCCTCGACGGCAGCAGCAACAGCAGCAGCGGCGATAATACCGTCTTGCAGTATCGCGCCATCAACCGCGAATTGCTGATCCCGAATTCGCTGCCAGCAATCGGTGTACGCCTGCGTACCGGGCTGGAGGCCGGCATCATAGCATATGCGCCTGGAGCTTCCCGCCATTCCTGTTGCGCAGCCTGCCGTAAGCAAGCCTAGCGCGCCAGCTGCGATAATTGATTTCGCTAGCGCCATATACTCCCCCATGCTCACCGCTCCGCCCGAGCCGGGCGGTTCATCGCGCGTGAACACAGGGAACCGCGCCCCGCGTATTCCCCGAAGGTCTTATATTCCGCAGGCCACCCGACCTGAGTCGGTGCCTGTGTTCACCCGCGCTTGCGGACGCACCCTCACGATGAAGATCGGGAACGCGGGTTCAATCTATGACGAAGCGACCACGGGGACAAGCCGATATGGCAATGCAGCTACGCGGCCATTGTTATTGCGACTGGCTTCTCAGCAGCTTGATCAGCTTTATCTCGATTGAGCTGTTCAATGGTTTCAGACAACATATCCCGCAGGAGCGACCGCCGCTCTTCAGGAGACATTTCGTCAATGCGATAGGGGCCTTCAGCGGGAGACAGAATCGCATCCCGTTTTTCGGCAACAGAGCTTTTCATCTCCTGAGCCGCCTGCCGAAGGATCGCGCACGCCAGAGGAATGTTTCCCACGGCATTTGCCCGGTCCAGCAGTTTTTGGAGCACATTCAGCCGGTATCCCTTGTTTGCGATCGGGATGCTGCTCACCGAGCTGAGATGCTCCGCCCTGGCCGCCTCGAAGATCGACCGCCACTTGGCGCCGGCTTCGTAACGAGGGTTCGTGGGATCGTAGGACCGGACCTGAAAGCGATCGACTTCGATGCCAAAATGCTCACGCATATGAACCACCACATCCGAGGGGCGGTGAAACTGCGCCAAAAGCACTACAATCGCTTGCTTTTCTGTGTCTGAGAGAGTCACCACTGCCTCGAATCCGTGGGGGTTATGTGGGGGATTTTGCCCGATGGAAGCCAGCTAGCCAATAGTGGCGAGACCGCAGCCACCCCGATCTCGCAGAGAGCTCTGAGGGTCTGGCCCGGACATTTGTCCGGCGACCATGAGTCGGCAATGAAGCGCTCCCATTGACCTTCAAGAAGAGGTGGGGACAGTATCGGCAATGAGGGGGAGAGGCCGTGACGATTAAAATCGATGCCTCATTGGCGAGCAAGGTAGGATTCGCTTCGCACCAGAATGCCGTTCCAATTCTTCGAGAGCTTGAACTGGATAATATCAGCGGTGAGTCTTTCGAGGATTTGATCCTTACCCTTTCAGCCGATCCCGGCTTCCTGCAACCAAAGACATGGCGGATCGATCGCCTCGCCGCAGGCACCATGATCCATATCACGGATCGCGATGTATCGCTCAACGCGGACTTGCTGGGAGACCTCGACGAAAGCCTCGTCGGCACCATCTCGCTGCATCTTAAGGCTGGTGAAGAGACGCTGGCCGAGGTTGATCATCCCGTAGAGCTATTGGCTCGCAACCAATGGGGCGGGGTGGGCTCCATGGCGGAGTTGCTTCCAGCCTTTGTCATGCCAAATGACCCCGCTGTTGATCGGGTATTGAAAGCTGCGTCGGACGTGCTCCGGCGTGCGGGGCGGCCTGATGGCATCAACGGCTATGAAGACAAGTCCCGCACTCGCGTCTGGGAGTTGACCTCGGCCATATGGTCGGCGGTCTGCGGCTTTCGCATTTCCTATGCGCTTCCGCCCGCTCATTTCGAGGGTGTGGGCCAGAAGGTCCGCACGCCGAGCGCCATTCTGGATGGCGGCTTGGCGACCTGTCTCGATACCGCCCTACTGTTTGCGGCGGCCCTTGAACAAGCACGTCTCAACCCGCTTATTATTATCACACAGGGTCACGCTTTCACCGGCGTTTGGCTTCAGCCTGTCGAGTTTGCAGCGTTGGCAACCGATGAAGCCGCAGCTCTTCGCCGGCGCATCGATTTGAAAGACATGATCGTCTTCGAGACGACATTGGCTACTCAGGCCCATCCTCCCGGCCTTAGTCAGGCAGAAAAAGTAGCGCAGCGCTTGATCGCTGAGGACGCAGTTGATCCCTTCGAGATCGCGATCGATGTCCGTCGCGCGCGCATGCAGAAGATCAGACCGCTGAGCACATCGGCCAGCCAGCGCGCTGAGATCAACGAAACGGACGTGAGATTACCCGTCTCCGAGGCCATGGAAGCCGCTCCTCAATTGCCGGATTTTGACGTGGAGGTCCCCGAAGAGGCCGACACGGTGCGCGACCGGATCGCGCTATGGCAACGCAAGCTCCTGAACCTCACCACCAGCAATCGCCTGCTGCATGTGCCAGACGGCGCCAAGGTCGTGCGGCTTCTTTGCCCCGATCCGCATGGGCTGGAAGACCGATTGGCGACCGGTCGCAAGGTACGGATTGTGCCTATGCCCGACCTTGCTTCCGGGGGACGTGACGAGAAGCTCTACGAGACTCAGACCAATGAAAACCTGCGGGAACAGGTCGCCCATGCCGCGCTGGAACGCGGAGAGGCGTTGTCCCTATTGCCGAAGGATCGGTTGGAGGCCGGTCTGATCGACCTGTATCGGAAGGCACGGAGCGATCTGGCCGAAGGCGGCGCGAATACCCTATTCTTGGCGCTCGGGTTCCTGAAATGGAAAAAGCGTCCCGAAGACGAGCGCAGCTATCGCGCGCCGCTGATCCTGATACCGGTCAAACTGGAAAGAAAGAGCGCGCTCAGCGGCGTCGTCATGACGCAACATGAGGATGAACCCCGGTTCAATCTGACGCTGCTCGAATTGCTCAGGCAAGATTTCGAGCTCACCATCCCCAACCTACACGCCTCTCTCCCTGCCGACGAAACCGGGGTCGATGTCGAGGAGGTCTGGAACATCGTCCGGCGCGCAGTTCGCGACATGCCGGGGTTCGAAGTCGTGCCTGACGTGCTTCTGGGCACATTCTCCTTCGCCAAGTATCTGATGTGGAAAGACTTGGTGGATCGCGCCGACCAGCTCAAGGAAAGCCCCGTCGTGCGGCACCTTATTGAACGCGAAGGCAACGCGCTTGAAGGCGTCAGGGATTTCCCGCGCCCCGACGAGCTGGATGACAAAGTAGCGCCCGAGAGCCTTTTCACCCCGCTGCCGGCGGATAGCTCCCAGCTCGCGGCGGTCCTGGCCTCCGCCGAGGGGCATAATTTCGTGCTCGACGGGCCACCAGGGACAGGAAAATCCCAAACGATCGCCAACATCATCGCCCAGAATCTGGCACTCGGTCGGCGAGTGCTTTTCGTAGCCGAGAAGATGGCCGCACTCGATGTCGTCCAGCGAAGGCTGGAGAAGGAGGAGTTGGGAGAATTCTGCCTAGAACTCCACTCCGCGAAGGCGACGAAGGTCGAGGTGCTGAAGCAGCTTGATCGAGCCTGGACCACCCGAGATACCATGAGTGCGGAGGAGTGGGCGCGCGAGGCGGCGGAGGCGAGACGGCTCAGAGACGGTCTCAACGACGTGGTGCGGCTGCTCCACCGCCGGGAAGCCAATGGACTGACTCTCCATCGCGCCATTGGCCGTGTCGTCCGCGATTGGACGGACCATACGCCACGCCTGTTCTTTGCCGCGAGCGCGCAACACGACGATGCCGATATGGCCCGTTTCCGCGAAGTATCCCGCCGCTTGGGTTTGGCGCGTCGTGACGTGCATGATCTGCCAGCCTCGCTGGGCATTTTGACGGCGAGTGATTGGTCAAACGGCTGGCAGGAGGCGATCTCCGCAGCGGCACGCACCGTCCTTGGCGCGCTTCGATCGGCATTGGAAGAGCATGAAAATCTGAAGAACGCGACCAAGCTGCCTTCGACAATCCATGACAAGGCGGAGCTTGAAAGCCTGCTGACATTTGTGAACCTGCTCATCGAAACCCATGGTCGCGATGTGCGATTGGCCTTCGCTCCAGACATGGCGGATCGCATCGCAGCCACCCGCGAAGCCATAATCGCCTTGGAGCAATATCGAGCTGAAGAAGCTGGTCTTTCGGCTGGGTATGCGCCGGAGGCTTCCCGGCGAATCGACCTCACCGCAACGCGCGCGAATTGGCAGGCCGCTGGGGAGAGATTCTGGTTCTTAGCGACGCTCGCCAAGCGAAAGGTCGCCCGGGCGCTAGGTGAAGCCGGAGGAGCAACCGGTGTCGTCGATCCCGAGAACGACTTGCCCCGTTTGGAAAAAATGGCGGGCTTGCTGGAGGAACTGGACAAGCTTGCCCCCCGTCTCGCCGGGGTCCCCGGCTGGGTCGGCCTCGCCAGCGACACCAGCGCCGTCGAGGCGGCGTGCGCGTTTCTGGAACGGCTTCGCGCGGCCATCGCTCATCAAGCCGATGGCCCTGATCATCTGGCCGAGTTACGGCGAGTCAGCTCCACTCTGACCGTCGATGCCAACGATCTCCTGGGACCGGACGGCGCAATCGTCCGCTGCGCGGGGCGGCTGAGTGAGGCGGCAACCCGGCTGGGCGATGCGATCGACGTCTTTTCGCAGCATGCCGCAGGCCCAGTCGCAGCGCCATATGAAGTGTGGCGCACCGCCGCCGAGGCAGTCGTCGCCCACGAAGCCCGGTTACAGTCCTGGACGAATTGGCAACGGGCTCGCCACGACGCGGTGAGTCAAGGATTGTCTCCGTTGGTTGAAGCTGTCGAAACAGGCATCATCAATCCGGAAGACGTGCTGGGGGTGTTCGAAACAGCCTATTCTCGCTGGTTCGCGGCTTGCCGCATCGATGCCGAGCCATTGCTGCGGCAATTTGCATCGTCGGTTCACGGCGACAACATCCAGGCTTTCCGTCAACTCGACGATCGCCTTTCAAAGCTGTCGGCACGCTACATCCGTGCGAAACTCTGCGGGCAGATTCCCGCCAAGGAGACGATCGGCAAGAGAGACGGGTATGCGGTTCTCAAGCATCAACTCCAGTTGAAGCAGCGCCACAAGCCGATCCGGCAGCTCGCCATCGAGATGGGGGACGCCTTCACCCGGCTCGCGCCCTGCATGTTGATGAGCCCCTTGTCGATCGCTCAGTATTTGCCGCCGGATCAGGCCCTTTTTGATCTCGTCATCTTTGACGAGGCCTCACAGATTACGCCTTGGGACGCGATCGGCGCGATGGCGAGAGGAAAGCAGGTCGTCATCGCCGGCGACCCCCGCCAGATGCCGCCGACCAGCTTCTTCATGCGGTCGGCCAATGCCACCGACACGGACATGGACACCGAAGAGGATATGGAGAGCATTCTCGACGAATGCCTCGCCGCCGGCGTGCCCATGCACTCATTGAGTTGGCATTATCGGAGTCGTCATGAGAGCCTGATCGCGTTCTCCAACCACCGTTATTACGACAGCGGCCTCGTCACCTTCCCTTCGCCCGAAACGCGGCCCAGCACGGTCGGTTGGCGGCGGGTCGAAGGTGTCTATGCGCGCGGGAAAGGCCGCACCAACCAGATCGAGGCAAAAGCGATGGTTGACGAGGCTGTGCGTCGGCTGACCGATCCCGGCTTCGTCGCGGCGGGGCATACCCTCGGCATCATCACGCTCAACGCCGATCAGCAGAAGCTGGTTGAAGACTTGCTCGACCAGGCCCGCCGCTCCCACCCGAAGATCGAACCGCACTTTTCCGACGACAGGCCAGAGCCGGTCGTCGTCAAGAATCTCGAAACGGTTCAGGGCGACGAACGCGATCTCATCATGTTGGGGATCGGATTTGGCCCGACCGAGCCGGGCGCCAAAACAATGTCGATGTCATTCGGCGCTCTCAATGCCCAGGGAGGATGGCGCCGCTTGAACGTGGCCGTCACGCGCGCACGGCGCGAGATGCTGGTTTTCACATCCTTCGATCCGGGGATGATCGATCTGCACCGCACGAGCGCGCGGGCGGTGGCCGATTTGAAACATTTCCTCGAATTCGCCGATCGTGGCCCGCGCGCGCTCGCCGAAGCAGTGACGGGTTCCGTCGGCGGGTTTGATTCGCCATTTGAGGAAGCCGTCGCCGCCGAGCTTACACGGCGCGGCTGGATCGTCGTCCCTCAAATCGGTGTTTCGCGCTTCCGGATCGACATCGGGATCGTTCATCCGGATCGACCAGGCGATTATCTTGTTGGCATCGAATGCGATGGCGCGGCCTATCACAGCGCCGCCACCGCGCGCGATCGTGACAAGGTTCGTGCGGCTATTCTGCAAGACCTAGGATGGCGATTGCTGCGCGTGTGGTCCACCGACTGGTGGATGGACAAGTCCGGGGCGGCCGACCGGCTGCATCATTCGATCGAGGAACTACTCGAACAATCACGCTCGGAGCAGAACACTGAGCCTCTGAACACCGACAATGGTGTGGACGGAGAAGCAAGGAAGGAAGCACCTGCGCAGGATGAGCCCAACGCATCCGAACTGATCGACCCCAATATCTTGATTCCGCTCGACCTAATGCAGGCTCCAGATTCATCCGACGATTGTCGCTACCGAGTCACTAATTTCTCAGCCCACTTGTCGTCGATCAATCCGGACGTCTTTTATGAGGACAGCTACGATCCGACGCTCGCCGCGATGATAGAGCATGTGCTGGGATCGGAAGCACCCATCGCGGAGAGCCTTCTCGTACAGCGAATTGCCCGCGCTCATGGATTCCAGCGCAGCGGTCGCATCATCCGTGAACGAGTCATGCGACTGGCGAGTCGGCGTCACCATGTTTCTGATGAGCAGATCGGGGAGCCGTTCCTTTGGCCAGACGCGGAGACTGCGAATAGTTGGCGCGCGTGCCGTTTCCCGGCCACCGAAGGCGATATCCGTCAGGTGGAAGAAATCGCGCTCCAGGAACTGGCCGCCGCCGCTCAGGACTGCCGCTATGCCAGCGACGTTCCTGTAGAGGTCGCCCGAAAGTTCGGTATCCGACGCCTGAGCGCCTCGGCAAGGCGACGGATTGAAGCAGCACTCTCCCAAAGTTAGCCAGCGGGTTAGCCGACGGCGAATACCGCTCACAAGCATAAATTAAAATACTGATTATATTGAATTAATTCCGCACGGTCTTCTGATGACAAATCAGACGATCGGTAATTTGCTTGCGTAACCGGCTGCACGCCACTCGCACCCTGGCATCAGCCTAGCCGCCTCGTTGGTCTGGCTTACGTTCCCGAGATGCGCCGGGGTTCGAGGTGCGCGTTGCTTGAGTGACCAAATCCATAAGCTCTTTGCATTCCCGGCGGATTGATGCAGCTAATTCATGCATGCGGCGAGAAGCTTCATCGCCCCCCGCGCCTACGCTGCGCGCAGCTAGCCAACTCTCCATCTGAGCCCTGAGCTCGTCTGTCAGCGGCACCTTAGCCGTGATGACCTTGCTGTAATGTGCCTGAGAAACGCCAAGGGCTCTAGCAACTTGCTCCTGGCTTTGCCGCGCGGTTCGGCGAGCCTCTTCGATCGTCCCCAAAATATCAGCCATTGCGCCCTATCAAATTGCAATTTAGAATGCATATATGCATTCATTATATCTAGAGTCAACGCAAACGGTGACGGCCCTAAGGAATGGCGAGGTCGTTTCCTTGGACCTTCCAGCCGAGCGTAGTCGCCTCTCCAGCAGTGCGTTGTTGTGGGGTCGCGCGGAACAGATCGGCAGCCCAGCCTATTGGGCGTCCCAAGCGTGGATGTGGGAAATTGAAGAGCCCGATCACTACCGGCTTGGCCGCTCGCTCCGTGAGGAGATGCTGGCCTGCCTGTTAGGAGGTTATGGCATTCCGGCAGAGGTCGGGCTCGCCGCTTATCAGCGTCTGCGCCAGGCGGCAAAAGGCGATTTGGCTCACGAAGGCTGTGTGCTCGAAATGTTGCTCCAGCCCTTGCGCATCGGCGATCGTGATGTGCGGTACAGATTTGCGCGGCAGAAGGCCCGGCACATCGCCGGCGCAATGCAGGGCTTCAACACGATCAATGTCCGCCTTGCAGACCGACTACTGCGCGATGAGCTAACCGCCCTCCCTGGAATTGGGATGAAGACAGCTTCGTGGATAGTGCGTAACTCGCGTAGGAGCGATGAAGTCTCAATCCTTGATGTCCACATCTTGAGAGCAGGTCACATTCTGGGCATCTTTCGAAAGGAATGGGAGGTCGGTCGCAACTACCGAGAACTTGAGGATGCCTACCTAGCATTTGCCAGAGATATTGGTGCGCGCGCGTCAATCCTCGATTCGGTGATGTGGATGATTATGCGACGACTGCCACCCTCGCTAGTTGCAACTCTTCGACCAGAGCATGCGCCGAGGAAACCGACCATGAAAACCGATAGATTCGACAAAAGGCAGGCCGCCCTGATATGACCTAGACTTGCCTAGCAGTAAAAACGTTGGGGAGGGGTCATGTCCGGAGGCAGTAACGGTCGCGATGACGGCTACGATCCGAAGCCTCCTAAAACGCCGATCAAGCCGACCAAGACGCCAGGTACGGATGCAGGTGGCGGCGGGGGAACTGATGGCGATGATGATCCTTGCAATTTTGTCGATCGGGCGCCCCTCAATAGCCCTCAGCCGGACGTAATTTCGGGGCTGAACCTAGGCGATATTCTTGATGTAGTACTCAACACGTCGGGTCCGTTGCCGGTGCTTGAGGTGCATGCCGCAGGACGCAAGGCGGGCGCCCTTACTCATCGAAACCACGTCAGAATCATCCGTTGTATCGAGGCCGGCCGAGCATACCATGCTGTGGTGATCGGGAAGGTTGGAGGTGCGGTCGAGGTACGGATCGAGCCGGCGTGACAACCGTTGCCGGCGGAGTTTACGCAGAGCGCTGCGTCGAGCCTTATTGGGACGACGTGTACGGTTCAGGCGGAAGAGCGGCGGCGGCGATCTCCAATGCCGTGCCGAACACAAAACTCGTCACATACCGCGCTGAACCGCTCGCCGACGGCCTCGAAAGTCTCGCACTTGCCTATGGCATCTCAATCGATGGTCCATCGACGCCCGAGGCAATCTCATTCGATTACTTTCACACCCTCGCTGTCCCACGGATTGCGCCTCGGCCCGATGCCATCAAGGCGAACGAGCCGCTGGTCGTCGAAGACGAAGTCGTTCTCCGGTTCGGCATGCTGGAGGGCACTGCCCGCATCCGCGCCCGGAAAGCAGTCTACGACCCGCAGTCTGCGTTCGACCCGAGACCCTTTGAGGAAAACGGTTCGACGGCTGACCAAGTTGCCCTGATACTCAATCGCCTGGAGGCGCGGCGTTTTACGGGCTTAGAAGAGCCAGAAAAGGCCATCGGGGCGCTGCTCGCCCGAGGCGATGCCGCAGTCGTCGTTCTCAAGATGGGAGGCCGTGGGGCGTTGGTTGGGGTCGGGGCGGATAGATTCCTGATCCCACCCTATATGAGCGATAGCATCTTCAAGATCGGCTCGGGCGACGTATTCTCGGCAGCGTTCATGTTATTCTGGGGCGTGGAAGGTCGCCCACCCGAACAAGCGGCTGACCTCGCGTCCCGAGCGACGAGTACCTATGTCAACAGCCGTGCGCTTCCGATCCCAAGCGGTGATGCGTTAGCCGCCTCAGCATTGACCCCTGCAACGCCAGGCGAGGGATGCGTCTATCTCGCGGCGCCATTTTTCAATCTCGCGGAGCGCTGGGTCGTCGAAGAAATCCGGACGCAACTCATCGGAATGGGGGTCGATGTTTTCTCGCCACTTCACGACGTTGGCGAGGGGCCAGGAGAGGTCGTAGCCAAGCTTGACCTGGAGGGCCTTGATCGCTCCAAGGCTATGCTCGCAATTTTGAACGGGGCCGACGCCGGCACCATCTTCGAAGTCGGTTACGCGGTCGCGCGCGACATTCCGGTGGTGGCGCTCGCGCAGAATATGCGCCCGGAAGACTTGAAGATGCCCACCGGTGCCGGCTGTCAAATCGTGAGCGACATGGTCTCCGCCATCTACAAAGCTATCTGGGCGTTGCCGTGAGGGCGGTATTGCTATCGGGCGGGGTGGATTCGATCGCACTCGCCTATTGGCAGAGGCCAGCATTCACAATTACGATCGACTACGGCCAGAAGGCTGCGGCGACGGAGGTGGCAGTAGCTGCCGAGGTTTCAAAGCGCCTCAAAATCCAGCACGAAATAGTCTGCGTCAACTGCGCGCCGCTCGGCTCCGGAGATATGGCCAGCAGCCAGCCGCTTAACATCGCGCCAGTGCCGGAATGGTGGCCGTACCGAAATCAGCTCCTTCTTACGCTGGCTGGTATGCGCGTGATCGGGCTGGGCGTCACCGAGCTAATGATCGGCTCGGTACAGTCGGATGAAAGCCACGCAGATGGGCGGAACCTCTTCTACGACCGCGCGGATGCCCTCATGTCGATGCAGGAAGGCGGACTAAGGGTATTCGCGCCCGCAATAGCGATGACCACCGTAGAGTTGGTCAGGGCATCCGGGGTGCCGCGCGAACTTCTGAGTTGGGCTCATTCCTGCCATACCGGCCCCCTTGCATGCGGCGCGTGTCGAGGATGCCACAAGCACTATGGCGTGATGCACGAACTTTACGATGATGCGTACTGAGGGCGAGCCTCGGCCTCGACGGATTGTCGCGGCATGGTCGTCGCCAACTCTCGACTTGGGGCCAGCGAAGCCGCTGCCGCGCAACATACGTGACTCCAGCAAGCCTTTCATCCAAGTGCTGAACGACAGAACTTCACGCACTGGTGGACCTCTCGGAACGGACGACCTTTCTTCGCTGCTTTGGCATTCAACGCTTCTGAGAAAACGCGATGCGATCGGAAGGTTCGGGCTTCCGTGGGAAAGCCGATCGGCACCGTCCGCAGGCGGATTACACCCAACCCGCCTTCTAGTCCTGCCTGTCGATCATGGACGTGAGTTTGGCTTCTATGATCCGTCGCAACATAGCCTTCTCGCCTTCCAGGCAACAGCTCTCAACGCCAATCGGAACAGCATAGGGGAGATTCTCGGCGCCGAAGAGGGGACGACCCTGCAATTGGCGGCAGACGCTTCAAAACTCGACGCCTGCTATCACAACGCGGAATCTCTGATGTGGCGCGACGCTGGTGCGCTGACAGCGGTCATCTGCCTCGTAGCCGCCGCTCTCGATCTCGAAGCAGTGCCTGTGGGACGTACAGGAGACAACATTGTGCGGGCGACTGGCCTACCACGCGCTTTTGTTGGCGTAGGGGCGGTCCATGTCGGTCGCAGGCACGATCAATCGGAATGAGCGCGGTTTCTCTCTCACGTCCATCGCCGCTCTACTCCATGGTATATCTATATAGTTGCGCAAATTTTGCGCTATCAACCGCCGTTAAAATCGTAGGCTTTTTTGTGATCACGGGCGCAAATTTTGATCCCGTGCCAGCCCCTTCTTTACCCTGATTGCTCAAAAATTGAGCCCGTATTGCGCAAATTTTGCGCCCGTGAATTTTATGGACGCCATCGCAGATACTCGTTCGTCGGGCCTTTGCCCTCGGCGTGGATAAACGTGACACGCCAGAGAGACGGTCGCTTCGTCTTGACGTGGAATGCAGACCGCTCCGTGACGCTGAGAAACCCATGCGACATGAGCTCTTCGAAGGCCCTCGACGCCGTATTGCGCGAGACGCCTATCGTGTCGGCGGCCTGCTGTTCTGTGAGCGCTAGCCGCCCATTGTTGCTGCCGTTGTGCAGTTTCACCACATGGAGAAGGAGTTTCACCGCGACGCCCGTCAGATCGCGCCATGCAGGCGTATCCATGATGCTATGGCGGATCATGATAAAACGCGGCGTCTTGCGCCGTCCAGTGTGAGTCATGTTGCCCATTGGGACGACCGAGCACCGCCTATCCGGTGTTCACGCGATCGTCCGCGACGCTGCCCGGTTCGCGATCCATTCCTGGACCTCAGCCGCTCGCCAGCCGACGGCGCGCCCGCCGGGATTCAGGACAAAGCGCCTAGGAAATGTTCCTTCGGCCTCCATAGCACGGATCGTCCGTTCAGTGAGACCGGTGATCGCCTCCAACTCTTCCTTCCTCACCACACGCTCAGCTTGCATTGTAACCTCCTAGAGAATAATCCTGTTCTTTCCTATCCTGACCGGTATTAGCCCCGCAAGGAAGAGTGTAAAATTATTCTTTGGAGTGTTGGATGCGGCTGACGTTTGGACAGGTCGAGGATCTGATCGCAATCCTTCATGACGTTGCTGACGAGCACCGGATCGCCCTTCGCGGGCGCATCAAGCATTTTCAGCGCAATGGCTGGCCGCGGGGGACGAACACTGGGAAGGGCAAGCCGGCGTGTTACGATTTCCCGAGCTTGCTTGGGCTGACGATTGCCTTCGAATTCACGCAGATCGGTATCTCTCCAGATCGCGTCGTCGAAGTTCTGGACGGAAATTGGTCCAAGGTGACGGCGGCCGCCTCTCTCGTTCTGGGCCGCAAGGATCGCGATGATCCATTGAACTTTATCTATCTCTACTGCGATCCCGCAGCACTTTCGACGCTTTCGCAGCCGAGCCTACAGCGCCGCGCTGACCTGACGTTCCAGTTCTTCTTCGGACGCCAACTGGTCCAAGCATTCCAACGGCGGGAGCCCGACGCTCGGCGAATTGCTCTGGTGAACCTGTCTGACCTTTTGGAAGGCCTGTGGAACGCTCTCAACGAAATTCCCGATGTGCCGCGGATCGCCCGCGACGAGGCCTATCAGCTCTGGGCGATCAGCTTGGAATGAGACGCGAGGGCGGCACGATCCGGACTTCCCCGCAACCCTGCCAGGGGGATCACGTTGTCGGCTGACGGCCAGAGAATCGTCGTCAGGATCGCCTCCAGCTTAACCAACGCATCTGCCTTCTCCTCGAAGTAGTCGTGGCGATCGTACACGCCCTCGACGCCTTCGATGACGTGACCGAGCACTCGCTCCGATGTGTCTCGATCCACCTTCGCGCGGCGCATGAGGGTCTTCGCGGTCCGCCGAAGATCGTGGACAACCCATCCGATCACACCGCTATCGAGATCGAGCTTCCGCTTACCTGCGGAGAAGCCGGCAATCGCCTTGTTTCCGCGCCCTGCAAAAACGAAGTCGTTACCTTCGATACGAGGCTGCACAGCCAAGACTTCCTGTGCGAGCGCCGGCAGCAACAAGCGCTCCGCGTTGCCCTTTTCTCCAGGTTCGGCGGCGATCGTCCAAATGCCCCCGTCGTCGATGTCTCGCCACCGCATCGTCGCGACCTTATCGCGACGCTGGCCGGTCAGAAGCGCCATCTGAACAAACGCACCGAAGGCACCGAGATCATCGGCGGCGAACCAGACCGACCGAATTTCGTCGTCGGACAGGACGCGCTTGCGGGCACGATCGCGCGACTTGGTCCGCTTCATTCCACGGACGAGCGGCGACGAATAATCGCTGGTGCGGCTAGCGTGCCAGTTGAACAGCGAACTGAGCTGCGCCAGCACTGCATCCGCCATGACCGGCCCGCTGGCGATACTCAACTCGTCCAGCAGCTCCGTGACCTCATCGCGGCCAACGGTCGTGAAGACGAGCGTCCCCCAACGCGGCCAAAGATACTTGCTGAAGATGCGCTCAATCTCGCGTGCCGACCGAAGCGGACGCTCACCCTTCTGCCCCTCCTTTCGAACGTAAATCTTCAGGTAGGACTCGCTGACCTGCCGGAAGGTCCGCGGGGCGATCACAGGCTCCACCCTCTGGAAGGGCGGCAATCCTGCCTTGATCCGCTTCACCCCTTCCCTAGCCAACTCACGCGCATCGTCCAGGCTGATCTCGTCGCACTTGCCCACCGCCGCCCAGACTTGCCGGCCTTCAGGGTTCCTAGCGACGATCGTGTAGGTCTTCACGCCGTTGGGCGTCATCCGCACGAACAGTCCACGAGTATCTGGATCGCCGACAGTGACGCGCTTCTCGGGGTCGGGACGGAGGTTCGCCACCGTTCGGGCGAAACCTTTGAGGAGGGATGTGGGTGCGGTCATGTGCGGCCTCGTTTCGGCTAACGGGAGGCTAACTGACGCCACGCGCGCCTTGTCCTCCCTTTTCCCGTCACTGCCACAGATTATATCGATAAATCAACGGTAGAATATCTTTATTCTTCTAATTTCCCCTCCTCGCAGGCGATGGACCCTCTCTCTTAATCAGCGGGTCCTAGGTTCGAGCCCTAGTGCGTCCACCACCTTTTCAATGACTGTTAGCGCTCGTTTGACACGCAGAGCGTCCACTCGCTCCTTGGTGGGATGCGAATGGGCACGTTCTATCACCACTTCAATATGAAGTGGGCGTGAGAGTATATGATATTGGCGAGCTCTTTGAACAATCTGCAAGCACGATGCCAGACCAGACCATGATACACACAATCATCCAGTAAAATCTATATGTGAACAAACACCTTGGTTGCATCGAGATACTGTAAGAATGTCTGTTAGATCGATCGATGATCGGCGATTTAACTGTCCAGAGATGTGTTAAGACCGGCTTTGAGCGACGCGCGAGAAGCTGACGTACGCGTCAGATCCCGATCGCAACCGAAAGCAAGGCCACTTTACGGATCGGGGTGGAGCTTTCCAACATCGCGATGTCCATTGCAGGGTTCGGAAAGGTGCGTCGGCAGTCTTCCTTTACTCACCGTCCTGCCTGGCCATGGCAACACCCACGACACTGAGAGAGATACGCAGGAAGATCCACGCGAGCGGGATCGAGACGGCTGAGATGATCAGCAGGGACATGCCGATCTTCGCGTCGTCACCGAAGACATAGTCGGTGATCATCGCCGTAAAGAGCGGACCCAGGCCATTGCCGATGAAGCTGAAAATCGAGATGAAGATGGCAATGACCTGCGCGCGCAGATTCGATGGCGTGACCAGATGGATGGTCGCGGCGACATAGACCACGAACTGAATCACCAGGACCTGCAATATCCCGTAAAGAACGAGGAATCCGAGGGCATTGGGCACCAGGAACGCCGCCACTGCGGTCGGCAGGGACGCGACCACAAGCCAGGTGTAGAAGCGTAGATGGGCATCCTTCATGCCGCGCGCATAGAGCCAGTCCACAACCCAGCCCTTGAGGACCATCGTGCTGCCGGTCGCAATGCTAATGAGACCGAGAATCGGCCCATAATGTTCCGGTGGCATACCGAATTCACGGGAAATGTAGGCGGGGACCCACGCCACCAGGCTGTTGCCGACAACGACCATGAAGGAGAAACCCATCGCCATGGGGAACATGAGCCGCCGCTCTGCCCAGAGGAACTGCAGGATGTTGCGGCGCGCCTCGGGGTTCGCCGTCTCGACGAGGGCCTTGCGGCGCGGCGGCTCGCTGAACGTGAATACCAGCAGGGCGAGCAGTATCGACGGCGCGCCCGTCACGATCAGCGTGAGTTGCCAGGCCTTAAGCTGTCCGACGAGCGGGAACTCGATATGCGTGAAGTAGGCCGCCGCGCCGATGGCTAGGCCGCCAACCGCAAACGCCGAAGCGGAACCTACCATCGACCCCGTCTGGTAAAGCGACATTGCGGTGGTGAGACGGCGTCGCGGAAATTTGTCGCCCATCAGCGAATAAGCCGAAGGCGTAAGCGAAGCTTCGCCGACGCCGACGCCGATCCGGCACAGCAACAATTCGGTGAAGGACCGGGCGAGACCGGAAGCGGCCGCGGCGATCGACCAGAAGGACACACCGAAATAGATGACCCACCGCCTTGGATAGCGATCGGCCGCCCAGCCCAGAGGCCAACCGAACAGGCCATAGAAGATCGCGAAGGCCGGACCCAGGATGATGCTCATCTGGACGTCGCTGAGGCCCAGATCCGCCTTGATCGGCTCGACCAGCATGGTGAGAACCAGCCGGTCGAAAAGGGAGAACACATAAAAAAGGAAAAGGACGAACAGCATCCACCAGGCTTCGAAGGAAACCTTATCTGGCGACGCGGCCGCGGCAGGAGACACATGCTCCGCCGCGGCCTCATAGCGGGGTTCTTCGTCTGTTTGGCTGCCCTGCATGATCGCTCTCCTGGTGCAGCCGCTTTGCGCGCGACCACTTATCGTTCAAACGCGGTCGCTCGTAAGCTTCATCTCTTCTGTTCCGGCCCGGGTGCCCGGTGCGGCGTCGGCGCAGGCCGCTTCGGCAGCTTGACCGGACCGTGCTTGCGGGATGGCAGGAGCACGGTGCCTTCCCCCAGCACATTTTCCTGACCGCGCTGGTTGACCCCCCTGATCTTGACCTCGATCAAAGGCCCGAGCACGTCGTCGACTCGTGCCTCAGTGATCTCGCCGGTCAGCCAAGTCACGTCGCCCATATAATTGAAGCGACGGAACTCGAAACGGACGCGATGTATCCAGGCATCGTCACCGACATAATTGGTGAGATAATGGTTCACATAGAGCTGCCGGACGGGGCCGATGTCGTACATCATCCGCACGCCGACCTTCTCGGCCATGACCTTGTCCCAGTGGACACGCTGCAGTGTGTCCCAGCCATTATATTCGTCGCGGGTGTAGAAACCACGCAGCCGCTTGCGGTTCTCATATGCGAGCCGGTTCGGCCAGTTGCCATAGATCAGCCAACCTGCACCCATGTGCAGGTTGATAAGGTCTGTGACTGTCAGCGGTCCCTTTGCCATACGCGGCAGCGCGGTTCCCGGCACGACGTCCTCAAACCACAATGTGTCGGCGCCCCGGCGATATTCATTGTCATAAGCCGCCTCGATCTCTGCGAGATCCTCGTCGCTGTACCAGGCCGGCTCGTCCCGGACATATTTGTCCTTCTTGCCACGATTCTGGCGCTCGGCATGAATGAACCAGTCAACACCATCGACGGCAACCTCATCATTCTGGTCCCACAGGCATAGACCGTTGGTAACGATGACCGAGCGACCGGAAAATTCAGACTTCTTGTCCTCGACTTTCTGAACGAAGCGGGAGCGGTGAAGCGTGTCGCCCTCGATGATCGGGGCATAGTAGAAATTCTCTCCACCTGAATGATAGAGCTGGACACCACGGAGCGCTTTTGAGGTAACTCTGTCTTCCTCTTCGTCTGGCACGGCGTTGCGCATCAGGCCCATGGATTTTTCGAATCCCGGCGGCGCAATAACGCGACCCCAGCGCGTCTTCGCGGCATATTCCGGGTCGATGTAAAGTGGATTATCGTCTCCGATGCAGAGGGAGTAGCGGCGCACCGCATCATCGGTTGCCTTGATATTCCAAGGATCATCAATGACGCCGGTGCGCAATGTAGGATTAGAGTAGCCAATGCGGCGTCGCATCAGATCAACCGATTCGTCGTTCAATTGGCTCCGCACCAGTCCGTCACTGTCCGCCATCGACTCTTCCCCTGAAAACGCTAATTGAGTAATATCTATTCCATGCCGCCCAAATCGCGGCGGAGCAAGAGGAGAATTACGGATGTATCAGGGCTACGAGACTCTGAAGGTGGTTCGCAAAGGCCGGATCGTCACCGTCAGTTTCAATCGTCCGGAGGTGAAGAACGCCACCAATGCCCTCATGCATCAGGAATTGATGCGCGTGTTTCCGGAGATCGGCACTGATTCCGACGCCCGAGTCGTCATTCTCACCGGCGAAGGCGACTGCTTTTCGGCCGGTGGCGACCTTGATGGCCTGCGCGCTGGCCTCGACAATCATGCGCGCTGGATCGAGAGCATGACCGAAGCCCGCGCCATCCTGAACGGCGTCGTCGACCTCGATCTGCCGGTGATCGCCAAGGTGAACGGCGCGGCGGTGGGTCTGGGCGCCACCCTTGCCCTTTTCTGCGATATCGTGATTGCACGCGATACGGCGCGAATCGCCGATCCACACGTCAATGTCGGACTGGTCGCCGGCGATGGCGGTTCGCTGATCTGGCCGGCGCTGGTCGGCTATGCCAAGGCAAAACGCTATCTCCTGACGGGCGAGCCAATCACGGGCGCGCAGGCCGCCGAAATCGGACTGATCAGCGAAGCCGTCTCCGCGGAGGATCTGGATGAACGCGTCGATGCGCTCGCTGACCGCCTCGCGGGCGGTGCTGCCATCGCCATCCAGCTCACCAAGCGGGCGATAAACATGGCGCTGCGTCAGCAACTCGATACGCTGATCGAAGCCCATCTCGGCTATGAAACCATGTCCCACTTGTCCGCCGACCATCGCGAGGCGGTAAACGCCTTTGCCGAAAAGCGGTCACCGGTCTTCACGGGGCGCTAGAAATGACGTTCGACGTCTCGGCAGTGATCCGCCAGCGAATCTCGAGCGGTGGCGATGCAGATGCGATTGCTTTTGACGGACGCTGGCGCAGCTGGCGTTGGCTGGACGATGCGATGGCGTCGATCGATCGTGCAGTCGGCGACGCCCCGTCGACCGGATTGATTGCACGCACCCGTCCGGCACATCTCGCCGCTTTCGCTGCCGGCATCTCCGCGAACCGGACGACTGTGATGATCTATTCTGCCCAGTCGCCGGCAAAGATGGCTCAGGACATCGCCAAGCTGAGCCTGGAGGCAGTGATCGCGGATGCACAAGACTGGACGGACGAAACGATAGCCGCTGCGCGTGATGCCGGCAGTGCGGCCATCGCTATCGAGGATACGCCCGATGGCGGCGGCGTTGCCCGCATTCTTCTCCCGCGCGGCCAAGGGGTCTTCCGGGAGACAACACCGGACATCGCCTTCGAACTGCTGTCGTCAGGCACCACGGGCGCACCGAAGCGAGTCCCTCTGAGCTGGGCCACCTTCGCCTCGGCAACCGAAGATGCCAAACATGCCTATGCCGGCAGCGCCACAGTCGATTTCCCGCAGGTGATGACCCAGCCGCTCGGTAATGTCAGTGGTATCGCCTATCTCGCACCACCGCTCGCTTACGGTCAGCGTATCGTTCTGATGGAAAAATTCGATCCGCTGAAATGGGGGGAGCTGATGCGCATCCACCAGCCGCACCGAACCTCCGTTCCGCCAGCCGGCATCCGCATGGTGCTCGATGCCGGGGTTCCGAAGGAAGATCTCGCCAGCCTGGCACTGATCGGCGTTGGTGGCGGCAAGGTCGATCCGGAGGTGCACGAGCGGTTCGAGACGCACTACGGCATCCCGATCCTGCATGCCTTCGGCGCAACCGAGTTCGCCGGCGTGGTCGCGAACTGGACGCTCGAGGCCTACCGGAAATGGGGCAAGGACAAGCGCGGCAGCGCCGGCCAGGCGAGCACGAATGTCGAGTTACGCATTGTCGATGCCGAAACCTTCACGCCACTTGGCGCGGACGAAATCGGCTTACTGGAGGCCAAGGCGAAACGGATCGGACCGCAATGGGTCCGCACCAACGACTTCGCTTCGATCGACGGGGACGGTTTTCTCTTCCTGCACGGCCGCGCCGACGGCGCAATCAACCGTGGCGGCTTCAAGATCGTGCCCGAAGTCGTTGCGCAGGCGCTGCGCAGTCATCCCGCCGTAGCGGATGCAGCGGTGGTCGGCATTCCCGACGCCCGGCTCGGCGAAGCCCCCGTCGCAGCAGTAGAACTCGTGCCGGACGGCGCAACCGACCCGGACGCGCTCAAGCAATGGGTGCGTGACCGGCTGGTCGCGTATCAGGTGCCAGTGGATATCCGTATCGTCCCGGCCTTGCCCCGCAACGCCTCGCTGAAAATCTCCGCTCCGGATGTGAAGGCCCTGTTTGCATGAAGATCATCGCCAACCCACAATTGGATGCATTCCGGGATCAATGCCGCACCTGGCTGCAGGAAAACGTCCCCGCTCGCCCATGGCCGATGGAGGGCGAGGCGCTGCGCGATTTCGATCTCGCCTGGCAACGCCGCCAATATGAAGGCGGCTGGGCCGGAGTGTCCTGGCCGAAAGACTATGGCGGCCTCGGCTTGTCGGTGCTCGAGCAGCTTGTCTGGCACGAGGAATATGCGCGCGCCGGCGCGCCGCAATCACGCTCCATGTTTGTGGCGCTCAGCCACGCCGGCCCGACCCTGATCGTGCAGGGCAGCGAGGCGCACAAGCAACGCCATCTGCTGCCGATCCTGAAGGGCGAGGAGAATTGGTGCCAGGGATTTTCCGAACCCGGCGCCGGTTCCGATCTCGCCAGCCTGAAATGCCGGGCCGAGATCGACGGCGACGAACTGGTGATCAACGGCACCAAGATCTGGACGACCTACGGCCACCTCGCCCGCTGGCAGGAGTTGCTGGTCCGCACCGATCCCGATCTCCCGCGCCACAAGGGGATCAGCTGGGTGATCTGCGACATGGAAACTCCCGGAATCGAGGTGCGGCCGATCGTCACCATGTCCGGGATCGCCCATTTTGCGCAGGTCTTTTATGACGATGTTCGCGTTCCGCTCGGCAATGTTGTGGGGGGGCTCAACAATGGCTGGCGCGTGGCCATGACCACGCTCGGTTTCGAACGGGGAACCGGCACCGTCGCCCACCAGGTCGAGCTCTCCCGGATCGTCGACGATCTTATCGCTCTGGCCCGCGATCTACCCAGCGTCAGCGGGCGCGGTCGGGCGATCGATGACGGCGCGACTGCAAACGACCTCGCCACACTGCGCGCGGAGGTAATGGCGCTCCGTTCGCTCACCGCCATGTCGGTGTCACACGGCCAGCGCGAATCCGTGCCGGGCGCCGAGGGCAATATTGTTGCTCTCCATTTCGGCGAGTTGACCCGGCGGATCCACGCCGCCGCTCTCGACTTGCTCGGACCGCGCGGCGTCGAACGGACGGACGAGCATAGCTGGCCCCTCGCCTTTCTCGAATCCTTCAAATGGGCGATTGGTGGCGGCACATCCGACATTCGCCGCAATGCCATTGGCGAGCGCGTGCTCGGCCTACCCAAAGGACCCTCCGCACGATGATCGTCGATCTCATCCCGTCCGAAGAACAGCAACTCATCGACGACAGCGTGCGCGGTCTCCTCAACGAGCGCATGCCTGTCGAGCGACTGCGCGAGACCGTCAGCCACGCAGCCCGCGCCGAACGCGCAGCATGGGATGATTTCGCGGGACTCGGCCTGTTCGGGATCGCCGTCGCAGAAGCGCAAGGTGGACTCGGCCTCGGCGCGGCCGAGGAATGCTTGGTCGCGCGCGCACTCGGCCGACATCTCGCCTCGCTCTCGGTCGTCGCACAGATAGCAGCCGCGCATCTGGCGAAAGACGATGCGGTGCGCGCGAGGCTGATTGCAGGCACAGAGCGCGCAGCGTTCGCGAACCGGCTGGACGCCGGTCGGGCACACGCTTTGGATGCCGAAGGCGCCGATTGGCTCGTGCTGCTCGATCGTGGCGCACGGCTGTTGACGGCGCCTTCACGCGCAACGGCGGCACCTTGCATCGACGAGACGGTCGCGCTCGCTCATGTGTCGGTGGACGTAGCAGAGTCGGCGCGCGACATCGTTGGCGATCGCGTTTCGCTGCTGCTCTCCGCCTATCTCACCGGCATCGCGCAGGCGACGCTCGACATGTCAGTCGCCTACGCCGCTACGCGCGAGCAGTTCGGCCAGCCGATCGGGGCGTTCCAGGCAATCAAGCATGGTTGCGCCGACATGGCGGTCCGCGCCGCCGCCGCCGAAGCCCAGACGTTCTATGCGGCCGTCGGACTCGGCGCTGGATCGAACGACTCTGCGGATGTCGCCTGCGCACGTCTGCTCGCCACCGATGCGGCGCTGCGCAACGCCACCGCCAATATTCAGGTGCACGGCGCGATGGGCTTTACAGCCGAGTGCGATGCCCACCTTTTCCTGAAGCGGGCGCGCCTGATCGCGGTGCTGGGCAGCAGCCGGCAGGCAGAGCAGGACCGGCTGCTGGCCGGCTAGGATGCTTCGAACAACGCCTTCAAATCGGGCTGGCTGACCTTTAGCGACGGTGTCCTCGGGAGATCATCAACCCGCAGGAGCCGCACGGGCACTTGATACGGCATCAGCTTGCCCTTCAGCCAGTCACGCAGTTCGCTCTCGCCTGGTGGCTCTACGCTCGTCCGTGCGATCCAGGCGGCAACCGGAACCATGCCGAGACGCGCGTCTGCGATGCCGGTGACAGCCGCTTCTCGGACAGCCGGGTGGGCTTGCAGCGCGGCCACAACATCGTCGGGCAGGATTTTGAAGCCGCCGCGGATAATCGCTCCGTCGTGCCGGCCGCGAATCCACAGGAAACGATCAACGTCGATAACGGCAAGATCGGTGGTGCGGACCCAGGCCCGGCCATCTTCGATGTTAGGCGCCCGCAATTCGAGCAGCCCCTCCTCGCCTACACCAAGCACCTGACCGCCCTCGGGATCGACCACGCGCGCCTCGACACCATGATTGAGCCGACCGACAGCACCGCGCTTGCTGTCCCAGTGCGCCTTGAAATCATCAAGCGTCCACCCGGCAACGCCGCCGGCGAATTCGGTCGCGCCGTAATTCTGGAGCACCGGGATTCCGTAACGCTGATAGAATGCGTCGGCGAGGTCAGGGTCCAGCGGGGCTGTACCGGTGCGATAGGCAACAAGGCTGGCAAAATCTTCTTTCGGAATGTCGGCATCAAGCAACATCCTGAGCGCCGAAGGCGGCGCGCCGGCGACCTTTGGCCGATGCCGCACAACCGCGTCGCGAAAGCCGTCGACGGTAAACCGCTCGATAAGGCAGACTTTCCGTCCGGCGAGCAAATTGTTCATGAGCCCGGTAATACCGGCGATATGGGCGAGCGGCGCAGTTACGATCTGCACACCCGAGCGCAACTTCGGCGGGGCGCCATCCTCGCGACCCTTTTCATAGGAAGCGGCGCCCGCCAGCGCCTTCTCGAGGTTGCGACGAAGCAGCGGGATACGTTTGGGTTTGCCGGTCGTCCCGCTCGACAGCATTTCGATCGCGACGCCTGGCGCATCGGGCGCCACCCATCGGTCGGGCCGAGCGGGAACGAGCAGACGCACCGTCTCTGCATCCAAGGCGATGACAGCCGCGCCGCTCGCCTCCGCTGCCTCACTCAGTTCCGGGCGGCGCCAGTCCTCATCAATCGCAACGATCGCCGGAACCGCCGCTTCGCTGATATCTGCTGCGAGTTTCCCATCCGGCGAGGCCGCGTTGAGACTGGCCACACAACGGTTCGACAGGAACATGGCGAGCAAGGCCGGGACGAGATCGATATGATTGCGCAGCAACACGCCCACGCGCGCGCCCTCGTCGATCCCGGCATCGTGCAACGCCTCGATGATGCGGTCGGCGGCTGCCTCGATCTGCCCCCAGCTCCGCCACGCAAGTTCGAATTCCATCGCAGGGGCGGCAGCATCGACCCGGAGCACAGCGCGGAGCTGATCAGACAGCCCGGTCACGACCTGGTCCGGAAAACTGCGTATCGTGCGATTATCGAGCAGCGCAAAATTGTTCTTCCTTTCAGGGCTTTTCTTTGATGATCAATTGAGATACCTCAAATAGCGATGGGTGCAAGAGGAACCCGAACAAAAATGACGTCCAGGCCGAATTTGAAGAACCGGAATGAAACGAGACTCTCGCCGAGCGACAATCTCGCTGATATTGAGTTTGTTTTTTCAAGCTCGGGGCGAGATAGAATGGCAAGGGGCAAGGGGACGGACGAGCGGCGTCCGAAGAAGACTGGAGCGTCCAGTTCGGCAGTTGAGCAAGCCGCCGCGCGACTGCGCAATACATCAATGGCCACGGAAGAAGGCGCGCTGCTCGGATCTGAAGAGGATCTGATGAATGCGCTCGGTGTCAGCCGGCCCACCCTGCGGCAAGCGGCCGCTCTCGTCGCACAGGATCGCTTCATCCTGATCCGTCGAGGCGTGAACGGCGGATATTTTGCCGCCCGCCCGAACAGCGCGACGGTGTCGCGTATGGCCGCCCTCTATCTGCAATCGCGTGACGCGCATCTGGGCGAGGTAATTGCCGTCGCTGAACCTATTCGTACCGAAATGGCGCGCCTTGCCAGCCGCAACACCGACGCGGTTTTCAAGACCGACCTTGCAACGTTCGTCGAACAGGAGCGCGCGCTGTCAGAGAGCGACTACCGCACCTTCCTGAGAACCGAGCGTGTCTTCGGTCGCATGCTGAGCAAGGTTGCCGGCAACAAGGTGCTCGGTCTGTTTTTGAACATTGTCTACGATCTCACCGCCTATGTCGGCCAAGTGGAGGACGTCTATATCAACCGACCAGAGCGTGTCGAACTCTATCGCCAGCATCGCCTCCGCATGGCGACGGCGATCCTTGAGGGTGACGAAGAACTTGCCGTGCTGGCAACACGGCGCTGCTCCGGCATCGTCGCCGACTGGATCCGCGAGGATATGGGAGAGGCTCCCGGCGAACTGATCGGGATCCCGGCAAGTCCGCCCGAGTGAGCACCGCGCCCGTCGGGTGCGCATCCGGCGCGGCCTCGCTTACTCCCGACATTCTTCACCGGCTACGTCCGCTGCTTGCGGCGACAGCGTCACCTTTGTCGGAATATAGTCTGGCGAATCTCGTCCTGTTCACAGGCCGCCACGATTATAGCTTTCACGACGATCCTATCCCGCACGTGCGCGGGACGACCTATGACGGCGCGCGTCACGCCATGCCGCTCGCACCGTTCGATCGCGCCGTGTGCGAAAAGCTGCTGCAGGACGTGGACTGCATTGGTCCACTGGGCGAAGACGCACCCGATCGCGCACGTGCCTGGGGTTTTTCGTGCGACTGGAACGACGCGGACAGCGACTATGTCTATGACGCGGCGCGACTGGCGGCACTCACCGGCGCGAAGGCAAAGCGGGCCCAGGCCCGCGCTTTCGAACGCGAGCATCGCCCAGAGCTGATCGATCTGGATGACGCGACCACCCCGCTTGCCCAGGTTGTCCTCGATGGCTGGCGGAGCGATGTCGCGCGCACGGACGACACCACCGATTATCTCGAATGCCGGGAGGCGCTGCTGCTACGCGTTTCTCTGGCGTTGGACGGCGTCATCGTCACAGCCGCCGGCATCCCCGTTTCTTTTCTGCTCAGCGGGCCGGCTGCGAACGGCAGCCGGATCGTGCATTTTGCAAAGGGCCGCCGCGCTTTTCCGGGCGCCCATCCCTGGATGTTCGCGCGCTATGCCGCGCGGGTCGGGACAGGATGGATCAATTTCGAACAGGATCTCGGCAAGCCCGGATTTGCTCAGGCCAAGCGCGCGTTCGCGCCCACCACCCTTCTCCGCAAATATCGCATGAGGACCGTATGACCTTGCCGCGCGTGGTAGAGAATCTGCTGGATGAAGCAAAGACTTTGGAGACGTTCCTACGCAGTCTCGCCCCGGCCGACTGGGTGAGGCGCACAGCCTTCTTTGACTGGACCGTCGCTGATCAGGTGATGCATCTGCACCTGATCGATTGGTTCGGCATGGCCTCTCTCAATACTCCGGAGAATTTTCCGGCGCTGGTCGCCGAAGTCCGCGCCGGCCAGGCGCGCGGCTATGAGCTAAGCAATCGGATGCGCGACCAATATGATCACCTTTCCGCACCTGATCTCCTCAAAACATGGACCGATACGTGGCACGAGATGATCGACATTTTCGCTATCTCAGATCTGGATCAACGCATCCCCTGGTTCGGGCCGGATATGAGCATCGCCTCCTTCGCCGCCGCACGACAAATGGAGATCTGGGCGCACGGCCAGGACATTTTCGATCTGATGCGCGTGCGGCGCGTGAACCATGATCGTATCCGCGACATATGTGACCTTGGCGTACGGACGCTGGGCTGGTCGTTTCGCAATCGCGGGCTGGAAAAGCCGACGGCGCCGGAAGTCCGGCTGACCGCGCCGTCAGGCGCCGAATGGGTCTGGAGCGAGGGCGCGGCCGAGTCGATCCGCGGAGCTGCCGAGGATTTTGCTCTGGTGGTGACGCAGCGCCGGCATGTGGATGACACAACACTAAAGGTCAGCGGCGAAGCGGCGCGGCGCTGGATGGAGATCGCGCAGTGCTTTGCCGGTGCCGCTGAAACCGGGCCCGCACCCGGGATACGGGCGGTGACTTACGCGAACTGAGCGATCAGATGGCGCCAGCGGCGGTCAGCGCCGCGATCCGCGCGGCGGAATAGCCCAGCTCCACCAGAATCTCGGCATTATGTTCACCGGGCCTAGGAGGAGGACGACGGATCGGGGCGGCGGCGGCCATGTGCAACGGGAGCCGCATCAGCGGGGCCGGCTCACCAAGACCCGGATAAGGCTGCCGATCGACGAGGCCCAGCGCCCGTATCTGGGGATGCGAATTCGCCTCCGCCGGTGACAGTACCGGCCCGGCCGGAATCCCGGCCCGGCCAAGCGCGTCGAGCGCCTCGGCGCTGTCGCGATCCTTGCACCAGGCTGCCATGCGATCCGACAGGGCGGCGCCATTGACGCCGCGCAACTCGTCGGTCGAGAAACGCGGATCGCTGAGCCATTGAGGTTCCTCAATAAGATCTGCCCAGCGGCGAAACAGTGCATCGCCGACCACTTGGGTGACGATCCAGCCATCGCTGGTCCGGAACATGTCGGTGGGACCGTTGACGAAACTGCGGTTGCCGATCGGGGTGCGCCCGATGCCGGTCAACGCCTCCTCGATCATATAGGTGGCGCCGAACGACAGCGCCGCTCCAAGCAGGCTGGTCTGCACCTCCTGCCCTTCCC
>CAYTMM010000002.1:0-62185 GCA_964438875.1 uncultured Sphingosinicella sp. | reverse complement strand
CGCTGCCGGATTGGGAGCCAGTGAAGGACCTCCTGCCCTTCCCCCGTGCGCTGGCGGGCAAACAGAGCCATCATCACGCCCAACGCCGCATAGAGCGCGGCCGCATGGTCTACCCAGGTGATGGGCGAACGCACCGGCTGGCCTGGGTCTCCGCTCAGATAGGCGGAGCCGCACATCGCCTGGCCCACGCTGTCAAACCCCCCGCGCGACGCCCAAGGCCCCTCGGGCCCGAACGAGGACACATTGGCAAGTATGATGTCGGACCGGAGTGCCCGCAGCGACTCGTAATCCAAGCCCATCGCAACCAGTGCCGGGGCCGGGAGATTGACGACCACGACATCGGCTCCGCGCACCAGATCAGCCAGCAAGACTTTGCCTTCCGGATGGCGCGGATCGAAGGTCAGCGATCTCTTGTTGCGATTGACCTGAAGGAAGATCGCTCCCTCTCCCTCCTCGGTCACAGGCACGATCGCGCGATCCTCGCCGCCGCCACGCCGCTCGACCCGGATCACGTCAGCGCCGAAATCGGCGAGCACCGCCGCACAATAAGGTCCGGCCACATAGCGACCGAAATCGAGCACACGGATACCGTCCAGCACTCCGGGGGCGACAGACGCCGCTGCCTTTGCTTGTATCATGGCGATAGACCCTAAGGCCGCCTTGAAAATTGTTCAATGAGGTAGTTCTATTTCACATCAAACTGTGCGACAGCCCAACAATCACTTCATTTCGCAGAACAGGAGCCGAGATGGACAGCGAGACGTTCCAATTGCTGAAGGAAACGATCCGCCGATTCGTCGACGAACGGCTCATGCCGAACGAGGATCGGCTTGAGGCGGAAGACGCTGTGCCCGCGGAGATCGTGCAGGAGATGCGCGAAATGGGCCTTTTCGGACTCTCGATCCCTGAGGCTTATGGCGGCCTCGGCCTCAACATGACCGAAGAGGCGGAGGTCGTGTTCGAACTCGGCCGCACCGCTTTCGCCTATCGCTCCGTGATCGGGACGACCGTTGGAATCGGCAGCCAGGGCATCGTGATGGACGGCACCGACGCGCAGAAGAACGACTGGCTTCCGCGCCTCGCATCGGGTGAGGTCATTTCCTCCTTCGCGTTGACCGAGCCGGGCGCCGGATCCGATGCAGCCTCCGTCAAGACGACGGCAACGCTGGACGGCGATGTCTATCGCATCAACGGTACCAAGCGCTTCATAACCAATGCACCGCGCGCCGGCATGTTCACGGTCATGGCGCGCAGCGAGCAAGGCGTCGAGGGCGCAGCCGGAATCAGCGCCTTCATCCTGCCGGCCGACACCCCCGGCATCAGCTTCGGCAAGCCGGACAAGAAGATGGGACAAAAGGGAACGATCACCTGCGACGTCATTTTTGACGATGTCGCCGTGCCCGCCGCCAACATCATCGGCGGCGTACCAGGGCGCGGATTCAAGACGGCGATGAAGGTTCTGGACCGGGGCCGTATCCACATGTCCGCGCTGGCCTCCGGCATGAGCGACCGGCTGGTCGGGGAATCGGTTCGCTACGCCGTCGAACGGAAGCAGTTCGGTCAGGCGATCGGCGCCTTCCAGCTCGTTCAGGGGATGATCGCCGACAGCCGCACCGATGCTTATGCGTCCCGCGTCATGGTGACCGATGTCGCGCGGCGCTTCGATGCAGGCGAAAAGGTCTCCGCCGATGTCGCGGCGACCAAATATTTCACCACCGAAGCGGTAGGACGCGTCGCGGACCGCACCGTCCAGATTCACGGCGGCGCCGGCTACATGGCAGAATATAAGGCCGAGCGCTTCTATCGCGATGTGCGCTTGCTGCGGATTTATGAAGGCACGTCGCAGATCCAGCAGGTGATCATCGCGCGCGCGCTTCTGCGCGAAGCGGGACTCGCGATATGAGCCGGGAAATTCTCGAAACGCGCCCGTCGGACGGTGTCGCTCTGCTCACCATCAACCGGCCCGAGGCTCTGAACGCGCTCAGCATGAGCATCCGTGCGACTTTGGCCGACATCGTCACCAGACTGGATGCCGACCCGGACATCCGCGCGATCGTCATCACCGGCGATGAAAAGGCGTTCGCCGCCGGCGCCGACCTTGCCGAACTGAAGACGCGCACCGTCCACGACACCACCTTCCGCAGCTCCCGCGTCGCCTGGGAGGCAATGGAGGCCTGCCGCATCCCGGTGATCGCGGCGGTCAACGGCTTCGCGCTCGGCGGTGGCTGTGAACTCGCGCTGCATTGCGACATCATCATCGCCGGAGAAGGTGCGAAATTCGGCCTGCCCGAAGTGAAGGTTGGAATCATGCCGGGAGCGGGCGGAACGCAGCGCCTGCTGCGCGCGGCCGGCAAGTTCGTTGCCATGCGCTATCTTTTGACCGGCGATTTCATCCCAGCCCAGGCCGCGCGCGAAATGGGTCTCGCTTCCGAAGTCGTCCCGGACGGGGAAGTGCTGCCCCACGCGCTCAAGATCGCGACCAAGATCGCAGCGCTCCCGCCCCTGTCGGTCGATGCCATCAAGGAAGTGGTCGATCTCGGCGCCGACGCCTCACTGGACACGGCGCTGGTGCTCGAGCGTAAGGCGTTCCAGCTCCTCTTCGCAACCGAAGACCGTAACGAAGGCATCTCCGCCTTCCTCGAAAAGCGCAAACCAGCCTTCAAGGGACGCTGAACATGACCCAGACATTGGGCGTCATCGGCGGCGGCGCGATGGGTGCCGGCATCGCGCAGATCGGGCTGACCGCGGGCCTACAGGTGGTGCTGTTCGACCTCGATCGCGCCGCGCTGGAAAAGGCAAAGTCCGAAATCCTCGCCCGCATTGCGCGGCTGATCGAGAAGGGACAGCTTCCGGCTGACTTCGTCGATGACGCAAAGGGGCGACTCACCTTAGCGGGCGACATTGCCGATTTCGCGGCGGCAGACGTGGTAATCGAGGCGATCGTCGAACGACTTGAGCCCAAGCAGGCACTGTTCAAGGCGCTTGAAGACGTGGTCCGCCCGGACACCATCCTCGCCACCAACACCTCTTCGCTTTCGGTCGCCGCGATCGCCGCCGGCTGCGTGCGCAAGGACCGTGTCTGCGGCCTCCATTTCTTCAACCCCGTACCATTGATGAAGCTGGTCGAGGTGATCATCGCGCCGGCCACGTCCGACGATGTCGCCGCTCGCGCCACCGCGCTTTCCCAGGCTTTGGGCAAAACGCCGGTCACGGTGCGCGACGGACCGGGCTTTCTCGTCAACCTTGCCGGCCGCGCCTATGTCACCGAAGCGTTGCACATCGTGCAGGAGTGCGTCGCCGATGTCGCCACGGTGGACCGCATCATGCGCGACGGCGCCGGCTTCCGCATGGGACCATTCGAACTGATGGACCTGACCGGAATTGACGTGAACTTTCCCGCCACGGGCTTCATCCATCAAGGCTATCAATATGACCCCCGTTTGAAGACGACTACGCTGCACGAGTTGATGTTCAATGCCGGACTTTATGGTCGCAAGACCGGTCAGGGCTATCACGATTATTCAGCCCCGGCTGTCGAACCCTCCATACCCGAAAGCACGGAAAATCCGGGTGTGTTGACTGCGCGACTGACCTCCGGTGATGATCGTTTTGCAACCCTGCGCGAACTCGGCTTGCGGGACGGTGATGGGCCGACCCTGATCGCACCGATCGGCGAAGATGCGGCGACGGCCTGCCACCGTCTCAACCTAGACCCGAGCGACGTGATCGCGCTGGACCTGACCGCCGCCGATCGTCGCCATATCACGCTTATGCGGCCGCTGGGCAGCAATGCCGATGCCGAGGCCGTCGCACGCTGGCTGCGCGGCCATGGCTGGCGGGTGGAGATCGTCGGGGACTCGCCCGGCTTCGTGCTTCAACGCGTGCTTGCCATGATCGCCAATCTCGGCTGCGAGCTGGCCCAGATCGGAGTCGGCGCACCGGCGGATATCGATGTCGCAATGAAGCTTGCGCAGAATTATCCGAAAGGCCCGCTGGAATGGGCTGCTCATCTCGGCCCCGCCAGGGTCCACGATATTTTGCTTAGCATCCAGGCGATCACCGGTTCCGATCGCTACCGACCCAGTCTGTGGCTGCGCCGTCGTGCCCTGCTCGGCCAACCGATCCATCGGCCCGATTGATGTACGATCTTCTGAAAGGACTGACCGTGGTCGAAGGGGCAGCGTTTATCGCCGGCCCCTCCTGCGGCCTCCACTTCGCGCAGATGGGCGCAAGCGTGATCCGTTTCGATCAGATTGGTGGCGGGCCGGATGCGAAGCGCTGGCCGCGTGCAGAAAATGGTGTCAGTCTTTATTGGGAAGGCTTGAACAAGGGAAAGAAATCGATCGCGATCGATCTCGCCCGGCCGGAAGGGCGTGAACTGGCCCAGCGCATCGCCACCGCCGGCGACGGATTGTTCGTCACCAATTTCCCGGTCGATGGCTTTCTCTCGTATGATCGGCTGGCCGCGCTTCGGGCCGACCTGGTCACTCTTCGCGTTATGGGCTGGGCGGACGGTACGCCGGCAGTAGACTACACGATCAACGCCGCGGTCGGCGTCCCGATGATGACCGGACATGCTGACGATCCGCGCCCGGTGAATCACGTGCTGCCGGCTTGGGATCTGATTGCGGGCGCCTATGGCGCCTTTGCCTTGCTCGCAGCCGAGCGGGAGCGGCAAATTTCCGGCAAGGGACGTGAGATCCGCCTCGCTTTGTCGGACATCGCCGCTGCCAGCCTCGGCCATCTCGGTCAGGTCGCGGAAACGCTTGTGGGCGGGGATCGCCCCCGCGCCGGCAACGATCTGTTCGGCGCCTTCGGCCGTGATTTCGAGACGCGCGACGGCGCACGCCTGATGATCGTCGCGATCACCAAGCGGCAATGGAGTGGCCTGATCGAGATACTTGGTATTGGCGAAACGATCGCCGCGCTGGAGACAGCCGTCGGCGTCGATTTCGCCATCGATGAGGGTGCGCGCTTCACGCATCGCGACGCATTGGTGCCGATCGTCGCGAGAGCCATTGCGTGCCACGATGCTGCTCACCTGGCCACCCTGTTCGACGCGCGCGGTGTATGCTGGTCCACCTATCGTTCGCTCGAAAGAGCAATGACGGAGGAGCCGCGTCTGTTCGCCGGCAATCCCGTTTTCTCCTCGGTCGCCCACCCTGGCGGCACATATCCAACTCCGGGCGCGGCCGCTCGCCTGCCCGGCGAGATTGCGGGCCCGACAGCACCCGCACCACGTATCGGCGCAGATACGGATGAAGTGCTGGCGGAACTGCTGCGTCTCGACACCGTCGAGATCGCGCGACTGCACGACGTCGGGCTGGTCGCATGAATGCGATCTCCCAGCAAACCAACAAAGACGGATTATCGATGAACCAGTGGATCGATCTGGCGGCGGCCGCCGCCAACGCAGCCCGTGCTTATGCCACGGCGGCGCAGGCCAAGGCGGCTGCAACGCTCGACGACCCCGACGGCCTCGACCCGCACCAGAGGCTGCTTCACGGTTTTGCTTGGATCGCGACGACAGCGGAGGCGCTGACGGCAATTGCGGCCTGGGCGGCAAATGCTGCCGATGCAGGCCGTGCAGGCGAGATCGAGATGCTGGTGCTGCGCGTCGGCTTCGGAGAATATCTGGCGCAGTTGATTGGCGGCGTGCCAATGAGCCAGACCGAATTCGTCCGCCCTCGCGAGCTTGGCCTGCTGGAGGCCGCCCAAAGCCTCGCCGCCGAACCCGCCGTGGCGCGATTCCTGGACGAGGGCAACACAGCGCTGACGCGTGCCGCTCTCGCCGCGTTGCTCAGCGAGGGCGTCCGACCGGACGAAGCGCTGGCCGACGAGACGCTTGACATGGTGCGCAACCAGTTCCGCGCATTTGCCGCCAACCGGATCGCGCCCAACGCCCATCAATGGCACCTGGCTGACGTGCTGATCCCTGACGAGGTGGTGGTGGAGATGGCCGCGCTTGGGGTCTTCGGCATCTGCATCGATCCGGCCTATGGCGGCCTCGGCCTTGGTAAACTCGCCATGTGCATCGTCTCCGAAGAATTGAGTCGGGGCTGGATCTGTGCCGGATCGCTGGGCACCCGGTCGGAGATTGCGGGCGAACTGATCGGCGCGGGCGGGACAAAGGCGCAAAAGGAACACTGGTTGCCCGGCCTTGCCGCCGGCACGATCCTGCCAACGGCGGTTTTCACCGAGCCGGATACAGGCTCCGACCTCGCCGCACTACGCACCCGCGCAGAGGCGGATGCGGACGGCGGCTGGCGGCTGCACGGCGCCAAGACGTGGATCACCCATGCTGCGCGAACCGACCTGATGACCGTGCTGGTCCGCACAGACCCGGACGCGCCTGGCCACAAGGGCTTGTCTATGATGCTGGCCGCAAAGACGCGAGCGACGGCGGACACGTCCTTCCCCGACGATGGCCTGAGCGGGGGCGAGATCGAGGTGCTCGGCTATCGCGGCATGAAGGAATATGTGCTGTCGTTCGACGGCTTCCGGGTCGCGCCGGACGGCCTGCTCGGCGGCATCGCTGGCCAAGGGTTCAAGCAGCTTATGCAAACCTTTGAAGGCGCACGTATCCAGACGGCGGCGCGGGCGATCGGCGTCGGCTGGAACGCCTTCGACCTTGCCTTGCGCTACGCGCTGGACCGCAAGCAGTTCGGCCGCGCACTGATCCATTTCCCGCGCGTCTCCGACAAGATCGCGATGATGGCTGCAGAACTGATCCTCGCCCGCGAGCTGACCTATGCCGCCGCGCGTGCCAAGGATGCGGGGCGGCGCTGCGATGTCGAGGCGGGGATGGCGAAACTGCTCGCCGCGCGGGTCGCCTGGGCCAATGCCGACCTCAATGTGCAGATACACGGCGGCAACGGCTATGCCCTCGAATATGAAGCGAGCCGGGTGTTGTGTGATGCGCGCATCCTCAACATTTTCGAAGGCGCCGCCGAAATCCAGGCTCAGGTCGTCGCGCGCGGCCTGATCGCACGGCGCAACTGACCGGTCAGGCCGGTGCCGACTGCCCCGGCGCCGACAGGCGCGCATAGCGATCGACCTGCACTGCGGCCGAGCCGTGTCGCGCCTCGAAAGCCGTAAGTCGCTTGAAGAAATGGCCGACCGGATATTCCTCGGTCACGCCGATGCCGCCGTGAAGCTGAATGCCCTGCGCCCCAACGAAAGCGCCCGCCTGTGCGGTGCGGGCCTTGGCCGCAGCGGCCAGCCGGGCGCGTTTCCACGGATCGGCCTGGCGCAGGCCTGCAAGGCCAAGCAGCACGATGGAACGCGCTTGCTCCACTTCGATGAACATGTCGGCGAGACGATGACGCAGGGCCTGGAAATCGCCGATCGGACGCCCGAACTGCTTGCGCGTCGTCAAATATTCGCGGGTCATGTCGAGCACCCGCTGCATGCCCCCCAGCGCTTCGGCGCTTTCGAGGACCAGTGCGCAATCAAGCGCGTGGAGCAGGGCCGGCTCCGCGCCGCCGAGCGGACCCAGCAACGTCGCCGCCGTTCCCTGAAGATTGAGCTCACCACCGGAGCGATCGTCAATTGTCGTGAAGAGACGCAACGGCGCCGTCGCAGCCGGCATCTCGAACAGACTGAGACCGTGGCCTTCAGCGATCGCCGAGATGATCAGCGTGTCGGCGCCGGCGGCACCGATCAGGCCGGTCTTGCGTCCGGTAAGCCGCCAGCCATCGCCGTCGCGGCCGGCGCGCGTGCCGACCCACAACTGATCCCCGCGCGCCTCCAGTTCGTCATGAGATAGGATCGGTCGCGCCTCGCCCGACGCGATTGCCGGCACCCGTTCCGGCGCCACGTTCAAAAGGATCTGCGCGGCCGTGACCGCGACATCAACGAAGGGCGCCTTGACCAGTCCGCGACCCAGCTCCTCCGCGATGACGGCAGCATCGTCCAATGTGCCGCCAAGCCCGCCCGCTTCCTCGGGCAGCGATGCCATCAGCCAGCCCATCTCCGCGAAATGCGGCCACGGATCTGCCTCGGGCTCGCCGCGTTCCAGCCAGCGGCGGACACCGTCGCGGAGCATGACCTGTTCTTCGGTCGGGATGAAATGGATATCCACTTGGGTCAGCTCCGCAGCAGTTCGGACGCGATGATGTTGCGCTGGATCTCGTTCGATCCGCCATAGATCGTGATCGCGCGGCGATAGAAGAAGTCGGCCGTGACGCCGGGTGCGAGCGGCGATCCCGGCGGGTCATTCGGCGTACCGAGCAGGTAGTCCGCCTCCGGATAGGCCGGCAGGGCGTCGTCACCCAGCGCCTCAACCGTCATCGCACCGATACGCTGAATGAGTTCGGTTCCGCGCACCTTGAGAATCGAAGAGGTCGGCGCACTGTTCGCAACCTGCCCTTCCTCTTCCGCAATAACCCGCAAGACGGTCGTCTCGTGCGCCAGGACGTCGATCTCGAGCTGTGCGATGCGCGCGGCGAATTGCGGGTCTTCGGCGAGTGGCCGACCACGCGCCATGGTCCCTTCCGCGATCCTTTTCAGGCGTTGCAGAGTGCCCTTGCAGCGCGGTACTTCCGCCGAAAAAGTGCGTTCGTTAGCGAGCAGGATCTTGCCATAATCCCAACCCTTATTCTCCTCACCGACCAGATTTTCGATCGGGACGCGCACGTCGGTGAAGAATACCTCGTTGAGGATGTGGCCCCCGTCGATCGACAGAATCGGCCGCACAGTGATCCCCGGCGTTTTCATGTCGACGAGCAGGAACGAGATGCCCGCCTGGGGCTTGCCGGTGAAATTGGTACGTACCAGCAGGAACAGCCATTCCGAATATTGCGCCTCGGATGTCCAGATCTTCTGGCCGTTGACGACATAATGGTCGCCGTCGCGGTCGGCACGGGTCTGCAGCGAGGCGAGATCGGAGCCGGCGTTCGGCTCGGAAAACCCTTGCGCCCAGAAATGATCGCCGTTGCGGATGGCGGGGAGGAATCTCTCTTTCTGCGCCGCCGTGCCATAGGTGTAGAGGATCGGCCCGACCAGGAACACGCCCTGAGGGCTCAGCGCCGGGCAACCTGCGGCGAAACATTCCTCTTCGAAGATATGGCGCTGGCTGATCGTCCAGCCCGGCCCGCCATATTCGACCGGCCAGTTGGGCACCGACCAGCCGCGCGCGTCGAGCTTCCTGGTCCAATCGACTACATCCGGCTTGTGCGGATGGTAGAACAGCAGCGTTCGCCGGCTCGCCTCGTCCGGCAAGTTCTTTGCGATGAAGGTGCGCACCTCGGTGCGGAAGGTCTCGTCGTCGCTCATGCTTTTTTCTCAAATGGTCGGAACAGGCCACCAACCCGCATCAGTTCCGTCTCGCCGCTGACGATGATCGCGTCGGCGAAGATCAGGCTGGCGGAGCGTTTGCGAATGTTGATCCGCGCCTCGATCCAGTCGTCCAGACGAGCCGGGCGCAGGAAATCGGCGGTGATGTTGACGGTGATGCCGTTGGTCACGATCGACAGCGCGAAATCCGCAAAGGCGAGCAGGAAGCCGCCATGGGCGTAGCTTTCGGAATTGGTCCGGAGATCGTCGACAAACGCGCCGACCGTCCGTTCGTCCTCCTCGCCTTTGCAGACGTAGAATGTCCCGATGCGGTTGATGAAAGGACTTTTCGACGCGAGGATCGTGAAACATTGAGGAGGCTTGCGATCGCTCACAGTTCGGTCAATCTGAACTTCTGGATTTTGCCTGTGGCGTTGATCGGCAGTTCCTTCACGAAAGCGACGTGGCGCGGCACCTTGAAATTGGCCATACGCTCGCGGCTCCAGGCGATCAGGGTCTCTGCGTCCAGCGCCTGATCCGGCCGCAGCACGACATAGGCCTTGCCGACCTCACCCATCCGCTCGTCCGGTACGCCCGCCACCGCGACCTGATGGATCGCCGGATGGGCGGACAGCATTTTCTCGATTTCGGCCGGGTAGCAATTGTAGCCACCCATGATGAACATGTCTTTCTTGCGATCCGTGATCTTGAGATATCCGGCCGCATCGATGATGCCGATATCGCCGCTGCTCAGCCAGCCATCGGCATCGACCGCTTTCGCCGTCGCCTCCGGATCGTCGAGATAACCGCGCATCACGTTCATGCCGCGGATCATCACTTCGCCGGGTTCGCCAACGGGAACGGTATTACCCTCATCGTCCACGCATTTGAGTTCGACGCCGGCAATCGCGCGGCCGGACGTCGTCGCGAGAATCTCGGCGCTGTCGTCCGGCCCGGACATGGTCGCGGTGCCGCAGGTTTCGGTGAGACCGTAGCCGGTCAGCACAGTCCCGATGCCCAATTCGCTGCGCATCGCCTCGATCATCGATGGCGCGACCGAAGTGCCGCCGGTTACCGACACCCGCAATGTTTCGAGGACGCCGGGCCGGCGGTCGGGAAGCGACAGCAGCGTCTGAAACAAGGTCGGTGGCCCCGGCAGGAAGGTCACCCTTTCACGCTCTACCAGATCGAGCAGCGACGGCACGTCGAGCGTCGGCACCGGCAGGATCGCCGCCCCCACCGACAAGCTGGGTATCCAGGACCCCTTGTAGCCGGCGGTATGAAAGAGCGGCCACAAGATGACGAACCGGTCTCCGGCCCGCAACGTGGTCGCGCGCGCCCATTCCTTGGCCGTGCGCACCGTCTGGCCATGGGTGGTCACGGCACCCTTTGGGCTGCCGGTCGTCCCGCTCGTAAACATGATGTCGGACACGCTGTCTTCGGTGACGGCGTCGAGCCGATTTTCGACCTCGGCCAGTGCCGCGTCATCCGCCGCAGCGAGAAAACCGCTCCAGGAACCGCTGGGCCCGACGGTGACGATACGCTCCAGGCTGTCGACGCCGAGCCCCGCCAGCGTCTCTCCATAGCGCGTGTCCAGAAATTCTTCTGCAGCAATCGCCATCCGCACCTGGCCGCGATCAAGAATGTAGCGCGCCTCTTCGCCTTTGTAACGGGTATTGAGCGGGATCAGCACGCAGCCTGCGGCTTGCAAGCCGAGGCAGGCGACAATCCAGTCCAGACCATTGGGCAGCCACAGCGCCACCCGGTCACCCGGCGCGAGTCCGGCCGCGACGAAGGCGGCCGCGACCCGCTTCATCTCCACCACTAGCCCGGCAAAGGTGAGACGGCGCGTGTCGTCGATCACTGCATCTGCGGTCGGCCATTTTTCCGCCGCGGCCTGCGCCAGATGAGGAATGGTCAGCCGATCAGCCATTCTGCTCTTTCGCCTTGCGCGCCTCGGTAATGGCGTTGCGGGCCAGCATCATGTTCAATGATTCGCGGTCCAGCGATTGAGCCAGCGTTTCAGATTCCGCCGCATTCAGATTTGCCTTCGCATAGGCAACGCCGGCCGGCGACAGGCCCGCCAGATGATTGGCGAGCGCCATCGTCTCCGCTTCCAGTGCGTCATCGGCGAACACGCGATCGACGATGCCGAAAGCGAGTGCCTCGGCGGCATTGCGCTTTTCGCCAAAGAGATAGAGTTGGCGCGCCTTGGCACTGCCCAGGATGCGGGACCACAGCCAGCTGCCGCCATAGTCGCCTGACATGCCGAACTGGAGGAAGGCGGGAACGAACTTCGCAGAGGCGGCCGCGAACCGGAAATCGCAGGCGGCTGCCAGACTCATCCCCGCCCCGGCGCAGGCGCCATTGACCATCGCTATGGTCGGCTTCGGCATTTCGTGCAGCCAGCGCGCCGCCTCGACACAGCGGCGCAGCCAGCGGGTGCGGTATTCGGTCGTGCCGCGGCGTCCCTTTTCGCCCTTCACCAGTTGATCGGCCAAGGTCGATATTGATCGCGTGTCACCGCCCGAACAGAAGCCTTTCCCTGCCCCGGTCAGGATGACGCAGCGTACCGCCTCATTCTCCGCGAGCGCCTGCAGCGCCACCGGCAGATTCCGCATCAATTCCGCATTGAGCGCGTTCAGCGTGTCCGGGCGGTTGAGGGTGAGGATGCCAACCCCACCTTCGATCCGTTCAAGCAGAACTTCCGTCAAAATCCCCTCCTCCGCATCGCGGCGCGTTGACGAGCCCTTGTATATAGAGCTAACTCAAATGCAACAACCTGTGAGAATCATTCGATGCGCGAAGCCTGGATTTGTGAACCGATTAGAACTCCCGTCGGCCGTTTCGGCGGCGTTTTCCGCGACATGTCAGCCCATCAACTTGGCGCCAGTGTGATCGCCACGCTGATCGAGCGAACCGGTATCCCCGGTGAAGTCATCGACGATGTGCTGTTCGCGCAATGTTATCCCACCATGGATGCGCCGGCGCTGGGCCGCGTGGTGGGGCTTGATGCGGGCCTGCCGGTGACGGTTGGCGGGCTGCAACTGGACCGGCGTTGCGGATCGGGCCTTCAGGCCGTCATTTACGCAGCTATGCAGGTCGCGACCGGCAGCAGCGAGATCGTGATTGCAGGCGGCGCGGAATCGATGAGCAACGCACCACTCTATACGACCGTCGCGCGCTGGGGACTGAAGGGCGATGCCATGCGGTTCGACGATGCCCTCGCCCGCGGTCGGGTAACGGCCGGCGGGAAACACTTTCCAGTGCCGGGCGGAATGATCGAAACGGCAGAGAATCTGCGTCGTGACCACGGCATCCCCCGCGAGGAGCAAGATGTGTTCGCGGTCGAATCGCATCGCCGCGCGGTCGCCGCACAACAAGACGGGCGCTTCGCCGAAGAGATTGTTCCCGTCATCATCAAGGGCCGCAAGGGCGACGCGATCGTTGACGCGGATGAGCACCCTCGTCCGGACACCACGATCGAGGATTTGGCCCGGCTGCGACCAATTCTCGGAGCAAAGGATCCGGATGCGACCGTCACCGCCGGCAATGCCAGCGGGCAAAATGACGGCGCATCGGCGGCTGTCATTGCCAGTCCGGCCGCGGTCGAACGCTATGGCCTGAAGCCGCTGGCACGGATTGCAAGCTGGGCCGTCGCCGGGGTCGAACCCGCGCGCATGGGGATCGGTCCGGTGCCCGCGACTGCCCGCGCGCTGGAGCGCGCTGGGCTCACCCTCGCCGATATCGACCTCATCGAGCTCAATGAAGCATTCGCGGCACAGGTGTTGGCCTGCACGCGCGAATGGGGCTTTGCGCCCGATGACTTTGCTCGAATGAACGTCAATGGATCGGGCATTTCCCTGGGTCATCCGGTCGGTGCGACCGGCGGACGCATCCTGGCCACCCTGCTGCGTGAAATGGACCGGCGCGAGGCGCGCTACGGCCTGGAAACGATGTGCATCGGGGGTGGGCAGGGACTGGCAGCGATATTCGAACGCGTCGCCTGAACGAAATTCAATAGAGACAACTCTTTTAAGGAGACAGCGGATGTTACGTACCCGAGTGACCGAAATGCTCGGCATCGAGCACCCGATCGTGCAGGGCGGAATGATGTGGGTCGGCCGCGCCGAGCTTGTGGCGGCTGTCTCCAATGCCGGCGGACTCGGTCTGCTGACTGCCCTCACCCAGCCCACTCCGGATGATTTGCGACGCGAGATCGATCGTTGCCGAACGATGACCGACAAGCCGTTCGGCGTGAACCTCACGATCCTGCCGTCGATGAATGCGCCGGACTATCCGGGCTATCGTCGCGCGATCATCGAAAGCGGGATCAAGGTGGTGGAGACCGCCGGGCACCGACCCCAGGAGCATGTCGAGGAATTCAAGGCGCACGGCATCACCGTCATTCACAAATGCACCGCCGTCCGTCACGCACTGTCCGCCGAACGGATGGGCGTCGATATCATCTCGATCGACGGCTTCGAATGTGCCGGCCATCCTGGTGAGGACGATGTGCCCGGCCTGGTGCTGATCCCGGCCGCAGCCGACAAGGTGAAGGCGCCGATGATCGCATCGGGGGGCATCGGCGACGGCCGCGGGCTCGCCGCGGCGCTCGTGCTTGGCGCCGAGGGCGTCAATATGGGCACCCGCTTCTGCGCAACAAAAGAAGCACCAATCCATGACGACATCAAGCAGCTCATCGTCGACAGCGACGAGCGCGCCACCCACCTGATCTTCCGCCAGTTCCGCAACACGGGCCGCGTCTGCAAGACGCCGGTTTCCGACGAGGTGATCCGCATCCTGCAACAGCCGGGCGCCGAATTCGCCGACGTCCAGCCACTCGTTGCGGGCGCCAAGGGTCGTAAGGCGCTGGAAACGGGTGTGATCGAGGAAGGACTGGTCTGGACCGGCCAGGTCCAGGGCCTGATCCACGACATTCCGACCTGTCAGAATCTGCTCACCAAGATCGTCCGCGATGCGGAGGCGATCATCACCGGCCGCCTCGCCAATATGGTCGCGCCGACGCGTGAGACGGTTGCCGTCTGAAGGGCGGATATTGCACGAACGGGGCTTAGTCCCCTGTGGCGTAGACCAGCTTCCAGCGACCATCGTCGATGATCCGGGTCCGCCCGCCGAAGCGGAAGGATGCTTCGACCGGCGGCGGTGCGAAGGACACGACCGAAAAACCAGGAGGAGGCGGCAGCGCCTCCCAAATACGCTGCGCGGCGCTATCGATATCCAGCCGATTGACGATATTGTCTTTAATCGCCCGCGCGCGCGGATAGAGTTGCGGATCCCAATCCGCGAGCGCGCGCACCGGCGCGGTATCGACGCCTCCGGGGCGCACCGCCACCACCCAGGGGCCTCTGCCCCGGGTTTCGTGCTCTCGCGATGCCACCTCCGCCCAATGCTCGATCGCGACCTTGCTGGCGCAGTAGGAGGCAAGCCCTTCCAGCGGCGATACCGCCGCGCCGGATGAAAGCAGGACAAGCCCGGCATCCAGATCGGGCGGGCACGCATCGATGAACGCCTGTCCCAGTACCAGAGGCGCGGCGACATTGGCCACCACGCTATGCTGGTAGCGATCCGCCGGAACTTTGTGGAGCAGCCCGACACCTTGCGAATAATAAGCGTTCTGGATGAAGATCGCGCGCTTTCCGCTGAATTTCGACAACTCCTCGCGCAAATGCCTGCGAACGACGTCCCAGCTTTCCGGCTGGGTCAGATCGAATTGGACGCTTTCATAGTCCGGGTGCGGCCGACGAGACAGATTGATGATGCGGGCGTCACCAAAGGGCTGGTTGCGGGCCAGGCCCAGGCCGATTCCTTCGGTCGCGCCGGTGATCCAGATAATCGTGTCAGACATCGGCGTACTCCCTCTCTTCGGCGGAGAGCGTCGCGGTCGTCTCCAGCACAGGATCGCCAGCCACTGCCACCTGAACATCGATCTGCGTACCGCAGCCGGGACAATGGAAATGGCGGACGCGGAAACGTTCGCTGCCGGGATAGCGGGAAGTGAGCGAGAAACGTTCCCCGGCGGGTGCCTCCACACAGGTCAGTGCCGCAAGAATGGGTTCGCTCTCACCACAGATCACTTCGCCGCAGCCAGCGCAGACGATATTGCCACCGTCCACATCAAGATGAGTGGAGATGCGTCGTCCCGCGCGTACCCGGTCGCGAAGCCGCGGTTCGCGGCCGCCAAGGCGATCGCGGCGGCACGCCTTTCGCAGAGCAGCGGTGGCCGTCATGTCGACCATGCTGTCGGCGATAACCACGGCATAATCCCGGCGCGCCCCGCCGACCGAGACGAGGCCTTTCTGTACATCCGCCAAAACCTCTGCGGGATCGCGTTCGATCGGGTCACCCAGGCCACCACCACCCTGTGACGAAGCGATCATCGTCTGGCCGGATCGGACCTTCATGCCCCGTTCGGGCAACGGCACCACACCGTCTGCGGCGGCGCGCTCGATCTCGGCCCAATCCGTCACGTCACCTGTCCCGACAGCGATGCCGCTCGCCGTGGCCGGCCCGCCTCCGACAAGGCCGAGGGTGGCCGGATGCTGCAGCCCCTGGGTCATCGAGGACAAGCTGATCGGCTGGTGGGTGCCATGCGGGCGATAAGACCAAATCAGGCCCGCGCCCCCGCGCCGTCGTCCCGGTCCGGCGCTGTCGGTCAGCTCCCGTCGGGTGAGATAGAGGACCGGGAAAGCCGCCTCATTGGTTTCGACATTTGACGGAAGCGCGCCAGGCGAGGTGCTGGTGCCGGCAATATCGGCCCCGTCGCTCTCGCTACTGGCGCCGCCGCCGCCGGTCAATTCGTCGAGAAACAAGGTGTGAAACGGCCGATCGTCGGCATCGAAGCCAGAGATGGACATGCCTCCGGCACCAGTCGACTGGGAGGAGGCCATGGCATGGCAAGCGGTCTCCTCCGATGCATCGAGCAACCGGGCGATGCAGGCAGTGGTGACATTGCGGATGGCCTGGGCGCTCGTCCCCGTGCTCATCGCGACCCCGGCGGGCCAGGCGGCGTGGACAATAGTACCCGGTTTGGATTTGAGTTCGATCGCACGCCAGATGGCGCCCGGCACCCAAGGCATACCGTAGCACAGGTGGACCAAGAGAGCCGCCATCACGAAATTGGCGAGCGCAGGATAGGCCGAGTTGATAGCGCCAGGTGCCTCACCATCGCTTTCAGAGAAATCGAGGATCAGGCGTTCGCCCGCCTTGGTCAGCGTCAGCCGAACCGCATAGATGGCGTTGGGCACATAATCGTCGCCTTCGCGACGTTCGTGCTGGAGAAAGGCGACGTCGCGCCAGCGCCCGTCAGGCAAGGAAGCCAAACGTCGGCGAAATGCTGCCTCGGTCGATTCGATGAGCTGGCACATCGCCGTCTCTACATGCGCGGCGCCATATTGCTCCGCCAGTTCACCCACCCGCGCCGCCGCTGCCTGGTTGGCCGCGACCTGACCGAGCAGATCCAGCGCATTGAGTTCGGGCGTGCGGCTGCGCGCGAGTATGTCCCGCTCGATATCCGCGCGAACCTGCCCCCCCTCGACCAGCTTGATCGGCGCGATCGGCAGGGGTTCGTCAAAGATCGAGCGGGCAGCATGGTTGAACCCGCCGCCGACCGGCCCGCCGACATCGGCTTCATGCACCGTGCAACCGGACCAGCCGATCATCCGGCCATCGACGAAGATCGGCGCGACGATGGTCACATCGGGCTGATGCAGCGCACCGATATAGGGATCGTTGGTCAGAAACTGATCACCCGGATGGATTCCCGGGTTATCGCGGTAATGCTCCAGAATGTCCGTTACGATCAGGTTGAGCGAGGTCGATTGCACGACCACCGATTTGCTGCACGCAACAACTGCGCCATCGGCGGTCATCAGAGCGGTGTTATAGTCCCCCGCTTCCGACGCGATCTGCGATCCGGAGACGCGAACCAGTGTCTCACCGGCATCAGCGTTGATCGTCTCCAGCCTGTGCCGGATGATTTCCAGTTCGATCGCGCCGACGCTCATGTCCGTTCCCCCGTCCGCAAGATGCGGATATCGCCGCCGGCCGTCAGCTCTGCCTCCATGTCCGGATGGACGACCACGGTCGTCTGTTCCGATTCGATGAAGGCCGGCCCGGAAACGACCTGACCCGATCCCAGCCCGTCCATCGCATAGACGGGAACGTCCTGCTCAACGCCGCGGAACCAGGCGCGACGTTGCCGCGATGCCGTCCCGTCCGTCCCCCGGGATGGGGCCAGTTCCGGCTGGGCCGGCGCGGCAACCCGGGCTTCGGCAGCGACCGACACGATCTCGACCAATCCCGCCGAGCCGCTGGCACCGCGGCCGACCATCGTTTCATAGCGACTGCGGAACTCCGCCTCGGCGGCTGCAATGATCGCCTCGGTCAATGGCCCCGGCGGAATGGGTACATCGATGCGATGGATCTGGCGGGTGAAGCGCAGACCGACCCGACGCTCGATCGTCGGGACCGCATCACCATCTTCAAACTCAGCCTGAGCCGCACGCTCCAGTGCGTCCAGGGTCGCCACGAAATCGTCGAGCGGCAGCCTGAAAGGCCGGGGCGGCAAATCACGCTCCCGCAACACGGTCAGATCACTGCACACCGCGCCCCACGCGGAAAATTCCGGGCCCAGAGCTGGGATCACTGTCTCGCGGACACCGAGATCGGCAGCATAAAGCCCGACATATTGCGGCGCAGCCCCACCATAGCCGTAGAGAACGAAACGGCGCGGATCATATCCCCGCTGGACGGTGGTGCGGCGGATGAGATCCGCCATCTGGGCCGAGGCAACATCGACAATGCCCTGCGCGCTTTCCTCAACGGATAATCCGAGTTGGTCAGCCAGGGTGGCGATGGCACGGCGCGCGGCATCGCTATCGAGCACGATTGTGCTGCCAAGTCGTTCGACATAGCCGAGCACCACCGCCGCGTCGGTCAGTGTCGGGCGAGTACCGCCGCGCCCATAACAGGCCGGACCGGGCATGGAGCCCGCGCTTTCCGGTCCTACCTTCAGCGCGCCAAGCACCGGATCGACTGCAGCAATGCTGCCGCCGCCCGTTCCGATTGAGGCGATGTCGATGACCGGCACGGCAAGCGCGTGGCGATCGATGCGCGGGCGGCTGGCCCGGGGCAGTTCGCCATCCACCACCAGCCCGACGTCAAAGCTAGTGCCGCCGACATCGGTCGCGATGACGTCGCGGTGGTCGAGCCGCCGACCGAGTTCGCGGGCAGCGGTGATCCCGCCGACCGGCCCCGATTGCAGCATATGAACCGGCGTTACCGCCATCACTGCGGCGCGCGCAACGCCGCCGCCCATCGCCATTACCATGAACTGGCCGGCAAAACCTTCCGCCCGGATCGCCGCCTCGAGCCGATATAGATAATCGGCGGCAAGCGGCGCGACATAGGCGTTAAGCACGGCAGTCGCGGTACGCTCATATTCGCCGATCTTGGGCGCGATCAGGCTGGACAGGGTGACCGGAACACCCGGGGCTTCTTGCATCGCCAGTTCGGCAATCCGGCGCTCATGGACCGGATTGACCGGCGACCAGAGCAGGGCCACCGCAAGCGCCTCCGCACCCTGATCGATCAGGCTGCGGATCGCGGCGCGCGCCTGATTCTCGTCCAGCGGCGTAACAATCTGCCCATGCGCATCGATCCGCTCGGCTATGCCTGCGATCCGCTGGCGCGGAACGAGCAGCTTGGGCTTGCGCCAGCGCAAGGCGTTGGTGAGATCGGCATCGCTGAGCCCGTGAATCTTGTTGGATCGCGCGATGGCAAGAGTGGATTCGAAACCCAGCGTGGTGAGCAAGCCAACCTTGGCACCGCCATCGGTCAGCACCGCGTTGAGGCCGACCGTAGTACCATGCGAAAGCAGCGAGGCACCCGCCAGCACCTCGCCGCGCGTTAGACCCATCGCCTCGGCTGCGCGGCCGATCGAGGCGAGAACGCCGTCCATCAACACACCATGTGTGCTGAGCGCCTTGCCAGCGAAGGACGTCCCTTCGGCGGTTACAATCACCGTATCGGTGAAGGTGCCGCCGATATCGGTGCCAATCAGATAAGACGGCGCGGTCAAACCGCACCCGCGTCCATTGCCATCGCGATCCGTCCATTTTTATTATCTTAAATAGAGATATCTAAATTATCCGTCGAAGCAATGCAGAATCGCGATAACAGCGCATATTGGCGAAAGAACTTGTTCTATTGCGCTATCTCTTTATCGTGCAACCATAGGGAAAGGCAGCGCGATGGAGTTGAAACATCCTCTTTCCGGCCAAGTCGCCCTGGTAACCGGCGCCGGCCACGGCATTGGCCGGGCGGAGGCGCTTGAACTGGCCCGTCGCGGCGCCAGTCTCGTCGTCAACGATCTTGATCGCGGCACCCCGACCGCCGCCGAGCAGGTCGTTACGGAAATCCGTGTGGCCGGGGGCGAAGCGGTCGTAGCGCACGGCAGCGTCTCGCGCCCCGCCGACGCCGCGGCGATTGTCGCCACCGCGCTCGACCGGTTCGGCCGGCTCGACATCCTTGTCAATAATGCCGGCTTCGGCCGCGTCGCGCCGATCTGGGATCTCACCGACAAGGATTGGGACTCGGTGATCGCGGTCAACCTGACCGGCACTTTCCTGATGGCGCGGGAGGCGGTTCGGGTGATGCGCCGCCAGCGATCTGGCGTGATCATCAACACCGCATCCGAAGCTGCGACCGGCGACACCTATTTCGGCGCCTATATGGCGGCAAAAGCCGGTGTGATCGGCCTGACCCGAGGGATCGCCCGCGACCTTACCCGCGACAATGTGCGCTGCAATGCCATCTGCCCGCGCGCCTTCGATACCGCACAGACCAACCTCGCGGCCTGGGAGAAACTGCAGCGGTTCAATGACCGCTATGGCGTCGCCATGTGCGGACCACATCCGATGGGACCTATCCCGGGCGAGGCCGCCGAAGTCGCCGCAATTGTCGCCTGGCTGTGCACAGAGGATTGCGCCGATGTCACAGGCCGCATCCTAATCGCCGGCTGCGGCGAAGTCGGGCTCTGGGCGGAGCCCCGCCCGGTCTCGCCGATGATCGACATGGCGGGGTGGACGCTGGAGAAACTGCATGCGGCGCGCCACCATCTGACCCGCGAGCTCGCCAACCCCTTTCGCGATCTGCCCGAAGAGGCGTGGGCGGAGATCGACGAACGCTATCGAGACCGCATCGACAATGGTGCCAGCGCGGCGCGAGCTGACAGATGAGCTTTCCCTTCGCTGCAAATCTCAGCTTTCTGTTCACCGATCTTTCATGGGAACGGCGCTTCGCCGCTGCTGCCCAGGCGGGGTTCGAGGGCGTGGAGATGAATCCGCCGGAACCCTATCAAATCGCACCGGCCGCTTTCGCACGGCGGCTGGCCGACGCGGGCCTGGTCTGTCCGCTCATCACCGCCCCGCCGGGCGAAGGTCCGGCGCGCTTCGGCCATGCCTGCCTTCCCGGCGAGGAGGACGATTTTCGGCGAAGCGTGGCCCGGATGATCGAATATGCCACGACTGCCCAGGTTCCGACCGTCCATGTCCTCGCCGGAATGGCGTGCGGCGACGTCTCGCGACCAGCAGCAGAGACGACCTATGTCGCAAATATCGCCTGGGCAGCCGAGCAATGTGCGGATGCCGGCGTGAAATTATGCGTGGAGCCCGTGTCGGAGCGGCGCGTGCCGGGCTTTTTCCTCAAAACCACTGCCCAGGCCCTGGAGCTTATCGCGCGCACAAACCGCAGCGACATCGGTCTCCTTTTCGATAGCTTCCATGTGGAGGTGCAAGAAGGCTCGGCAGCCCAGAGCCTGCCTAACCTGCTGCAAGATGTCGTTCACGTCCAGCTTTCTGACACGCCTGCTCGCGGACGGCCGGGCACCGGCGGCATCGATTTCGACACGATCCTAAACCTGCTAATGGCCAATGCTTATCCAGGCTGGATCGCCTGCGAATATGTCTCCGACCCCGGTGGTTCGGACGAGCTTGACTGGGCGCGTCGCTGGCGGCTGCCGCCTCAGGCAGACGGCAGCGGCGTGGAGGCGTAAGCGACGATCTTCCAATCCATGCCCTGTCGTTCCCACACTGCAAGGAACAGGGTCTCTGTCACACCCTTGCTCTCGTGCGTCGTCCATTCATAGACGATCCGAGACCGGCCGGTAAGCAGCGCGTAGCCTTCGCGCAGTTCAACCGAGAGATCGGTCACCTGCGTCTCATGCGTCTTCACTGCCTTCGCGGCGATCCGCGCAAGGAAGGTCGCACGATCCTCCACAAGTCCGTTAATATGGGCATAATGGAAATAATCGCCCATTCCAGCGGCGAGGCCATCGACGTCATCCTCGACCAGCGCGCGGCGGCGCGCGTGTTCAGCCGCAATGATCGCGGCCGTCTCAGCAGTCATTTGCCCGTTCCTTTCCCCATGTTTCCAGCAGCGTTCGCAGTATCGCGACTAGCGCCAGTGGCTGATCGAGCAGGACATGATGATCGGCGTCGGGCACTTCGACGAAGCGGGTGGCGGGCGGTGCGTTCTCGCGCAGGTGCGCCCCGATCTCGGCATCCACCAGCCGCGAGCATTCTCCGCGGAGGATGGCGACCGGGACGGTCAGCGCAGTCAGGCGCGCGCGATGTTCGGCATGGATGACCCGCGCGCCACTCGTCGGATCGGAACACCAGGTCCAGTAGATGCCCGTTTCGTCCTCCACCCGGCGCAAAGTCCGGCGTGCGACGAAATCCACGATGAAGGCGTGCGGCACTTCCTGCGGCGGCGCCAGCAGGAATCGCTCCAGCCCCTCCTCCAGCGTTTCATAGCGTCGCAGCTTGCGTGGGCGCGGTTTGGCCGGCTCACGTGATGGCGGCGGCAAGTACAGGTCGATGAGGATAACGCCAGCAAAACGGTCCGGCCAGCGTTCGGCCGCCATCAGCGCGGGAAGGCAGCCGAAGGAATGTGCGGCGATGAATGGCCTGGCGTCGTGATCGAACAGCCCGCCGGCCGCCGCCGCCGCCAGCAGCTCATCGGCATAGACGTCCATCGAATAGGCGACACGCCAGTCCGATCCGCCCATGCCGGAAAAGGAGAAAGCGACAACCTTGCCGGCGACGCCCTTGAGCAGCGGAGCAGTAGGCCGCCACCAGTCCGCATGAGCCCCGGCGCCGTGGACAAGCAGCAAGCCCGGGCCGGCTCCGCTGCCCCATTTTACAAGCTCGATCGCCGCCCCGGCAACAGTGATACGCTGCTCGGACGGACGATCGCCCAGTGCCGACACGAACCAGTGGGACGCTCCTTCCGGTGCGGCGACGACGGGCCGGCCATGCCAGTCCAATGTCTCGGCCGGTTCGGCGATGATATCCGAGGCGCTAGACAATGCCGTCCCGGCGCAGATCGTCCAGCTCCGTCGCGCTGATCCCCAGCTCACCGCACAACACCGCCTCGGTATCCTCGCCCAGATCGGGGGGTACACGGCATTCGGTCAGCAACGAACCGCTCGCCTTGATCGGGCTGCCGATCAGACGCATCGCGTCGAAGCCCGGCCGGTCGACACAGGTTTCGAGCGCGCGATGGCGGACCTGCGGATCCTCCAGCGCCTGCGCGATATCGTTGACCGGACTCGATGGGATGCCGGCCGCAACCATCCGCCGATGGACCTCCGCGACAGGCATGTTACCGATCGTCTCATCGAGCAGGTCCATCAGCTCCGGCCTGTTCTGCAACCGGAGGCTGTTGGTCGCAAAACGTGGATCATCGGCCAGTTCCGGCCGATCGAGCGCGCGGCAAAAGACGCGGTAGAGATGCTCATTGCCCGGCGCGATCATGATGTAGCCGTCCGAGCACGTGAAGCCGCCACCGGGCGCACCGCCATTGGCCTGTGTCCCAACCCGCCCCGGCGACGTGCCGCTGGCGTGATAATGGGCGGCATATTGCGCCATCATTCCGACAGAAACGTCGAGCAGGGCGATGTCAATACTCTGTCCCTCCCCGCCCCGCCGATCACGATCGTAGAGCGCGCCCTGAATGGCGATGACGGCATAGAGGCCCGCGCTCATATCGATGATGCTGGGCCCAGCCTTCATTGGCCCGCCGCCCCCGCCGGGATGATCGTCCGGCCAGCCGGTCACGCTCATCATGCCGGACATGGCCTGCACGATCGGATCGTAACCGCCGCGATCCTTGTATGGCCCCGTCTGACCATAGCCGGTGATCGAGCAATAGATGAGACCAGGATTGATCGCCTTCAGATCCTCATAGCCAAGGCCGTAGCGCGCAAGCGTGCCAACCTTGTAATTCTCGATCAACACATCGGCGGTTGTGACCAATTTCTTGAGCAGCGCCTGCCCGCGCGGCTCCGATATATTGATGGTGATCGCGCGCTTGTTGCGATTGGCGCTCTGGAACATAGCAGAACGACGGCTGTCCCTACCCTCTGCATCCTTGAGAAAGGGCGGGCCGAACAGCCGGGAATCGTCACCGACTCCCGGCCGTTCGATCTTGATCACGTCCGCGCCAAGATCGCCGAACAGCTGCGCTGCCCAAGGACCGGCGAGGACTCGCGACAGATCGAGTACCCGCAGCTTGCGATAGGGGCCGCCGCCCATACTGGTGTCCTTGGTCAATTTCCCTTGAACTCCGGCTTGCGCTTCTCTCGGAAGGCGAGGCCGCCCTCCTGCGCGTCCTCGGTGGCGCCAAGCCAAGCCTGCGCTTCCATTTCCTGTGCAAGCACGGTGTCCATGTCGAGCGGGGCACGAACAAGCAGCGCTTTGGTCGCGCTGATCGACGCAGTCGCCTTGGTCGCGAGCATCTGCGCCCGCTCCATCGCGAGATCCAGCGCCGTGCGCCCTTCGGCGAGCCACTCGACGATGCCCAGTTCCTTTGCCTGCTGCGCCTTGATCACATCGGCAAACATAACGACTTCGCGCACCACACCCATGCTGACCCGCAGCGGGAGGCTCCACAACAGGCCGATATCGGGCATCACCCCGATCCGGCCATAGGCCGCACAGAAGCTCGCATTCTCCCCCGCAGCGATGAAATCGCAGGCCGACGCAAGCGCGAAGCCGGCGCCGAAGGCGGGACCATCGACGGCGGCGATGACCGGCTTGCTGTGCCCAGCGATCGCTCGCAGCAACCGCTGCGGCCGCTTCATCAACATTCTCACCTGCGGTCCAGTGAACGGCCCCGGATTGCTGATATCGCCGCCTGCACAAAACGCCGATCCCGCACCGGTCAGCACGATCGCGCGACAGTCGCGATCCTCGTCCAGCCGGGCCAGCGCCTCCAACAATCCTTCGCGGATGCCCGGCACCAGCGCGTTGCGCTTGTCAGGCACATTCATCGTCAGCACGACGACCCCGCCCTCGCGCCGCTCCAGCAGCGGCGCTTCGTCCGGAGCACTCATTTCGTCGGCGCCGTCGAAATACCGATCGAACGGGTACCGAACAGATTGCCGTTCATCAGCGCACTCAGTTCCTCGGTCTTCCACGCTTTCTCGCCCGAGAACATTTCCTTTTCGACGTGCCAGCCCTTCAGCCAGGCGATGCGATCGTAGATATTGTGGATGACCTGGCCGGTCACATGTTGTGCCTCGTCGCTGGCGAGCCACGCAACGATCGGAGAACTATTGCCCGGATCCATCTTGTCCCAGGTACCCTCCGGCAGTTCGTTCGTCTCGAACGAAGGCGGAAAGCCGGGGATTGACGAGGTGATCCGGGTCATGCCGCCGGGGCTGATGCAATTGGCGGTGACGCCATATTTGTAGAGCTCCATCGACAAGGTCAGCGTCAGGCCGACCAGCGCCGCCTTGGCCGTCGCATAATTGGTCTGGCCGAAATTGCCGTAGAGGCCGGCGCCGGAAGTGGTGTTGATGATCCGCCCGGCGCTCTTGCCCTTTGCCTGCGCCTGATCGCGCCAGACTTTCGAGGCGTGGTGAGAGGTCGTCCAGCTTCCCTTGACGTGGACTGCCATCACCCGGTCGAAATCCTCTTCGGTCATCTTCCAGATCGCAGCGTCGCGGGCGATCCCGGCATTGTTAACGAGGATGTCGAGCCCGCCGAATTCGCTCACCGCCTGCGCAATCAGTTCGCCGGCCTCCTGAAGGCTCGACACATCGGCATAATTGGCGACAGCTTGCCCGCCCCCCTCGCGAATCAGCGCCACCGTGTCGTCGGCAGCATTGCCGCGGCCCTCGCCCCGGCTCGATCCGCCAAAATCATTGACCACCACCTTGGCGCCCTGCCGCGCCATTTCCAGGCAATGCCCGCGCCCGATGCCGCGTCCGCCGCCGGTGACGATTGCGATCTTTCCTTCAAGAATCCCCATCTTCATCTATTCCCTCAATCGAAATACTGGATGACCTGATCGGCGACGATTGCCGGGCGCTCCTGCCCCTCGACCTCGATCGTGCAGGTATTGGTGACGCGATAGGCCCCCTCCACCCGCTCACAGGATTTGATCACCTGTCGCTGACGAATACGCGCGCCGGACGGCGTCGTGCCGGTGAAGCGCAGCTTATCGAACCCGTAATTGAGAGCGCGCGAGAATGTGGCGACACGGTAGATCAGCATCAGCGGCACCAGCGACATGACCAAATAGCCATGGGCAATCGTCTTGCCGCCGGGCATCTTGTCCTTGGCGCGCTCGACATCGACATGGATCCACTGGCGGTCGCCGGTCAGCTCCGCAAAGACATCGATCTTGTCCTGGCCGACCGTGATCCAGTCGCTGACTCCGATCTCCTCCCCGACATGCGGGACAAGATCAGCGGCGGTTTCGAATATCCTCAAGCCGTCTCTCCTTCAGGCGTGAACATGGGCACATGCGTGCCGCCGTCGCTCGGCTTGAACACGACACGCACGGGAAGTCCGCAGCGAAGACTGTCAAAGTCGCAATCAACGATGTTGGTGATCATCCGCGGCCCTTCGGCAAGCTGGACGCTGGCCACCGCATAGGGAATTGGCATCCGCCGCAGCACGGTGAAGGAATAGATCTCGCCTTGGCCCGATGCCTCCCGCCATTCAGTCATGGTGCTCCGGCAGAACGGGCAGATTGCGCGGGGATAATGGAAAGTCCCGCCACAATCGGCGCAAGTTTTGACCAACAGACGCCCTTCATCGGCGGCGGCGAAATAGGCCTCGATCTCCGGATTAAGTTCGGGCGAAGGAATCTTGCGTTCGCTCATCGGGCACGCTCCAGGATCATCGTGCAGCTGCCGCCGCGTGTTGTGATGAAACCGCCGGTGCCGTGGGCGAGAACGAGATCGCAATTCGGCACCTGCACTTTTGGATGCGCCTCACCGCGCACCTGCCGCACCGCTTCGACCAACTTGGGGATGCCGCCGCGACCGCCGGGATGATTGTTGCACAGGCCGCCTCCGTCGGTGTTCACCGGCAGTTTGCCGACACCCGAAATGAGATTGCCGTCCGAAACGAAGGCGCCGCCCTTCCCCTTCTCGCAGAAACCCAGATCCTCCAGCGTGAGGATCACCGTCATAGTGAAGCTGTCATAGACCGAGGCATATTTGATGTCCTCGCGCGATACGCCGGCTTCATCGAAGGCGCGCGCAGCGGACTCCCGTCCGGCCGTATAGGTGAAATCGGCCCGGCCGCCGTCCTGATGCTTCAGCGCCTCGGCAGCGCCGCGAATGCGGATCATCGGCCGATCGAGCGAGCGCGCCACCTCCTCGCTCGCCACCACGATCGCCCCGCCACCATCAGTGTTGAGGCAGCAGTCGAGTCGGCGCAGCGGATCGGCGATCATCGGCGATTCAGATACCTCTTCAAGCGTCACGACCTTGGACAACACGGCGTTAAGGTTATGCTGTGCATGGTGGGAGGCGGCGACCTTGACCCAGGACATCTGCTCGCGCGTCGTCCCAAATTCATGAATATGGCGCTGTGCCGCCATCGCGTAGACTGCATGTGTATTGACGCCATAAGGCGCTTCGAACGGCAATTCCGGTGCGCCATATTGATCCGGCATCATACGCCTGGGATCGCCGGTAAGCGATTTGCCGCCCATGGTGATAAGGGCCACACGGCAACGGCCGGAGAGGATGGCCTTTGCCGCATGGCCCGCCATGACCAGCGGCGCAGATCCACCGGTCTCGGTATTATCCATATATTGCAATTGGTTGAGCCCCATATATTCGGCCATCCCAATGCCGCCGAGTACGCCCGGCCCATCACGCGCGACAAAATAACCGTCGACGTCATCGAATGAGAGCCCGGCGTCGGCGAGCGCGCCCTTGGCGGATTCCATATGGATTTGGGCGACCGATTTATCCTCGGCGCGACGCGTCGGATGCTCAAAGGCACCCACGATATAGGCGTGGTCTATGCTCATGCCGCGCAACCCGAATGGATCGGTTTCAAACCTCTCTCCTTCTCGCCCGATCGCTTCTGCAATCGTGTGCTGCTCATTCACATGGGACACCTTCAGAACGCCCATCCCCGAGTCATGGAGATTATTGCACAGCTTTCGCAATTGAGTAAATTCTTTTAGATATTTTCTGATTTTATCATTTATAATCAATAATAAACACTCTACTCATACCACAGAAAGTATCCCCACAAACAGCCTTCCAAACGAACCAACAAACAAATTCTAGCAAATATGCATGTGGACACGTGAGCATAATATGCGCAGATTAGACGCGCTGCCGGCAAAAGCCGGAGGATGACCGCGCCCGATTCCCGGGTGCCCGAGGAGAGATGACGATGGCCGCACGCATCTACCTGCACGAAGTGATCGATATCATCCTTTCGGGGCGGGCCGACTATTTCGACCATATGGTCAACGGCTATGTCGATTGGGGCGCCGATCGCGGCATGCGGCTATTCGGCATCTGGGGCACGCTGGGCAGCACGGCGCGCTGGCCCGAGGTCATCAACATCTGGGAATATGGCGACTGGGCTAATGTCGCGAGCATCTTCGCACACGAAACACGCGGCCATGCCGGCATGCAGGATCCCGCGCTAAAGGAATGGTGGCTGATCGCGCAGAAGTATCGCAGCGGCGGCTTCGATCGGCTCATGCAGGCCACCGACACCTCGCCCGATGTGGAGGAGTTGGAGGCGCGCGGCATCGTCGGCGCCGAAGTGTTCCGGCACGAAATTATCGGCCTTCAACCGGGCGAGGCCCCCGCCTTCCTCGAACGGGTCGAGGGGGAGTGGGTCCCCTATCTCAAGACACTCGGCATCGAACTGACGGGTGCTTATCGCACCCTTTTGCGCGACGATAGCGAGGCGATCCTCGTCTGGTCATGCCCGACCTGGGAAAACTGGGCGAGCGCCGAAGAGGAGATCGATAAGGGCGGCAAGGGCAAGGCCTGGCGTGCCGCCGTCCGTCCGGTCGTGACCAGCTTCCGCACCGACATCATGGTCTCCGGGCCACGTTCGCCGACCCGGACGGGTCAGCAGCCGGGCAAGGCCGACAAGACCTGATCCACCCAGCTTCGTATTTCACACTCAGCCTTTGCGGGAACCATGACGCACGATTCCATCTCCCTCACACCCGCCGATGCCCGCGCCCTTCTCGAACTGAGCGATCGGGACATAGCCCGCATCCTGGGGCCGCGCACCGGCGTCGCTTTCGTCGGTTCGGCCCGGATGTCGCCGGGACTGAAGCTCCAGATGTCGCGCTATGGCGACGTCCCGACCTATATCGTCAACCCGAAAGGCGGCGACGCCGAGGGAGTGCCGGTGGTGCCAAGTGTGCTCGACCTGCCAGACGAGATCGATCTGGTGGTCATCAAGGTCGGCCCCAAGGCGACCGCGCAGGTGATCGAAGATTGTGGCAAGCGCGGCATCCGCCAGGCGCTGGTATTCACCGACGGCTATACAGAAGTGGGTGCGGACGGCGCGGCGCTGGAGCGCGAACTTGCCCAGATTGGGCGACGCGCCGGCGTCCGGATCATCGGCCCCAACACCAACGACAATGCGTTCGAGCACTATCCCGAGCCCGCCAATCATCGCGGCGGCAAGATCGCGATGGTCACGCAGAGCGGCGCCAATGGCCGCTCCGTCGTTGAGGGCGTGACGATGGGTGCGAGCTTCCACCGCTGGGTGACGACCGGCAACGAGGTAGACTTGGAGGTCGCCGATTTCATCCATCATTTCGCCGGAATCACCGAGGTCGCGGTGATCGCTCTCTATGTCGAAGGCTTCAAATCACCAGCAAAACTGCGCGTGGCGCTCGATCGGGCAATGCGAGCCGGCAAGCCGGTGGTTGCGATCAAGATGGGCGCGACCGCGCGCGGCGCGAAGGCGGCCGCCTCCCACACCGGCCATCTCACCGGCGAAGACGCCGTCGTGAACGGCCTGTTCCGGCAATATGGCGTGGTCCGCGTCCACGACGTCGACGAATTGCTGGAATATGCAAACCTCTTCTCGAAACTTTCCCTCGACGCCGGCTCACGCTGCGCGATGTATACAATTTCGGGGGGCACGGCAGCGCTAATGGCGGAGCATGCCGATGCCAGTGGTCTTGCCATTCCGGAAAATCCGCCGGAGCTTCGTGAGGCGATCCACCAATATATTCCGCGCAATGTCAGCGCCCTAAACCCTGTCGACAATGGCGGCGTCTTCGTGATGGTGAACCCAACCGAGACGCGGCTCGCGGTGATCGATCTGATCGCCTCCAATCCGCAAGTGGACCTGCTGGTGTTCGGCATGAACGCGGCCTATGGCCCGCTGTCCGATCGGATGGCGGCGGACATTCTGGCCTGGGCGCCGGAGGCGACGAAGCCGGTCATCGGTGTGTGGACCTCGATCATCACCGACACGCAGGGCTATCGCGATCTGGTCGCGTCAGGCATCCCGTTCTTCCGCTCCTTCGGAAAGTGCATGCGTGCGCTCGGCGCCCGGCAACGCTATCTGGATCAGCGCGCCCGCTATCAGCGCGATGAAACACCCGTCCGGCCGCTCTCCAGCGCTGGCGCCGCAGCGCTGGCGCAAGGCGGGGTACTCGGCGCCCGTGAAGCCGCCGCCTTGCTCGACGAAGCAGGCATCGCGCTCGCCCGCGAAACCCTGGTGCAGACCGCCGAAGAAGCCGCAGCGGCGGCTGAGGCGACGGGCTTCCCGGTGGTACTGAAGCTGATGTCACCGGACATTCCGCACAAGACCGACAAAGGCCTGGTCAAGCTGAATGTCCGCTCGGCAGATGAGGTTCGCGCCGTTGCGGCCGATCTGCTGGCCCGCGGACGCGAATATGGTGGAGGCGGCGTGATCGACGGCGTGCTGGTCCAGGAACAGATTGCGTCCGGCGTAGAAATGATACTCGGCCTCACCCAAGATGCCCAGTTCGGTCCGTCGCTGACCATCGGCGCCGGCGGTATCCATGCCGAGGTGATGAAAGATGCGGTCACCGCGCCGCTGCCCGTCACCGCGGAGGATGTCCGCGAAATGATCGCCAGCCTGCGCCTCTCACCTCTGCTGGACGGAGCACGCGGCACAGCGCCGGCGGACAAGGAGGCACTGGTGCACCTTGCCCTTGCCGTCGGAGAACTCGGCCGGTCGTGTCAGGCGGCTCTGGCCGAGCTCGACCTCAATCCCGTGGTCGTCCTGCCCGACCGCGCCGTCGCGGTAGACGCCCTGATCGTCGGGGCCGGACGCGGCACGCTGGCTCTGTCCACCGCGGCTGAATGATGAAGACGATCGTCTGGATCAGCGGCGCGACGGAGGGGATCGGCCTCGGCCTTGCCCGCAACGCGCCCTGGTCGGATGCCAGAATCATCAACTTTTCGCGCCGACCACATCCCGACTACGAGACGGTGCAGGTAGATCTTACCGATCCGGCATCGTGGGAGCATATGCGCGAAAGCTTCCGGCACGAACTCACCGGCTTCTCCGGCCGCGCAATCTTCATCCACAACGCCTATTATTCGGCCGCTGTCGGCATGGTCGGCAAGGTCGATCAGCGTGAATATGAAAAGAGCCTGATCGCCAACGTCGCCGCGCCGCTGGCACTAGGCGAGGCGTTCATAAGCGCCTTTCCCGAAGGAGCCGAAGGCGGCCTGGTGATGATGTCGTCAGGCTCGGCGATCGTACCGCTTGAAGGGCTTGCAAGCTATTGCGCCGCCAAGGTCGGCGTCGAACACTGGGTCGAGGTCGTCCAGCGCGAATTGTCAGGGCGCTCTGCGCCTTGGGTGGTCGCCGTTCGGCCCGGAGCGATCGATACCGCGCCAGCGCGTGCCGCGTCCCGGCTCGACCCATCTGTCTATCCGCGCGCCGGAAAAGTGGCGACAAGCCGGCGGCTCGACATTGACAGCGCCGGCCGGCGTATCTGGGCTGCATTACCGCCCGGGCCAGAAATCGCCGTCATCGCCTATGAGGCCGCCCCGGTCGGTGCCGACGCCAGGTTCGGCGGCCGCACCTTCATGGTGCCTGAAGAGGATTGGCGCCGCGCGATCGGCTGACGGGGGCCTGTCAGCTATCGGCGAGGCGGAAGGTGTAGAGATTGATCTCGCCGCTGGCGCGGGTGAACGCGATCTCTACGGGAGCGTCGATCGCCAAGCGGTCGTCAGGCGCGTCGACCAGCCGGGTGAGCATCAGCGGCCCCTCCGCCAGTGCCACCACCGCCAGCGTGTAAGGCGTTGCAAAGCCAGCGAGCGGGGCTCGATGGACGATGGTATAGCTGTAGAGCACCCCTTTCCCGCTCACCTCGGTCCAGGTGAAAGCCTCGGCGAGGCAATGGTTGCACAATATCTGTGGCGTCCAACGATACTGGCTGCAGCTGTCGCACCGCTGCAGGATAAGCCGATTGTCGTTGGCCGCTTCCCAGAACGCGCGAGTCAGTTCAGACGGCTGGGGCAGCGGAATGTGGGTCATGGCGGTCATCGGATCAGTCCTTCGCCAGGATTGTGAAGGCGTGGCGCGCATCGGTGAGCGGTCCGCAGCCGACGGAAAGCTTGGGGTCGCGCACCTTGCGGCAGATTGCACGATCATAGGTGTGAATGCCCTCACGCCAGCCGGGGCATAAATCCTCCACCTCGCCCCGGAACTGCTTCACCACTTCAATCTGTTTGAAATTATAGGGGATCATATTGTGGCTGTACGCCAGGTTGCCGCCGTCCATGCTGGACGGGTGGGCGCCGTCGAGCCGGATCGCGTCGGGCACATAGGCGCCGCCCTCTCCCGGCTCGCAAAAGCCCAGTGTCTCGAACTGGATAATAGGGCCATGGGCGAAATGATCGTAGCACATGACGATATCGATATCATCATGGCGCACCCCGGCGCGCGCGAAGCCCTCGACCATCAGCGGGCGCGTCTCAAGCATCCGCAGCGACGGCGCTTCGTAATAGGAATTTCCGTGCGTCTCGCAGGCACCACCGACCACCCAGACCGGTGAATGACGGCAATCCTTGGCACGCTCCGCGGAGGTCACGACAATGCAGCTCGCACCATCGTTGACCAGTGAGCACATTGGCTGGGTGAGCGGATCGGCGATCATGCGGCCGTTCAGGATGCGCTCGACGGTCTGCACCTCTTCGCCGAAGCGGACAGCCTGCGGGTTGATGGACGCGTTGTAGTGGCTGTTGGCAGCAACATCGGCCATCTGTTCGATCGTCGTGCCATAATCGTGCATGTGACGCCGTACCATGATCCCATATTGGGCCGGCGTCATCGATCCGGTCCATTCGGTGAATTCAAATGTCGGCCGGGTATAAGTAGCCATGTCGCCGACCAACGACACTGCGCCGGCTGCCGGAATGATCACCACTTTCGCCAGCCCGGCCCGGATCGCCGCTCCGGCCAGCAATACGGCCTTCGCGCCCGATGTCTGCGCGGTCAGCGCGATCGGGCGGCCGAATTGCTCGGCAATCGCGCCATCATCGAAGCCGCGTCCGTTCCCGGCCGGGAAGATATAGGAGATGTAACCGTCCACTTCGCTGATCGGAATGCCGGCATCGTCCAGCGCGCCGCGAATCGATTCCATCATCAGCGAGACGACCGTGCGACCGGACTTCTTCTGTTGGCGGGTCGCATGGACGCCGACGATCGCAATTTCACGCGCGCCGTTCATCGCGCCCGTCCGGGTGAATACATGGCGATTGCTCTCCTAAGTGCGTTTCCGGGTTTGTTTTGGGCGAATCCATAGTGCACACGTTTCCGCTCACGACAAGCTCAGATTTCATATTACTCAATTCACATTGCCTCACAGGGATCGCGCCAGATTGGTCGATGACCTGGAGCTCACCAACGTGGATTCAGTTAGATTTATGCAAACGTATGCGGTTGATTCCGCCGGAGGCCAGGATTAGACTGAGGACAAAGCAGAACCCGAGACAGGAGCGGAGAAAATGCAGGAGGTCAGGAACTATCAGCACATCGAGGTGGCACCGATCGGCGGAGTGATCGGGGCTGAGATCAGCGGAGTCGACCTCGCCAATCTGGATGACGAGACGTTCGCGGAAATCCGCCAGGCCTTCGCCGATCACCTCGCCATCTTCTTCAAGGGACAGCATCTCGACGCCCAGGCGTTCCAAGCTTTCGGTGCTCGTTTTGGCGAGCTTTCGATCACCTCTTACGTCCCGCCTCTGCCCGGTACGACCCATATCCAGCACTTCGTGCGTGAGGCAGAGCATAAATGGGGCGACCGGAATTTCGGTGACAATTGGCACCAGGACCAGACGATCCGTGAGCGCCCGAACACCATCGCCGGTCTCTATTCGGTGGAATCACCGTCGCATGGCGGAGACACAATGTTCTCCAGCCTCTATGCCGCGTTCGATACTCTCTCCCCCGCCCTGCAGGCGATCTGCGAGCAGCTCACCCTCGTTCACTGCGCCCAGGGACTCTATGGTCCTGATGGCAATGGCGGTCGCGGCGTCAAGAAGGCGATCGACCGGCCGAAGTTCACGCTGACCGACGATCAGGTCCGCGAGCATCTGGCGAAGGAAACCAAGCACCCGTTGATCATCGAACATCCCGTCACGGGCAAGAAAATCCTTTACATCTCTGGTCCCTATGCGACCCGCTTTGAAGGGATGACCGAGGACGAGAGCCAGCCGCTGATCCAGTATCTCTACCAACACACCCAGCGTCCGGAATTCCATATGCGCTGGCGCTGGCAGGTCGGCCAGGTGGCGGTATGGGACAATTGGGCCTGCCTCCATTTCGGTGTGCAGGATTATGCCGGCATGCGCCGCGAAATGTATCGTTTCGAGGTGGAAGGCGTGATCCCCCAGGCGCCAGGGCAGCGAAACAAGCTGCTACACGCGGCTGAGTGACCGCCTGATTCAGCGGCCGGTGCGCGGCGGCGCCGTCGTCTCGCGCAGGATAAGAAAGGGTTCGAGCTCGAGCGCGGTCGGCTCGTCAAACGCCTGTCCGTCCTCCCGAGCCGCGATCTGTCGCAACAACAGCGAAATCGCGGCCTCGGCGCTTTCCGGCAAAGCGAGGCCGACCGTCGAAAGGCCCGGGGTCATCAATTTGAACCAGCCGGGATCACCAAAGCCAATGATTGAGACGTGACCAGGGACCGCGACATCCTCGTGCCGCAATGCCTCGAGGCCGCCCTCCGTGAGATCGGCACTGGCGTAAATGATAGCGGTCGGGGATGACCGACCGCGCAACAATGCCGCCGTGATCGAGCGCGCATATTCAATCGTGCCGCCACCAGGATGGTAATTGGCAGGTGATATTTCCAACCCACGCTGCGCCATCGCCCCGGTAAACCCCTCGGCGCGAGCCCGGCCAGTACTCAGCGATTCCGACAGCCCGACATAGGCAATGTCCTTGTGCCCCAGATCGGCAAGGTGCCGCACCGCATTGATGATCCCCCGCGCGCCATCGACAGCCACGCTGGGGGCGACAATCGCGGGATGGCTGCGCGAGAACTGAACCACCGGCATCCCTGCCAACAGCAAGGCCGTTTTCGAGAGAACGCCTGGTGTCGGCACGATGATAATGCCGGTTGCGCGGCTTTGTCGCAGCGCCTCCACCTGGCGCATTTCGACCTCCGGATCGTCCTCCGTCGCGCCCAGCACGAGTTGGTAGCCGGCCCGCGCGCAGCGCGCCGCCAAAACTTTGACCATCACCGCGACCAGCTGATTCATTACGTCGGGAACCAGAATCCCGATCAGCCTGGCATGGGCCTGGCGGAGCGTTCTAGCGCCCGCATGCGCCACATAGCCGAGATCCATGGCCGCACGGCGCACCCGTTTCTTCATATCGTCACTGATGTGACTATGATCGTTGAGCGCGCGTGAAACGGTCGAGTGAGAGACACCCAGCCGAGCCGCAATATCCTTGATTGTGACGGGCGCACTTGCCGGAGAACGGCCTGCGTCTACCATCGCGGGCACGCCCCGATCCTCCAGCCGCTTTGACATGGTCAACAGCATGGGCGCGACGGGTAACTGATTCAAGCCGCTGCGCATCGTCACCTTAAGTCGAGCCGTCCGTTACCGCTGTCCGAACAGGAAGTTCGACGCACCGTAAACTGAAGCTGACGAAGGCGAATGAGATGTCTGAATTGTTCGGAAAACGTGTGCACTAAAGCCTTTTCAAATGGATTTTCTGCTAATAGAGTGAGCTTTGACCGGGCAAAGCCGGCAGGCCTTGGAGGGGAGACACCCGAATGAACGACGCATCACGTATCGCCATTGTTGTTAGTGCTTTAGGTGGCCTGGCCTGGTCTACGCCCGTCATAGCGTTGACCGTGGACGCCGGCGAGGATGTCCAGCCGGACACGAGTGCAGTCTCTGCCAACTTCGACAATGAAGACGGCAATCGCGAGATCGTCGTGACGGCGCAACGCCGCGAGGAGCGGCTTTCGGATGTGCCGATCTCTGTGACCGCGATCGGCAACGACACCTTGCAGCAAAATGTCATTTTGAGCACCAACGACCTGACCGTCGCGGTGCCGGGCCTGCAATTCGGCCGATCGACCAATTTCAGTCAACCGACGATTCGCGGCATCGGCAGCCGCAACGCGTCGTCGGGCGACGAGCCGAACGTCGCGACGTTCGTCGACGGGGTGTATCTTCCCGACATGACCGGCACCTTCTTCGAGCTATCGAACATCGAACGGATCGAGGTGTTGCGCGGGCCACAGGGAACATTGTTCGGTCGCAATGCGACGGGCGGCGCGATCAATGTCGTGACCCGACGGCCGAGCGCCAATCTCGAAGGATCGATCTCCGCGACAATCGGGGAATTCGGTTATTATCGCGTCGGCGGCTACATTAGCGGCCCGATTATCGGAGACATCCTCACCGCCAGTTTAACGGCTGTCCGCTATGATGATGACGGCTATATTCGCAATATCTACAATGGCGAGATGCAGGGCTCGTCCGGCGGCCGGGCAATACGCGGACGTCTGCGACTCGAGCCGGTTTCGAACCTGAGCTTCGAACTCAACGGATTCTATTCGAAGTCGAACAACAATGTTCTGCTTTCCGGCTACGCAATCAATGGCAATACACAGGCGCGCAACTCGATTCCAGGCGGCCCGACTGCCGGTGCGTTGAACCCGGGGAACATCCCTGCGAGCCAGATCATCGCAACACAGCCTTTCACTACCGCCAGCTTCTCGCGTCCTTTCGGCGAGACGCGCCAGCGTTTCATCGACACCCATATGTCGTGGGATATGGGTTTCGCGACGCTTAGCGGGACAGCCAGCTGGGGCGACACACAGACCAACACGCTGAGCTGGACGGATGTGTCTCCGCTACGGCTATCCCAGACGGAATACAGCACTTTCAACAATTTCAGTAATCAGGAGCTGGTCCTGACCAGCAACCCCGATGCCTTTGGACGGGTGGACTGGCTGCTTGGTCTCACCCGCTTCCAGTCGGACGCCCGGTTCGATCCGCTCGTCTCCACCGGCCGTAACGCGACCACCGGCGCGTTCACGCCGACCAGGACGATCTATGGCCAGAACACCCGCGCCTTTGCCGTCTTCGGCGAGGTCACGTGGGAGCCGGTCGACAGTCTCTTCCTCACCGGCGGTCTGCGCTTCAGCCGCGACGACAAGGATGCCTTCAACCTCAACGCTCTGACCAATGTCAGCACGACCGGGGCGGCCCGGTTCGAAAACGTGTCACCCCGGGGTGTCGTGCGCTGGGAGTTCGCGCCCCGTTCGAACATCTATTTTTCCTATACACGCGGCTTCAAGAGCGGCACGTTCAACGCAGTGGCGGCCGCCGGCACGCGGCTGCCGGCCGAGCCCGAGATCGTCGATGCTTACGAACTGGGCGTGAAGGCGCGCTTGGGCGCGGGGATAACGCTCGAGGCAGCCGCCTTCCATTACGACTATCGCGATCTGCAGGTCAGCACGCCTGTGGTCATCAACGGCGTGTCGGCAACCACCGTTCAGAATGCAGGCCAAGCCCGGATCAACGGCTTCGAAGCCACGCTCAGCGCGCGGGTGACCAACAGCCTTACGCTCAACGCGACCGTGACATTGCTCGACACCAACATCCGTAACTTCAACAATGCGTCAGTCCAGGTCCCGCGCACCGTGGGCGGGGTGCAAAGCTTCAACGGCAACGTCGCAGCGGTGCTGGATGTCAGCGGCAACGAATTGATCCGCGCGCCCGACAGCACCTTCTCCCTCGGCGCGACCTATCGCCATCCGCTGTTCGGCGGTGAGATGACCTACAATGCGACCGCCTTCTTCAGCTCGAGCTATTACTTCGATCTGACCAACCGGTTGTCACAACCCGCTTATGAGGTGGTCAATGCGTCCATCACCTGGCGGCAGCACGAGGATCGCGGCTTCTACGCCTCGGTCTTCGCCCAGAACCTGACCAACCAAGTCTATGCGGCGGGGTTCATCATCTCGAGCTTCATCGATGGCACCCAGGCCAACAAGCCCCGATGGTTTGGCGGGACAGTCGGGTTCAACTTCTGATCCCACTTTTGGCCGGGCCTGAAAGCCCGGCCATTTTTTTGCTCCGACACCGGCTTGACTTATACTATAACTAGTATACTAGTTTTTCATGAGCATCGCACAGCAATTGATCGACAGCTTCGCCCGCATGGTGCGCATGGACGGCGGCGAACTGACCGTAATCTCCGAACAGGATGACCGGATCACGCTTGGCTACGCAGCCGGGCAGGATCCCGAATGCGCCAGCGGCGCCTGCGTCCTGCCCCACCTGGAGCTTCAGGAGATGATGTCCGAATGGCTTAACCGAAAGGCCCCCGGCACGGCCGTCACTGTCCGCCTCATTCAGAAATAGCCCGGTCCACGGGATCAACAGGAGAGTTTTAGGATGAACAGCCCCGCCGCCGTTGGCACCCGTCTCGCCATCGTCAACCCTGTCGCGGAATCGCAGATCGACCTCGATCCCTCCCTGCGCCATCCCCCTGCCGAACGCGTCGGCGATCTCAACGGCAAGCGCATCGCGCTTTACTGGAACGGCAAGCAGAATGGGCCGGCGGCGCTGGATGCGGCCCGGCGGCTCCTGTCCGCGCGTTTCTCCGGTCTGACCTTCATCGACGTGACCGGGGAACTGGGCGGCACCAACCGCTATCTCTCGGCCGATCAGCTCGATCAACTCGCCAAGGATGTCGATGTCGCGATCTGCACCACCGCCGATTGCGGCAGTTGCACATCGTGGCTGATGCGCGACCTGTGCGAACTGGAGCGGCGCGGCATTCCGGCCGTCGGCTACACCGCCGCGATCTTCGACGAAGATTCGCGCTTCTCGACCAAAACCTTCGGCGTACCGGAGACGGTGCCACTGATCGTGCCGCACTGCTTCTCCAACAAGACCCCGGAAGAAGTCGAGGAAATGGTCGCGGACTCGCTGGATGCGCTGATCGACGGGCTGACCGTCAACCGCAAGGTCGAAGAGGCCCTGCCCCAGTTCAATCTGATCGTGCGCGAAACGGCGCCGGAGATCATCTTCACCGGCGCGGACCTGATGGATGCATTCGATGAGATGCAGTCCCGCTTCGTCACCAACGGCTGGAGCGATGGCCTGCCGCTCGTGCCGCCCACGCATGCCAAAGTGGAAGCGATGATCGCTGCATCGGGGCGGGACGGCAGCGACGTCGTCGGCCTTTTCGCCCCCGGCATGGGCGTCGGCACCGTCCGCAAGATCGCCGCTAACGCAGTGATGGCGGGGGCCCAACCCTCCGCGATGCCCGTCATCATGGCGATGATGGAATGCGTCCTCGATGAGTCGATCGGGCTTAGAACCTGGGCGATGTCGACCGGCCCGCAAGCACCGATCGTGCTCGTCTCCGGCGATATCGCCGACGAGATCGGTATGAACCGCGGCATTTGCGCGCTTGGGCCGGGCTCGATCAGCCAGGTCAATGTCGCGATCGGCCGCACTCTGCGCCTGGTGATGATGAATGTCGGCTTGTCCTATCCCGGCATTTCGGACATGGATACAATCGGCACCCCGATGAAATTCTCCGCCTGTGTCGCGGAAAACGAGGAGCGTACGCCCTGGGACAGCTGGCGCGTCCAACAGGGCTTCGCGGTCGAGGATTCCACCGTCACCGTCAACGTACCCTACGGCATGACCGAATTCTTCGATTTCAAGAATTCCGATCCGGAGTTGCTGATTGAAACGCTGTCGACGCTGAGCGCCAATACCTGCGGCGCGCCATCGCACGGCGCGTGGCTGATCAAGACCAATTCTCCGCTGTCGGCCGGTTATCCCTTCCACGGCACCTTCGGCAACATGCTGCTGATGGCGCCGGACCACGCCGCGCGCTTTGCCCAAGCCGGTTGGGGACCGAAGGAAATTCGCGAGGCGCTCCACAAGCGCACCAAGCTGCCCTTCCGCCAGGTGATGCTGAATCAGGAATATGACGGCTTCCGCTTCGCCCACCCTGAACTGTCCTGGCTGGAGGATGCGCCAGAGACTATGGTCAACGTCATGCCCAGCGCCGAATCGTTCGAGATTTTCGTCGTCGGCGCCGCCGCGGGGCGCAGCCAATATTGCTTCGGCGGCACAAATTCGGTGACGCGCAAGGTGGTGAGGCCGTAAGACTCCGCGCGCCGCATGTCGGGCGGCGCATCAGCGGAGTCAGGAGTGGGACGCAAGGACAAGGCGGCGGCGCGGGTCGCGCAGGAGATCGTCCACACGATCTACGAAGAAGGGTTGCGACCCGGTGACCGTTATCTCTCCGAAGCGGACGCCCTGATCCGTCACGGCGTCTCTCGCGCCACATTCCGGGAAGCCCTGCGTTTCCTGGAGTTTCAGGGGGTGATCAAGGTCAAGGCCGGTCCCGGCGGGGGTGCTGTGGTCCAGCGACCGGACTGGCCGCACCTCGCCTCTACCTTTGCGTTGGTCCTGCAATTTGCCGGCGCGCAGCTCTCCTCCGTGATGGCCGCCCGCGCCGCGCTCGAGCCAAAGATGGCGGAGGCTGCGGCACTCAGCGCGACCGACGACGACGCCGCCGAATTGCGTGTCCTGCTCGCCGACGTGGACTCGAAGCTTGCGGATCCAGCGCTCTTTGCCCCGAGCTATCGAGCCTTCTGGACAAGAGTTGCGGAGGCATCGGGTAATCCACTGATGGCGATGCTGTGGCCGGCGCTCAGGATGCTGATCGACAGCGGCGGGTTCGTACCCAATGAACGCTATCGGGCTTCTCTGGTCGAACGCATGCGCACCCTGCTCAGTCGGATCGAAGCAAAGGATGGCCCCGGCGCGGCGGCGCTGGTTGCAGAGCTGGATCAGGAGTTTGGCGAACGCCTCGCCGAACTTTATCCTCGCCGTATTGAGCGCACGATCGCCTGGTCGGACCTGACCACGACGCCGCCTGAACAGCCCCGATAAACTCCAGCCTCCTGCTTTCGCCATACGCAGTTGCATCATGCAAATAGAGTGATATGAATATGGCGTAATTCAAAATCAGAATGCGAATCGGAGAGGTAAATGCGTCTTTGGGTTCTATGTTTTGGCGTCAGCCTCAATGCTCTCGCCACACCCACCTTGGCGCAATATGCCGACGCCGGGTCCATCGAAGACCAGAATGATGGCGAAATTGTCGTCACCGCCCAACGTCGCGAACAGCGCCTCAGCGAGGTGCCGATGTCGGTGTCGGCATTTACGGCAGAAACTCTTCAGGCCAGCGGCGTGGTCAGCTCGCTGGATCTTCAGACGGTAACCCCCGGCCTGCAATTCCCGGTCACCGGGGCCTTTGCCCAGCCGACCATCCGCGGCATCGGCACCACCGTCACCTCCGCCGGCAGCGACGCGAACGTCGCCATTTATGTCGACGGCGTCTACATGCCGAACCAGTCGGCCAACATCTTCGATCTGAACAACGTCCAACGCATCGAGGTGCTCAAGGGACCACAGGGAACGCTCTATGGCCGCAACGCCACTGGCGGGGCGATCAATATCACCACCCTCACTCCTTCTTTCGATCCGCTCGCCCGTTTCAACCTGTCCTACGGCAGTTTCGACGAAATCCGCGTCAACGCCTATGTGAGCGCACCGCTGGGCGACCGCGTGGCGATCGGCATTGCCGCCCTCTATGCCGACGACAATGGATATTCCCGCGATGTCGTGCGCGATCTCCGCCTCGCCGCGTCGAACGAGCGCGCCGTGCGCGGACGTCTGCTTTTCCGGGCGACCGACAATTTCGATATCACCCTGGCCGGCGACTGGTCCCGCCGCCGTGACGAGCGCGCCTATACGCTGAAGCCGTTTCGCGGCAACACGGCGCAGGCCGCAGCAATTATCCCCGACGATCCGTTCGAGGCGGCGCTCAGCTTCACGCCATTCTTTGCCACCGAAGCTTATGGTGGCAGCGCAACCGCCGCGCTGCGTCTGGGCGACTATACGCTGACCTCGATCACCGCACTGCGCCAGGTGGATGCCGATTTCGTCACCGATCTCGATCGCACCCAGGTCAATGCATCGGTGGCGACGTTCGACACCAGCCAACGCACTTTCACCCAGGAGCTAAATCTGGCGTCCGGCGGCGGCAGAACGCTCACCTGGGTCGCGGGTATCTTCTACTATAATGACCGCGCGCAGAACCTGAATCTGCTGATCAACAACGCTCCGGGCATTTTCGGCCAGGTCAATAGCGAGGCAATCGCCGGCTATGCGGAGGCGACGTGGGAGGTTGCGCCAAGACTGAGCCTCACCGGCGGCTTGCGCTACAGCACCGAGGAACGCAGCTTCCTCGCTCGCCGTCCAACCGGCGAAACAATCGACACCAGTGTTCGCTACAGTTCATGGACGCCGCGCGCCTCGATTCGTTACGAAGTCGCCAACGGCCAGAACCTCTACGCAACCTATACGAGCGGCTTCAAGAGCGGCACCTACAATATCTCCGCCTTCAGCACGACGCCGGTCCGGCCGGAATCGGTCGACGCCTTCGAAATCGGCTTCCGCTCATACCGGCGCGGCTTCACCTTCAATGCCGCCGCCTTCTATTATTCCTATGACGACATCCAGGTGCAGGCTTTGCAACCACTGACTGGCCTCACCGCACTCACTAACGCTGCCCGCGCCGAAATCTACGGCATGGAAATTGAGACGCAGGTTCCGTTGAGCGACCAGATCACGCTGCGCAGCGGCATTGGTTATACCCACGCGACCTATTCGGACTTTCCGGGCGCGCTGCTGACCTTCCCGCGCACCACTGGCTGCGGAGCCAACCCGAACCGGCCCTGCGGCAACACGCAGACCCCCGCCGATGCGAGCGGCAACGACATGGTCCGCACCCCAAAATGGACGGCGACACTCAGCCTGGACTATGTCACCGATCTCGCCGGCGGTGAACTCCGCGGTTCCGTCACAGGCAGCTACAATAGCGGCTTCTACTGGGACGCTGGCAACCGTCTCAAGCAGCCGGACTTCTTCCTGCTCAACGCCAATTTGTCATGGGGGCCGGACGGCGGGCCGTGGCGGATCGGCGTGTGGGGCCGCAATCTCTTCAACCAGCTCCACCAGCTCTATATCGCGGATACCACGCAAGGCGATTCCGTCGCATACGCCAGACCGCGGTCGATCGGCGTCAGCCTCGGGTTCGACTTTTGAACGATCGCGCTGAACCGGCACCACTGCCCGCCAGCCGTCCCTATCTGTGGTGGCTGATCACAGTTCTGCTGCTGGTCAATATCCTCAACTTTGTTGACCGACAGAGCGTCTTCATCCTCGCCGAGGATATCAAACGCGATCTCGATCTCACCGATACCGACATCGGCCTGCTCGGTGGCATCTCATTCGCGATCATCTATGCCACACTCGGCATTCCGCTGGCGCGCATGGCGGAGATTTACGGCCGCAAGCGGATTCTCGCCGGATTGCTTTTCATCTGGAGCGCAATGACGGCGCTGGGTGGGCTGGCACAGAATTTCGCGCAGCTCGTCGCGACGCGCCTGGGCGTCGCAGCAGGCGAAGCAGGCAGTACGCCGACAGCTCATTCGCTGATTTCCGCCTATTTTCCGGAGCACCGCCGAGGCATCGTGCTCGCCATCTTCTCCCTCGGCGTTCCACTCGGCACCATGATCGGACTCATCCTCGCCGGATGGATCAACCAGGTGGCGTCTTGGCGCACGGCGATGATTGTGCTCGGCCTGCCGGGAATTTTCCTCGCCGTGCTGCTCCTCGTCACCATCAAGGAACCTCCGTCTCAGATTGAGAAGGTGCGCGAGCAGAAACTCGGCCGTACTTTGCGGGAATTGTGGAGTCGACCGAGCTTTCGACAGATGGCCTATGGTCAGGCTGTCTACTCGATGGGAGCCAATGCCGCGATCGTTTTCGCTCCGGCTTTCCTGATGCGCACCTATGAGCTCAATTCTGCGAGCACCGGCCTCTTTCTCGGCGTCGCCTATGGAGTAATCGGTGTCGCGGGGACTTTGATCGGCGGGGCGATGGGCGACCGCTTCGGCCAGCGAGACGCGCGCTGGCGCCTGTGGCTCCCCGCGCTCGTGCTGCTCGCCGCTATGCCTCTCACACTCGGCGCATGGTTCGCCCCGACCGCATCGACCTCTGTCGCGTTACTCGCCGGCACCAAGTTCGCCAATCTGTTCTATTTCGGCCCGATCTTCGTCGCTCTGCATAGCATCGCGCCGACCCACGCCCGCGGCACCGCATCGGCCGTCCTGCTGTTCTTCAACAGCCTGGTCGGCATTTCGCTCGGACCGCTGGCCGTCGGCCTGCTCAGCGACTGGCTACAGCCTTCGTTCGGACAGATGTCGCTGCGCTATGCGCTGTGCTTCGTCGTCGTCACCCAGCTCTGGGCGGCGGTCCATTTCTTTATCGCTGCGCGCTCCATCCGCCAGGATGCGGCGGCAGCGAAAAAGGCGGACGAAAGCCGGCTCGCAAAAGCCTGAACGTACGGGAGAGAGGCATGAAATATCGGCGTGTCGGGCGTAGCGGGCTACTCGTTTCCGAACTCAGCCTCGGCACCAATACGTTCGGGGGGAGCGGCCCTGTTTGGGAACGGCTCGGCGCGCTTGATCAGGCGCAGGCGAACGCAATTACGGCGGCAGCGCTGGAAGGCGGCGTCAATCTCATCGATACGGCGGACATATATGGCGGCGGGGAATCGGAGCAGCGCGTCGGGCAGGCTCTGCGGGACCTCGATGTCAACCGTTCAGACGTCGTCATAGCCACCAAGGTCGGCGGTCGCATGGGCTATGCGATCAACGATACTGGCTCATCGCGCGTCCATCTTGTGACCGCACTGGATGCGAGCCTGAAACGGTTGGGGACGGACCATGTCGATATCCTCATGCTGCACTTCCCCGATCCGGCTACGCCGATTGAGGAGACGCTGCGTACGCTCGATGGTTTCGTGCGCGACGGCAAGGTGCGCTATATCGGCTGTTCCAATTATCCGGCCTGGCTGACAATGAAGGCTATCGGCATTTCCGAACGGGAATTGCTGGAACGTTTCGTGCTTCAGGAATGCCACTGGTCCGCCGCGACCCGCGAAGTAGAGATCGAGCTGGTCCCGTTCGCGCGAGCCAATGATGTCGGGCTGCTGATCTGGGGCGGGCTGCTCGGTGGACTGCTCACCGGTAAGTTCCGGGATGAAAGCGCGCAGGGTCGCACAGGTGGCGCCATCCCCCCTACGATCGACGAAGACGGCGTCCAGGCGCTGATCGCGCTGATGGACCAGATCGCCGAGCGGCACGGCGCAGCAACGGTCCATGTCGCTTTGGCCTGGCTCCTCGCCCAGCCGCAGGTCAGCAGCGTTCTGTTCGGCGCCCGCACGCCCGAGCAGGTTCGTGCGAACCTCGCTGCGGCCGATGTCGTGCTTTCGCCCGAGGATCTCGCCGCGATCGGGCAAGTTCTCCCGCCGCGCCTCGATCATGGCCGCGCGATGGTGCAAGGCGCCCTAGCAGAACGACAACCTTATGCATGAAGCACGGCCTTCTCTCGTCGTCGCCACCCAGCTTGGCGACGATTACGACAAGGTCATTACCGCTGCGCTGGGCGAGGATATCCAGCTCGTTCCCGTCGCGCGCGCGCAGGCCAGCGACATTCCCATCGAGGCCGAGGCGCTTTTCGCCTTTCCTTTCCGACAGGCTGGGCGGCCCTTGCCCGAACGGCCGCCAGGCTGGCCGTTCAACATCCGCTGGGTCCAGATCCTTTCCGCGGGACTGGATCCCTATCCGGACTGGCTGTTCGATGGCCCGGTCGCGACCTCTGCGCAAGGCACCCTCGCCGTCCCGATCGCCGAATTCTGCCTCGCCGCCATCTTTGCCGCCGCCAAACGGATGCCGGACGTCTGGATCGATGGTCCGGATGACTGGCGGTTGCGCCCCATGCGATCGATCGAAGGGAGCACGCTAGGCATCTATGGCTTTGGCGCCATCGGCCAAGCTCTTGCCGCACGCGCGCTGGCGCTCGGCATGCGCGTCATCGCGGCACGCCGATCCGACGCCCCTCTGCCCGATGGCGTCGAACGGGCGGCGGATATCACCGAGTTGCTGGCGAGGAGCGACCATCTGGTGCTCGCGGCGCCAGCGACAAACGAAACACATCACGTCGTCAATGCGGAGCGGCTGGCCAGCGCCCGTAAAGGCCTCCATATCGTCAACGTGGCCCGCGGCGCACTGATCGACACGGCGGCCCTGATCGACGCGCTAAACGATAACCGGATCGCGCTGGCATCGCTGGATGTGGCGGAGCGAGAGCCCCCTCCCCCGGGCGATCCGCTCTACAGGCACCCGCGCGTGCGTCTCTCGCCCCACACTTCGGTCGCGGTCGACGACATGCACGCCCGCGCCGCGCGCATCTTCATCGAGAATTTCCGACGTTTCCGCGCCGGGGAGGAACTGGAAAACATCATTATTGCAGGAGAGAGCAATGCCGACTGATAACCAGGTGCAACGCGTCGCCGACGAGCTGGAGATCCGCAACCTGCTCGCCCGGCTTGCAATGGCGGCCGACGAAGGAACACCGGAAGAATATGCCGCGCTCTTCACCGAGGACGCACGCTGGATCATGGCGCCGCTCGCTGGCGCGGCGCAGGCATTTCCGCCGCGCGAAAGCCGAGACGAGATCGTCGCATCGCTCCGGGAACGCCGGGCGAGCGGCGGCGGTGGCCCCGGCTCTCATACGCGCCATGTCGTCGCGATGACGCATGTCGATATCGCAGGCGATACGGCCAGGTCGCGCAGCTACATGACCTATTACCGCGAGACCGCAAGCGCACCGCAGCTCGCGCTGATCGCGGTCTATGATGACGATTTCCGCCGCACGGTGGACGGCTGGAAGCTCTGCGCGCGGGACATCCGCCAAGCCTGACCCTCGCGACCGACAGGCCGGCACACGTCAAGCCAGTTTGGCCGCGGCGCCTTCCGCGCTCATCTGCTCCATCTCTGCGACCTCGCGGCGCATCGGCCCGCAGCCGAGCCTCAACAGCAACGAGGCAATCGGCATGACGATGACAAAGGTCAGCACGATCGACCATCCCACCATCTGGGGATCGCCGAACATGAAAGTCGTGAGGGCAGCCACCACGGAAGGCCCGAGCCCCAGACCCAGCATGTTGAACGCCAGAAGAAAGGAAGCGGACACCTGGCCGCGATATTCGTTGGGCGTCACGAGATGGAAGGCGGCGGTCGCGACGCCGGTGAACGACGACATGATGTGATAGCAGCCGTAGAGCGCGAGAAAGGCATAGGGATTGTTCGCGCTGATCGCGACCAGCACAATCACCGGTTGTACCAAAGCCGCGATCGAATAAAGCCGCATATGGGCATCGCTCGTCCCGCGCGAAAACCAACGATCCGCGATCGCGCCGAGCAAGGAACCGCCGAACACCCCCGTAAGCATCATCAAAGCCGTGAGCGGCCCAACGATGATCATGTCCCAACCGAATACCCGGTTCATATAAGCGGGCGTCCAGATCATGATTCCGTAACCGCACATCGAGTAGAGGCCGAAGCCGAGGAAATGCGGCCCGAAGAAACGCCAGCGCTGCGCCATGAACTTCGCCGCGCCAGCCGAATTGACCGGCGCGTTGATCCGACCGCGCCGCGCAGGTTTCACCACGGTGAAGATCAGCCAGCCGATCAGCAGGCAGGGCAAGCCTGTCACGAGATAAATAATCTGCCAGCGTTCCAGACCACCAAGCACCGGGAAGACGAAACCTGCTTTGGGCAGCACGCCCACGAGGACGCCGCCGATCGCGAGGGCAAGCGCGGAGCCGACCGCCGCGCCGGCGGAATAGATCGAAAGGGCCAGCGCCAGCCGGTGCTTGGGAAAGGAATCGCTGATCAGCGAGAAGGCAGCGGGCGACAAGGCCGCCTCGCCTATGCCGACGCCGACGCGCGCCAGCAGCAATTGCCAGAAATGGCGCGCGAGCCCGCAGGCGGACGCGGCGATCGACCACAAAGTCACGCCGATGAAGATCACCCGATGTCGCGGGAAACGGTCCGCCGCCCAGCCGAAGGGCAACCCAAACAAAGTGTAGAAGAACGCGAAGGTGATCCCTTGCAGCAGGCTGATCTCGAAATCCGTGATCCGCAACGCTTCCTTCACATCATCGACCATCAGCGCAAGAATCTGCCGGTCGATCGTCGAAGCGATGTTGAGCAGTGTGAGGACGACGAGGAGCCAGATCGCCTGGCGGGTTGTCGGATAAGGGATCACCCCGCCACCCAGGCCGGGCCGGGCGGTGCCCGGCACCGGGGCCGGCATATCGACGGAACTGGCCATAAACTAAATATCCTCTCGCCTCGTTGCCCGTCTCCGATCCGATCCGCAAGAAAGCGGATCGGATCGGGCGAACCAGGCACCTTATATCGCGGTGCCCGGAGACGTCGCGTCAGCCGCCGAACGGGATCCGCAGCTCGACACCGAAGGTGCGCGGCGGACCATAATTCTTCGAGATCGGGCCGAGGCCATTGATCGCGATGCCGCCGGTGAAGTGCGTCTCGTCGAACGCATTGCGTAGATAAGCAGCGGCCGAGAATCCGGTGCCCAGCAGATCATTCCATTCCAACCTGAAATTGACCAGCGTATAAGGCTGAGAAATGCCGCCGATCACGTTGAAATCCTGCAGCTGCATGCTGGACTGCGAATAGATGTCTGCCTGGAAGGCCAGCTCGCCGACATTGCCCGCGAGGGGCTGGGTGTAGCGGATCATGCCGCCGCCGGTCCATTCGGGAGCGAACCCGATCCGGTTGGCAGAAAGATCCTGGATGACGCCGCCCGCGAGCACCTGCTCGAACCGATCGTAGCGCAGGCGCGAGTGTCCAATCTGACCGCTGATCTCCAGGTTGCGCGTTGGCCGCCAGCGGATTTCCGCCTCGAAGCCGGAGACATGGGCGGTCGCCGCGTTCACCACGCTCGTCACCAGCGAGTTGGTGCCCGGATCCACGAACGTCACGTTGCGCTGAATATTCGTGTACCATTGATAGTAAGCGGCAAAGTTGGTCCGGATCCGGCCAATACCGGTATCCCAGTCCGCCTTGAAGCCGACCTCGATGTCACGCACCAGTTCCGGGTTGAAAGGCTCAAATTGCTGCGGTGTGTTTGCGCGCAGGTTGAAGCCACCGGAACGGTAGCCGCGACGATGCGCGACATAGATCAACCGATCTGCGTCGATCTTCCAGTCGAGCCCGAGCGTGTAAGTGAAGGCACCGAAATCCGCATTGAACACGGGACCAATGCAAGTCGGTTGCGAAGCCAACGTGCTTGAACAGGCGTTGTTGAGCAGATTGCGACCGAACTGCTGGAGCCGACGATCGTCCCAGGTGTAGCGTGCGCCGGCTGTCAGCGAGAGGCCTTGAACGAAGCCCAGATCGAAACTGCCCTGCGCGAAAACCGACTTGCTGATGTTGCGCACGAAACCGGTGCGGACCAGATCCTGCGGGATGGTCACAATCGAACTGCGTTGGGTCTGCTCGCCACTCTCGCGGAAATAATAGGCACCGACAATCCAGTCGAGCCGGTTTTCGAACGCCCTGCCAAGCAACTGGAACTCATTGGAATATTGCGATCCGTCCAGTGATTCTGGCGCCGAATAGATAAAGAATGGCGAACCGTCGAAATCAAGATTATCGCTGCGGCTCTCCACGGTTCGATAACCGAAAATGTTCTTGATGGTGACATCCCCGACATCAATCGTCGTTGTATTGGCCAAGCCAAACACATTTGCGTAACTGCCACGGACAGGATTTTCGTTTCCTGCGATCCGTCGGTCTCCGGCTGTATTGACGAAATTCACTAGCTCAGGACGTGCGCCGAATGCGCTGTTGGGCGCAAATCCGGTCAGACGCCAACCCGTGCCCTGCTCATCCGCATAATAGCCGTTAACGACCAGCGTATTGACGAAATTGTCAGCGGGACTCCAGCGCAGAGTGGCGCGCCAGGACTGGTTACTTTCGTCGTCGAAATATCGATCGGCTGCCGGGCTGTAGGTGTAGCCGTCGCGATCGGCGACGCGGCCGGCGAGACGCAAAGAAAGCCCTTCAGCGAGCGGGATGTTGAGCGCGCCTTCGACGATCTTCGTGTCATAATTGCCGAATGTTGCGCTAACATAGCCTTCCAGACGATCGGTGGCGGTCCGCGGCGTGATGAGCACGGCGCCACCAGTCGTATTACGGCCGAAGAGCGTGCCTTGAGGACCGCGCAACACCTCTACAGAGGCAAGGTCGAAAAAGCCGGCGCTGGTGCCGTGCGCCCGCGCCTGAATGACCTCGGAAAAATAAATGCCAACCGATGGATCGAGGCTGATCAACTGCTCGAACTGGACCTGACCGCGAATGGTGAAGCGCGGCACGCCGCCGCCAAGACCGCCCTGCGAAGCGGTGAAGCCGGGCGTAACCCGGTTAAGATCGATGATCTGCTGAATTGACCGGCTGGTGAGCTCCTCGCCCGAAAGGGCTGTCACTGCGACCGGCACGTCCTGCAATCGCTCCTCGCGACGTCGCGCAGTAATGACGATGTCGCCAAGCCCGTCATCCGCGGCCGTTGCCGTGGAGCCGGGGACTTGGCCGTCGGCATTGCCCCCGGCCTGCGCCTGCGCAGCCCCGGCGCAAAGCGCGGCCACACCCGCCGCGCCGCAAAGCGCAGTCCATCGACTAGCGAAAACCCTCATCGATTCCTCCCCTCCAGTAACGACATCCCGGCATTCTTGGGCCGTCAGGTCGTGCATTAGATATACCTCAATTGAGGGGTTTCACAAGACGGACATAAAAAAACCCTTGGCTTGCGTTAAATTCTGTAATTTGAAATATATCTATGGGATTGGCGCTGCTCCGGCGACACGCCCGCAGCGAAAGGCGAGGTGCCTATGTCCGCTTTCGGTCCGCCTAGGCAGATCGGTTTCCTGAGTCGGAATATCGACGAATCGATGGCCTTCTATACCGATCGCTTTGGCGTGGGACCGTGGTTCGTCATGGATCGGATCGCACTGCCGAACTGCACCTACCTGGGCATGCCCTGCGACATCACTCTATCCGCCGCCCTCGCGGCGTGGGGGCAGATGCAGATCGAAATCGTCCAGCAGCATGACTGCAAACCCTCCATATACTGGGACTGGTATGCGCGAGACTTCGCCCGTGACATCCAGCATCATGTCGCTTTCTGGGTCGACGATTTCGACGAGGCGCTGCATCGCGCTGATCGTAATGGCTTCCGCATCGCGCAGCATGGCCGGCTCACGCGCGGCGCGTTCGCCTATCTCACGCACCCTGACAATCCGGATCAAATACTGGAGTTGACCGAGCAAAGCGCGGCGCGGCGCGCGGCGAATGCTGCGATCGCCGAAGCGGCACACGATTGGTCAGGCGAGTTTCCAAGACGATCTTTCGGTGAGGTCTGAACATATCATCCGTTCAGCATCTCTACCGCCTACTCCTTCAATATCGCGACAATCTGCTTGCATCGAACCCGTACGCCCGACGCCTTCTCGTCGGACTCTACTTGTTCACCTTCACATCCCAGAGAAACACGTCATCAGAAACGAGCGCAAAACCGGACTCTGTCGCCCCAAGCCTAAGCCCATCATGATGGCTCGCATCATGAAATACTTCATAGGAAACATTTCACGGGGACTAAGCAAGCAAAGGTCGAGCGCTGTCAGATCGGCGCAGGATAGCGCCAGACCAACGATGTATCGTCAATCCGTGACTATCTCCCAAGAGCTTCAATCGGCTCGAAATCCTCGTCCAGCCCGAACTGGCGCGGCCCGAGCACCTCAAGGCTTTGCGCCGTGCGCAGCTGCGCGTCGGCCGCATAGCCCAGTACCTTCACGCGCTGTCCGTAAGCGAGCATCTCGGCCGTCAGCGGCTCGCCCGATTCCCGATCAAGCAGGGTGATGAGGTCCGGCACGATCGTCGCGGTCTCGCCGTTGATCCGGACGACGGTGAACTCGTTCTGGAATGCGACCACGCATTCGTCGTCTCCACCCCCGATCGCGCGCAACCTGACATGGCCATAATGCCACCCGTCGCGCGTATCGTGGACGACATCGACGATCCGTCCGTCGAACAGGATATACGCAGCCCGCCCGTCGCGGCTTTCGAGACAGGCGAGAAGCGCTGCGAAAATGTCCCGGCCGCCTTCCCGGGCGAGACGGATGGCACGGCCGATCTGCAGCGTCTGGGTCAGCGTCCCCTGTACCGCGAAGGCTTTCGCCTGGGCGCCCGACATCGGATAAAGCGCGCCGAAGGTCAGCGCCCCCATCGCCGCCGTTACCGAACGGCATAATTCCTCCGCCGCGCGATCGTCGACCGCCTCGATCACTGCGACATTGCCGCTGTCGTCCATCAGGATGCACGGAGTGGCCTTGCACCCGTGAATGCTGAACGTCGTCATCTCGATATGCGGCACGGCGCGGCCGATGCCGTCGGCGTCCAGCACCGGGATGCCACTGATCGCCGACAAGGCGAGCGGAAACATCGAATTTGCCCCGCCGATCTCGGCGCTGATCAGCGCATCGACGCGTCGTCCGTAAAAAGCCTCCGCCCGCGCCAGCAACCGGAGCAGCGTCTTGTCGCTGACCAGATGCTCGACGATCACGGTCGGCGCCCCGATGCCGGCGATGGACAGGACAAAGGCATCGTCGGCGATCGCCTCGCTGGCGATTATCTTCGGAAAGCGTCCCGCCCTGAGCTGCGCCTGGAGAAAGAGCTGGCCGACATAAGGATCGCCGCCGCCGCCCGTACCGAGCAGCACGGCGCCACGTGCCATGTCGCTGATGTCGGTTACGCTTCCCACGATAGTCATGGCATCCTCCGTCTTGAGGCGGATTAAAATCAAACGAGCGTCGCGAGCGGCCCGACCGCCCGGACCCTGATCTGCACCATGCCGATCCGCATGTGCGTCATCGGCAGTTCGACGATGTCCACGATCTCGACACCTTCCGCGCGGGCACCGGCCACCACGGCTTCCTGCGTCGCTTCGGCCTTCGCCTGCTCAAGCGCGGCATCACGTCCGAGCGCGCCCACATCGTAGAGTTTGTCGATGCGGCCGCTGACCAAGGCGATGGCGGCACCAACTGCATTGGCGACGGATGCGTGTTCCGGTCGCAATATCTGCGATGTGCCGCTCAACGGCCGGCTGACCAGGATGCTGCCACCGCCGACGAGGACCAGCGGCATCGGATTGGCACTGGTCTTGATGCGATCGATCGCATCCTCGATCTGCGCATGAATGTCGTCGAGCGCGGCTTCAACCGTGGTGGGAGCGATATCGGTCAACCTCCCCGGATCGCCGATCTCCGCCTGGCCTGCCCGCACGGCGATGTCGGTGGCTGTTAGAGTCGCGCCGCCGAAGGCTAGACCTTCCTCCTGAAGACGGTAGCCGACCGAGTCCGGGCCGACGTGCCAGCCCCCCTCTCCTTCACGCACCAGGCTTCCGCCACCAATCCCGATCGACAGTACGTCCGGCATACGGAAGTTCGTACGCACGCCACCAATGTCGTTGGCCGCCGTCGTCTCGCGCGGGAACCCGCGCAGCAGGAAGCCGATATCACTGGTCGTGCCGCCTATATCAACCACGATGGCCTCGTCCAAACCGGTCAGAAAGGCAGCACCGCGGATGCTGTTCGTGGGGCCTGCCGAGCAGGTGAAGATCGGAAAGGCGGCGGCCGTCTCCGTCGTAATCAGCGTCCCGTCATTCTGACTGATGAAGATCGGCGCCTCGATCCCCAGGACCGACATCGCCATCTTCAGCGACACAATCACCCGATTCGACAGATCGACCAGCATCGCGTTGATAATCGCGGCATTCTCGCGGTCGATCAGCCCGATGCCTCCCACTTTCGAGGACAGCGTGATCCGTGCGTCGGGTATGATCTCGTGCACGATGGCCGCCGCGCGTTCCTCGATGTCGGGACGGATCGGCGCGAAATTCGCCGAAATGGCGACGGAGTTCAGGCCGAAGCCGCGCGCATCGATGGCCGCCACGCGCAACGCGTCCTCGTCGAGCGGCGCATAGTCCTTGCCGGTATAGAGCGCGCCGCCGCCGACCATGTAAGTATGTACGCCGGCCGCATCCACGAGTTCGTCCGGCCAGCCGGCCAGCGGCGGCACGCCGTCCGCCTTGGGCAGCGACACGCGAAAGACGGCGACCCGCGCCAAATCCCGACGCTGCACGAACGCGTTCACGAACTGGGTCGTGCCGATCATCACGGCGGCGATGTCGCGTCGATGCTCCGGTGCTGCTTCCAGCACCGCAGATACCGCATTCACGACACCGTTGCGGACATCGGCCGTTGTGAAGCTCTTTGCCGCAGCGATCACCTTATTGCCCCGCATCAGCACGACATCTGTGTTCGTTCCGCCGACATCGATGCCAAGCCTGCACGCGCCCATCACATTCATGTGTCTTCTCGTCTCGATTGCTGGATCGTCCAGGCGGCTTCCGGGGCCGGACGGCCGCTAGAACCGGAACCTCGCCTCAAGTCCGTAGGTGCGCGCCATACCGGGATAGCCGATGGCGACATTGAGACCGGAATAACGGGGGTCGACGAACTCCGTGTAATAGTCGACGTTGAACAGGTTGCGCGCGAAGACATAAAGACCCAGCCCACCTCGCTCGATGCCGGCGCGCAGATTGACGATGTCATAGCCTCCCTGGACGGAGACATTGTCGGCGCCCCAATATTTGCGGCCATTGTGCTGATATTCGATCCGCGCAAACCCCTCGACCTCACCGCCGAGCGCGGTGCGGTATTGCAGAGACGCATTGAGCGAGAAGGGTGTGGTACGAGGCGTCCTGTTGCCGATATCGGCCGGAAAGAGGCTGCGGCGGATGTTGGTATCGGTCCAGCCAAACGCGAGTGCAGCATCGAGGCCCCGCGCCGGGCGCGCGATCGCCTCCAGTTCCAGGCCGCGGATGCGGACCCTTTCGATATTGTCGATGATCTGGGACGCAGTCAGCGCGTCCACATAGAAGAACTGATAGTCGTCGACATTCATCTGGAAGATCGAGCCGTTGAGCGTCAAGCGCCGACCCAACCATTGCGATTTGAAGCCAAGCTCGAAATTCTCCAGGGTCTCAGCGCGGAAGGACGGGACCGCGACGTTGGGCGCGTTGAACCCGCCCGAGCGGAACCCGGTACTGTAAGTGGCATAGAGCAGACGTCCTGCAGCCGGCCGCCAGGTCAGCGTCACCTTCGGTTGCCACCGGTCGAACGACAGGGATCGCAACGCCCCGGTCGCGACGTTGGTCTGATTGCGGTCGTCGCGGTCGTAGCGCAAACCGCCGGTCAGAATGACACCCTCGGCGATATCGTAGTCGAGCTGCGCGAACGCCGCATAAGCATCATTGCGGCTGATCTCGTTATTCTCGATGATCACCAGTGCCGGATTGTCGATCTGCGCCGGATCGCTGGTGAAATCGATGAACCCGCGCGTCCGCAACGCCCGGCGGGTGTCGAGATAATAACCGCCCACCAGCCAGCGAAACGGCCCGCCATCAGCGGAGACAAGCCGCACTTCCTGGCTGAACGTATCCTGCGCGAGATCCTGGCCCTGGCCAAGCTGGATGCCGAGTCCGTTGAACCCGGAAGGGGTGTCAATCGGATTACTGAAATCGAGATCGGCCCGATAGCTCTGGTTGAACTGCGCGTAGGCTGAAATGCTCGTCAGCGTCGCAAACCCGAAATCATAGTCGATCTTCGCGCTGAGATCGGTGCTGTCGCCCCATGCCGTCGATGGCAGGTTGAACTGCGGCGCGGGAAAATCGTTCGGGTTGCCGGACGGCACGACAGCATAGCCGTTTGTGCCGCCGCGGAAATCACGATACTGGCCGCGCAGATCGATGGCGAGCGGAGTGCTTGGGGTCAGAAGCAGACGCGCGCGCAATGCGTAATCATGATCGACAAAGTCGGTCGTGTCGCCCCGGAAGCGGTTGCGGATAAGACCGTCGGATTGACGATAGGTGCCCGAGACGCGGAAACGCGCGACGTCGTCGACGAACGCCCCCGCAAGGCCACCCGCTAGTTCCAGCGTATCGCCATTGCCGTAGCTGAAGCTGCCGAAACCGCTCAGCTCGTTGGTCGGCGCGCCGGTCACGACGTTGATTGCCCCGCCCACGGCATTGCGGCCGTAGAGCGCGCCTTGCGGCCCTTTCAGAACCTCGATCCGCTCAAGATCAAACAGACTGACGCCGAGTTGTTCCTGGCTCGTCTGGGGCACGCCGTCGATCACGAAGGCGATGGGCGGGTCCGCGTTGGTGATCTGCGTCAGCCCGCGCATGGTGATGAAATTGCTGCTGTAGGTATTGCCGCGGTCGAAGCTTATATTAGGAATCTGCGCAATGACGTCGCCGGTGGAACGGATGCCGGCATCGGCAATCGCCTGCTCGGTGAACGCGCGTACCTGGATCGGCACGTCCTGGAGAGGCTCGGAGCGGCGCTGCGCAGTGATGATGATGTCGCCGGGGTCCGCATCCGCCCGCAGGCCCGTATCGCCGGACGTCTGAGCAAATGCGCCCGACACAGGCGCTGCGAGAATTATGCCGCTCGTGCACAGAAATCTGAACATTGCCGCCTTGCCCGATGCCATCGATCGTCTCCCCCTGCTTTCAGCCCTTGAAACATGGCGGCGAGGCGGATTACCAATGCGATGATGGGTAGTTTACTGCCTATTCGGGTAGCAGGCATCAATGATCGTGCATCACGCGCGCCACCGCTTCCTTGCGGCTGGAGACGCCGAGTTTCGCGAAAACCTTCTTCAGGTGGAATTTAACCGTATTGTCGGTGAGGCCGAGGCGGCGCGCGATCAGCTTGTTGGAAGCCCCATCGGCCAGATGGGCAACGATTTCCGCTTCGCGATCGGTCAGCATGTCCGGCGAACGGAATTGCGGATTGGCATCAAGGATACGCAAGACAGCCTCGACATGCTGCCGGTCGACCATCGTATCGGCCGTGTCGCGGGCGCGTGCCAATAGGGGCCGAAGCGTAGTCCCCTCTTCCGCGAAACTTGCCGCCATATTTTCAACGCAGGCCGTCCGCACCGCCTCGCTCATCGCCTTGTCCGCGCCACCGGTGTCCCCCACCGCCTCTAGTGCCAGCGCCCGCAGCACGAGACCCTTGACGAGCGTGCCCAAACGCCCATTCTCCCGCCCTTCGTCGGCCATGGCGGTCGCGGTAGCGGTGGCGAGATCGGGGCGGTCGGCCTTTAGCGCCGCGGCCACCAGCGTGCGATTGGCGACATCGCGCTCGCGCCAGGAGATCGCAGAGGCATCGCGCCCCACAGCGGCCCGTAGCGCCGCATCCTCGCAGATGTGGACCGCCTCCTCCCGGGCCATGTCAGGCACGCGATAGAACAATCCGAGCGCCCGCAGCAGACCCCCGCAACAGGTCATACCACGCGCCTTCAGCCCGGCATCGGCGGCTTCGATCATGCGCACCGCTGCGTCCCGGCCGTGACGGCGCGCGATCACGTCGGCGATGACGGGATAGGCGATGGCATAATGGTCGAACCAGGCCTCGCCCTCGCCGAACTGTTCGAGCGCCAGACGGATCGCATCACCGGCCCGCTCGCGATAGTTGCGATGGTGCTCGACGACGCCCTGCGTCATACGTGCCATCGCCACAATGACGGGTTCGGAACGGGACGGCGCTCGTGACCCGCGCAGGACCGATCCGGCAAGCTCCGTCGCCTGGCGCAATTGCCCGGCGGCGAGCAGGATCAACATGTCGTGGGTGAGAAGGTGCGCTTCGGCAAAACCCAGCATTCCGCCAGTCTCGTAAATCTCACGCGTTCGCTGGACGGAATGGCGAGCAGCAGTGAGATCGCCGCGCTCCTGATGCACGACGAGCAGGGCATTTTCGCACCAGGCCCAGATCAGTGGATCGTCCGGCGCACGCGACACGATGCTGGCAATGCGGTCTTCCGCATCGGAAATCGGCCCGCCCACGTAAACGGAGAAGACCAGATCCAGCGCATCGCATTCCAGCAGTGCGCGCTCAGCGCGCGCATCCGCAACGGAAGCGGCGAGACGCTGGCGAACCTTGCCAAGCATAGCGATACCAGCGCCGAACGCACCGGTCTTGAAATGGGACAATGTGGCCATGAGCTGGATGCGTGGCATCGCATCAACCAACGACGCGGGAGTTTCTCGCAGGATCGCGCGAAGCTCACCCGCTCCGTAGGCGAGAAACACGTCCAGAAAGGGCAATGCTTCGAGAATTCGGATCACCACCTCGCGCTTGCCGCTCTGCACTGCATGGCGGATCGCGCCGGCATAACGCTCCTGTTCGAGCAGCCAGACGGCCGCCTCGGCATGCACCAGCGCCCTGCGCGAGGACCTGCGCCCGGCGCGGGCCTGGGCGAAATCCGCCAGCAGAGGATGAAGCCGATAGGCCCTTTCTCCGTCCAACATGCTGTGCTGGACGAGCGCGGGTAGCAGCCGGGCGATTTCCTCGAGCAGGACCGCGCTGTCGCTGCGGCCCCGCACCCGGTCGGCGAGCGGCGGCTCAATATATTCGAAAGCCGCCATATCGAACACCAGCGCGCGCAAATCGGGCGACAGGTCAGCGAGCACCTGTTCCGCCAGATAGTCCGCGACCTCCTCGACCTGACCGCCGAACTCCGGTGCACCGTCGCGGTCGCCGGTTCGCGCCCGCCACAGCCGATACAGCTGAACGGCGACCGGCCAGCCCTCGGTGCGATCACTGACGCGCGCAATCTCGTCGGCTCCGGCATTCGGCCCGAGCATGTCCGCAATCTCGGTATCGCCAAGACGCAGTTCGGTCGGCTCTAAGATACGCACGGCACCGCGCGCGCGCATCGCGGCCAGATTAAGTCCCGGTTTGCGGCGTGTCGCCAGGACGAGATGGACGACGTCCGGCAAATCATCCTTCAGCGCATCGAGGATACGAACGATTGGCGGGTGATCGATCCGCTCGAAATCGTCGATGATGACGACCAGCGGTTTGCCGAACGTCTCCAGCTTCAGCAGCAACGCGTCGAGCGTCGCCTTCAGGCTGGCATTGCCGGTCTTGCCCAGCGCCATGTCCTGCATGTCGATCCCGGCCTCCGCCAACGACAGGGCCAGCATCTGCAGGAACACGTCCGGTTCCCGATCGAGATCGGAGGCCGTGTACCAGGCAGCGGCAATATCCCGATCGCGCAGTGTATCCCACCATTGCCCCAATATCGTCGTCTTGCCGAAGCCGCTCGGGCCGACGAGGATCGTCAACTGCCCGGCGCGCGCGACATCCAGTGAACGCAGCAACAGCGTCCGTCGCCCAGCCTCGATGTGCCGCGCCGGAGGCGAAAGGCGCCTTCTCTGGGCGCGCAGACGGGACGAGCCGAAAGCCGTATCTCGTTCGTTCATCAAGCGTTGCGGCTCATAGGGATCATCACTTGTCGTCGATCAGGCGCCTCGAGCAGGGCATTTAAAACAATTGCGCGCGATCCAGCGCTCAATTGCAAGCCTGCATGAGAGTGGTCGCCCCGGAAACATGGGTGGTCCCGGCCATCGGACGACAAACAGGGAGCCGTTGCGACAGGGCGGTCGGGGGTGATTCAAGCTGATGCGGCGGCCATATCGGGCCATTCGCAATACGGGATTGGGTACCGCGCCACGCCATCAATGACTAAAACGCATTCCTATCCAATCACGGGATAGGGTGTCAGCCCGCTTCGGTTGACGTCCACGGCCAGCAGCCGTCCGATCGGCGGAAATGCGCGCTGCGGGCATGCCGACCGTTCGCACACCTTGCAGCCCGCACCGATCGAAGTCGCGGCCGCAGGATCGTCGAGATCGAGACCCTTGGAATAGACCAGCCGCCCCGCGTGCCGGATGTCGCAGCCGAGCCCGATCGCAAAGGTCTTGCCCGGCTCCCCATAAGCCGCGCCGGCCCTGCCGACCGTCCGCGCAATCCACAAATAGGTCCGGCCGTCCGGCATCTCCGCGACCTGGGTCAGCACCTTTCCGGGCTGGGCGAACGCTTCATAGACATTCCACAGCGGGCAGGAGCCGCCCACCCGCGAGAAATGGAAGTCGGTCGCCGACTGGCGCTTGGAGATGTTGCCCGCGCGATCGACGCGAATGAAGAAGAAGGGCACCCCACGCGCCTGCGGCCGCTGCAGCGTCGAGAGCCGATGGCAGACAGTCTCGAAGCCCACTCCGAAATGCCGGCCAAGCCGCTCGATATCGTAGCGGTACGATTCCGCAGCGGCCAGGAAATCGCCATAAGGCAGGATGAGCGCACCCGCGAAATAGTTGGCCAGACCGATCCGTGCCAACACACGGGCCTCGTCTCCCGTCAAAGCGGAATCGGCGGCCAGTCCGTCGATCAGATCGCCATATTCGAAGAAGGCGAGCTGGGTCGCCAACTGGAAGGCCTGCTGATTCTGGCGCAGATGCGATGCGACAAACAAGGTACGGCTGACGGGATCGTAGCGCCGTTGGGCGCCTTCGCCGGCATCCGGGACGACGCGGACACCATGCCGGCGCTCGAGCCACGCAACGAGGCCCGCATGAACTGAGCGTGGCGCCAGGCCAGCGGCGGCATAGACCTGTTCGGCCACCTCATCGAGTTCGGGCACATGGTTATGACGCGCGTAGAAGAAGTCGCGAACCTGCTCGAACGGCATGCGCGCCGGCGCATCGCCAAGCCATTCTTCGCCGAGCTGCGCCGCCATTGCGCCGATGCGCTCGGTCGCATCGCGCTGCTTGCGGTGCAAGGAAACGAGCGTGCGCGCAACGGCTGGCATATTGGCGGCCAGCTCGCGGATTTCGGCGACTGAGACGGTTTCAATCTGTGCGCCGTCCGACAATGCTTCGCGCAAATCGGTGATCAGACGGCCCTCCTCCTCCTCGGAGAAAAGCTGAACGTCGACGCCGAAAGCAGCATTGAGCCGGAGCAGGACCGGCACGGTCAGCGGGCGCTGGTTCTGCTCCAGCTGACTGAGATAGGAGGTAGAGATACCAAGCGCGTCGGCGAGCGCCGCCTGGGTCAGCCGACGCTCCTCGCGCAGCCGCCGCAGCCGCATACCCATATAGGCCTTGGCCATTATCCGCAAACTTTACAAATTTGCAGGCATCTCTTCACAAGAATCCACTCCTTCAGCTCTCCCCGATAGAGTGGATATGTGAATATTGCGAACCCGTTGTGCTGGCAAGAGGCCAGCTGCGGGAGATCGCGCATGCGCGTCGGGACCGGAAATTGAACGCGAACTGGTCCGACGGAGCCGGCCTGGTCGCGCGCATGGCCGATGCGGCTGTCGCGAAGGCATGTGCCCGGACCAATGCGCGTCTGGCACTGACCCGCTGCGACGATGTCGAGATCAGCAGGCCGTTGCCCGGCGAGACGCCGGTCGCGATCGAGGCCTGGATCGTGCGCTGCGAACCCGGCGGAACGATCATCTCGGTCTTCGCGACCGCACCGAACACAGACGGCCGCGAGCGCCTGATCGCGCACGGCCGGTTCACCCTCAAACCCTTCCGAGCAGAAAGAGAGATTGCCGCATGAAGCTGCACGACGTCCGCACCTATAAATCCGCCGAACCGCTGGCACGCGAGGACCAACTCGCCTGGAAGCTTGCCGCCGTCGCCACCGATCCGGTCGCGGTCGAACCCGATGTCGCCGAGATGATCGGCAACCGGATCATCGACAATGCGGCGGTCGCGGCGGCATCCGTGGCGCGCGGCCCGATCCGTTCCGCCAGAGCACAGGCCCTGGCGCATCGCGCGATCAACGGTGCGTCCGTCTTCGGCCTGGACCTCAAGGTGAAAGTCAGCCCCGAATGGGCCGCGTGGGCGAACGGCGTCGCGGTACGCGAGCTCGATTTCCACGATACCTTCCTCGCCGCCGATTACAGCCATCCCGGCGACAATATCCCGCCGATCCTCGCGGTCGCGCAGGCAAAGGGGCTGGACGGCGCGGCGCTCGTGCGCGGGCTCGCCGCCGGCTACGAGCTGCAGGTCGATCTGGTGAAGGGCATCTGCCTGCATGAGCACAAGATCGACCATATCGCCCATCTGGGGCCGAGCGCGGCGGGCGGCATCGGCGCGCTGCTCGGCCTGTCGACCGAG
>CAYTMM010000001.1:8498-118677 GCA_964438875.1 uncultured Sphingosinicella sp. | reverse complement strand
TGATCTTGTAGCGGCCCTTGGGCATGCGCGGCAGTTCGGTGCGAGTCTTGTCCGGCCACATGCCGAGCCCGAGGAAACCAAGTCCCAGCTTCTTCCCGACCGCGACGACCTGCTCGAGATGTCGACCGGCCTCGCCGCAGGTTTCGTGGATGTTCACCCGCTGGGCGCCGGACAGCTCGAGCTGGCCAGCGGGCTCGAGGCTGATCGTACCGTCCGGCCCGGACAGGGCGATCACGGTTCCGCCCTCGTAGACCGGCGCCCAGCCATAAGCGGTCATCTCGTGCAGCAGGTCGCGAATGCCACCCGGCTCGTCATAGGAAGGTGCGCGATGATCGGCGCAGCGATAAACGAATTTCTCGTGCTCGGTGCCGATCCGCCAGGCATTCTTCGGCTTCTCGCCTTTGGCAAAGGCAGCGAGCAGGTCGTTCCGGCTCTCGATCGCGGGGGCGGCATCGCCCGTCTCTGTGCGCGTGGTCATGACGCGCCTCTAGCGGGTCGACAGGGGGCGTGCCAGACCCGTCCTAGATCAAGACGCAAATCTCTTTGACGACAGTTGCACCCGGATAGGCAGCGAGCAGTTCGAATCCATCGTCCGCTTCAAGCTCGGCTTCGCCATCGACCCGCCAGACCGAGCCCGGGGACAATTCTCCGCCATCTATCTGGCCGCTGCCGGCGATCGGCATCAGCAATAGTTCGCCGTCGTCCGAGCGCAGTCGAGTCAGGCCGCACAAGGCCCACTTTTCGAGAATGAAGGAACTACCTTCGATCAGAACGGACCGTCCCGCGCCCAGGTTGCGCGAATTTGCCGGCGGGAGTGCTGGCGCTGGATCGGCGACGGCGACCGCATCGTCGAGGTGCAGTTCACGTGGCCGGCCATAATCGTAGAGCCGATAAGTAACATCGAGATTCTGCTGAATCTCGATCAGCGACAGGCCGGCGCCGATCGCGTGGATGGTCCCGGCGGGAGACCAGAACAGATCGCCGGCCTTTGCCGGATGCCAGTCGATCAGCGCCTCGATGCTGCCGTCGATCGCGGCGGCGCGCAGGGTTTCGGGGGAAATGGCTTCAATAAGACCGAGGCCGATCACCGCGCCCGGCTCGGCGTCGAGAATGTACCAGGCCTCGTCCTTGCCGCGCGCATATCCGCGTACCTTCGCCGCCGCGTCGTCAGGATGGACCTGGATCGAGAGGCGCTCGGAGGTAAGGATGTATTTGACGAGGAGTTGGGTCTCGCGCGCTGCCTCGTCGGCGAACCAGATTTCTCCGATGGGCTGCTCGGCCGCAATGCCGCCGAATGTAGAGGGCAGGGATTCACGCCCCCATATCCGCTCCACGAGGTGTCTCGATAGGTGAATGGCGGACAAGGCTGACTCCCGATGCTGCCCGCGACGCTGGCGGATGGGTTGAAACCCGGAATAGGTTACGCTCCGGTACGGTTATCGTCGCGCACCGGACGGGTACATACTCCCATCGATCATCGATCGCGACAACTTGTGTGCTGTCGCCGTCCCACGCGACAAGACAAGAGACGCGCCGAGCATCGTGACCATGCGCAATAATGCGACAGCCAAAAATGCGTGCATTTGGTCAAACTCCGCCTAAACCGGCGCCATGGAAAGGCACCACGCACTCGACCTCGTTCGCGGCCTCGCCGCGCTTGCAGTCGCCCAATATCATTTCCTTGTTTGGAACGCCGGCATCGACGTTCAGAGCATGGGAACATTTGCGGTCTACCTCTTCTTCACGCTTTCCGGCCTGACCATGATGATGGTCTATGGCGACAGGTTCGCGCTTGGTATCACACCAGATGCGCTTTCCGACTTCTTCAGAAAACGTGTCGCCCGCCTCCTTCCATTATTGGCATTGGTCGCCGTCCTCGCGGCGGCGAAACAGGTAATCGCGGGGGGGGCGAACATCGCCAACGCCTTGTTGACAGGAACCGGCCTGATGGCCCTGCATTTGCCGGGCCTTTTGTCCAATTCCGTAGGGGCTTGGTCGCTGGGAATCGAACTGGCCTTCTACGCGGTTTTTCCCGTCATTGCCGTGCTTGCCCGCTCCTGGAAAACGGTTGCGATCTGGTTCGTTGTTCTGCTGATCGGTCAACACCTGCTGCTCTGGCGCATTTCCGCTGTCGAACAGCACTGGCACTATTATGTGTCGAACCTGACATTTGCGCCATTCTTCGCGATGGGCATCCTGGCCGCGTTCGATCACGGCGAACGCACGGAGGGCATGTTTTCGATCGTACTCGCGCTGCTGGTCGCGGTGTTCGCTTTTTCCGTACTGTTCAGCATTGACCTGATGCGGGATCAGGTGAGCTTTTTGGGCCTCACCATATTGGTCGGTCTGGTGATCTGGGCCGCGTGGCGCACGAGGCTCCCCGGGTGGTTGACAGGGTTTGCGACCTTTCTCGGGGATATAAGCTATTCGCTGTACCTGACCCACTGGATAGCAAACGACATCGCGAAGCTCGCTGGGGTTGCTTTGCCTTTTCAATGGGGAATTTACACAATGGTGGCGCTGGGTGGCGCATATGCGAGTTATCGGGTCTTCGAGGATCCGTTGCGGAAACGATTCGGAAAATCGCGCCATGTCTCCGCCCTGACGCCAAATGCGCGATTGGGAAATTGATCTTATCCGCTTTATGCCTGAGGTGATCCTCGTCTGCCCTGGAAAGATAGTTTAATACGTCCGGCAGGGAGTTTGGACGGCTTTATTCTGGTTCTCAGGTGAACAGTTGGCTCGAGTTTCCCGTTTTGCATCAAACACGATTGGTGGAACCTCGTGCCTCATGCTTCCGCTGTCACTCGTGATTGGCTTTTCAGGCACGGTAGTCTACGGAGCGACCATGTTCGGTTTTCGTTGTGGGGTTGGTGCGCTTGCGGTCCTGATCTTGGCCGTTCCTGCGGCCGGTCAACTGGTGCGGGAGCGGTTCGAGGATGGGCGGCGGGTTTGCGTCTACAACGTGCCGCCGGTCGGGCTTGGTGATGCCCGCGGTGAGATGGCCACATCGGTGCCCTTTGGGCAGAATTGCCCCGAACGCTTTCCCCTTCGTCAGGGTTCGGGTCCGCTTCCGCCCTATGCTCAACTTTACGATTCGACAACGGATGGCGGTCAGCGGCACTGTCGCTACGTTCTCGGGGGCGAGCAGTGGATAAATACAGTCGGGATCGGCACGTGGTGCCCGTCCAGCGCAAGCATGCTGCCTTCGGATGAGGAACGGGAGGCCGATAGGATACGATAGCAGCACCTTCATGCCGTGCGCGACGCAACCGGCGCGGGACATTCTTCCGAGCCATCCGCCGTCGATGCAACGGTTTCGATGGGCCGCTTCGGGCCATCGGATACAAGGTTCGAGGTCGCAGTTGGCTGGACGAGAAGGCTAGACGATGCTGAAATTCATCCTGGCGATAACCGTGGGATTGGGCCTGTTCGGAGGCGCTGTATTGCTCTGGTTCTTCTCGGCGGAAGCGAGACATGACGCGCGCATCCGTAAACAAAGAAGGCGGCAAAGGGAGCACGGCCGGGCACGGCACGGCGAATAAATGCTCGGCCCGTAGATTGCGGGACATTTGCTGGCCGGATTCGGGAAAGAGTCATGACATCGTTCCGGCCCGCCCGCACGATTGCCCCGCTGCGTCATGTATCGCGCAGGGCGCCCACGACGCCAAATTGGTCATCCACCATCAATGCTCCGTAAGACATCCATGAACCCCCTCCCCTCACGCCAAGCGTATTGGATCGATTCTGATCCAGCGCGCACCCGAACAGCCGGGTATCTCGCGAAGCAGGGTGGAGGAGGAGCGTGCGCAGATAGCCTCCCGTGAACATCGTGCCCGTGCCGCCGGATGCCACCTGCAAGTTCGGGTTGTGCGATGCGGAGGAGAAAAGGCAATTGGTGAAACCATTGAGGTTTCCGCTGATCACCGCATCTTCTTCGGCGTTGTCTTCAAACCACAAGCTGTTGAAGTGGTTTCTATTCGAAGATTGTCCGATCACTAGGCCGGTACGGCAGCTTTCAAATGTCCCGCCAATGAATATATTGCCGCTTCCATCCGATATCTCGCATCCGATGCCCCGAAATCCCTCACAAACCGCATTGATGAACGTGCAGTCCGCCGAGTAATAGCCGGCGCCATTGCTATCGAGATAAAGGCCGTGCGTGCCTTTGATCTGATCGTTCGTGTCGGTCGGTACGTATCTGAGGCTGTCGAATTGGCAGGAAACACCGTGCTTGATGTGGAACGCTTTGCCCGCAATCTCCCGGACTTCGATATCCCGAAAGCAGGATCGAGCTATCCCGCGAGAGAAGAAACCCGCAGTCGTCTCCGCATTGCCTTCGATCACCAGTCCTTCGATGCTGATGCCAGTAAGGAACGCGCCGTCATTGCCTTCGGCTTCGAGCCTCAACCCGAGACCTGGGCCGACAAATTTCAGGATCGGGCGACCGAGGCCGACGATCTGCATTCCCGTCAGGCCGAAATTAAGACCATTGGCGCGTAGCAGATAAGACCCGTGGGGAACAATGAGCGCTTGTCGGGTCGCGCGGCAATGGGCCAAGGCGGCCGCAAAAGCATCGTCATTCCAAGTGCGGCCATCCCCTTTGGCGCCGAAGCTGGTCACATCGATGGCGCCCTGGCTGCTGCTTTCGAGCGGCATTGCATTGGCACGTTCCGTCAAAAGGGACGCCGCGGCGAGGGTGGCCAGCGCTGACCTTCGGTTCGTGAGATCGGCCTTCTGCATTACCGCGGGTCCTGTTCCCGGAGGATGACTGCGCCGCGTCTGGTTTGCGCTTGATGGCTCGGCTTTCCTTGGTATAGCGAGCTCATGTCCGGTTTGTTGGTGAGCATTCTGCTGTTGCTGCTTTGTGCGGCCATTGTAGCTCCTCTTGCTCTTGCGTTCAGGTTTCAGAAGGCGGTTGCTCCTGTGCTATTCCTTGACGGAGCGCTGTTCGTTGCAATCGCTTTTTATTATCTTAATCCTTTTGAGGCTCCTCTGCCCGGCAGCCAAAGGCATGTCGAGGGGACGGGCATCAGCCTGTCAATCAATCAGTGTGAAAGCCTGCTGAACGCCGTCGAGGATGCCGGGGTGTTCATGGATCGCTCACAGCCGTCGCGCCCTGTTGTCAGGGCGGCTTTGTGGTCGCAACTGCCCACGCAAGTCCGGCAACTCGTGACGGACTGTCTGGATGATTTGCGTTCTCCAGGCGCTCGGGTGGACGCTATCGAAGTGATTGAACGCTAGTCGCACGGAAAATTGAGTGGGCGTGCGCTGCGGCCGACCTGCGACATTCGCCTGATACGATACGAGTCACAATCGGGAATAAGGGCATGCGAATATCGATGCATTGGGTGGATATTGCGAGGTTTGTGCTCCTCGTCCTGCTGTTCATCGCGGCCTGCCTTTGGGGCGGCGGTTCGCGCTTGGACATACCTGGCCTCATGCTCCTCCAACCTCTCGCTGTGCTCGTGATCGCCGGGCTGACCCTCCTTCCTGGCCGTTCCCAGTTGGCTTCTATCAAGGCGCCTTTGCTGTTGCTGGGAGCTCTGGCCATGATCATGGTGTTCCAGATCATCCCGCTGCCACCGGAAATGTGGCGTGCATTGCCGGGGCACGCGCAGTTCAACGAAATTGCCACGGCCGTAACTCCGGGCACTGAATGGAGGCCGATTAGCCTTACGCCGGACTTGACGATCGCGAGTCTCTTCAGTCTCACAGTGCCGGCTGCAGCCCTTCTCGCATTCGGTTTGTTGCCGGCGGATCGCACCCACGCATTCTTGCCCTATCTTCTCGGCGCGGTTGGAGTCAGTATCCTCCTTGGTTTGGGGCAGCTTGGCGCGAGCGGAAGCAGCCCCTTCTATCGCTACGCAATCACCAACGAGGGCTCGGCGGTTGGCCTGTTCTCCAACCGCAATCACCAGGCCCTTCTGCTTGCTATGGCCTTTCCGATGCTAGCCCTTTGGCAGCAACGGCCCATCGCCGACAAACGCTTGTGGCAAGCGCGTAGATGGATCGCAGTGGCCGCCGCAATCTTTCTGCTGCCGATGATTCTTGTAACTGGCTCACGGGCCGGACTCCTGCTTATGCTGGTTGGAATAGGTTTTGGCTGGCTGCAGCTTCGTGCCCAGCACGCAGAACGGGAGACGCGCCGCGTTCGCGGTCGCTATTTAATGTGGGCAGCGACGGCCGGGTTGGTCGTCGCGATCATTGCGTCCGTGATGCTGTCGCGATCGGAGGCGATTGATCGGCTCTTCGCGGCGTCGATCATGGACGATCCGCGCTTGCGGCATTTCTCCACCCTCATGCTCATGATGAGAGATTTCTTGCCCCTGGGCTCCGGTTTTGGCTCGTTCGATCCCGTTTTTCGGGCTTACGAGCCGTTCGACCATCTCGACATTCGCTATTTCAATCACGCGCACAACGATCTGCTCGAGCTGATCATTACCGGAGGAATTCCGGCGCTGATTGTGGCGGTGCTGTTCTTGATCTGGCTGGCGCGGCGGGCGGTTGTCGCATTCAGGGCTCGATCCGGCTCATCCTCGTACGCCTTCGGCCATCTCGCGCTTGCGATCATAGTTCTGACGCTGATCGGCAGCCTCGTTGATTATCCGCTTCGAACACCGCTGATCTCTTTTCTTTTTGCTATTTCATGCGGGTGGCTTGTCCATCTGAAGAGGAGTCCTTCGTCCTCTGGCGCGAAGCCATGAAACGGGTTTACCTACTTATCGTTTGAAGCTAATGCCAGCTTAGCTACCCATTCGGCGGGTGTCGGCAAGCCTGACAGCGGAGCGTCATAAGTGCTTTCAATAAGATGTTACTTGCCGCTGCTCGGCTTGGTGGCGGCGAGTTGTGCTGGTCCGCAGATTGTGGATACCGGACGTGTGGCCATCGTGACGCCAGAAACGCTTCCGATGCCGACCGAGCAAGACCTGACCGGTGTGGTGAGGCGCCATCAGATCGGGCCGTTCGATCGTCTTTCAGTGGAAGTTTACGGGATCGCGGAATTAAGCAGGACGGTCCAAGTCGACGCCGACGGACGGATTTCTCTTCCCGTTGCCGGCACTTTGGATGTGAATGGCAAAAGTCCCCAAGAGGTGAGCCGCATTGTGGCGGAGCGTCTCCGTGCGGGCTATGTTCGCAATCCGGACGTCACCGTCAATCTCATCGAGACGGTGAGTCAGGTCGTAACTATCGACGGCGAGGTGGAAACGCCTGGCATTTACCCCGTGGTTGGCCGCATGACCCTCATGCGCGCGGTCGCGCGTGCCCAAGGAACGACTGATTTCGCCCGCACGACCCACGTTGTCGTCTTTCGGACGGTCGACGGGCGCCCCATGGCGGCGCTGTACGACCTGCGTGCCGTGCGGCTTGCCGCTTATGCTGATCCGGAGATCTATCCCAATGATGTGGTGGTCGTCGGCGAGTCTTCCGCAAGGCGCATTTTCCCACAGATTCTCCAGGCAGGTGCTCTTCTCCTGACGCCGTTGATCACCTTCATAGATCGAAATTGAGTAGATTGTACAAAGAGATGAACGAACTCGCCTTCAATCGAGCTGCGGCGGGCGACGGGCGCGACCCGCTCAATGCGGTGGACCCATCGGCCCCGGACGCTGCGCGGCGGCACGATGTTCCGTTCGTGGTCAGGTATTTGCGTATCGCGAAGCGTTGGAAGTGGCTTCTGATCGGCTCGATAGGTGTGGCCGCGATCCTCGGGCTTATCCTCACGGTGCTGATGACGCCGAAATACACGGCGACGACAACGATCGAGATCCAGCGCGAAAATTATCGGATCGTCCAGGTTCAGGGTGTCGAACCTGAGGCCAGTTCGGTCGACAACGAATTTTACCAGACGCAATATGGTTTGCTGAAATCACGGTCGCTCTCTGAACGTGTGGCGCGTGAGTTGCGGCTTTTTGACGACCTGGCTTTTTTCGAAATGTTCGGAGCGAGCGAGGCGGCATCGCAACTGCGCGAAGGTGGGGCGGCCGCCTCCAGCCCGTCGGCGCGCGCTGCACGGACACGTACTGCCGGCACTATCTTGCGCAACAACGTGTCTATCTCGCCGATGCGTATGTCGCGTCTCGTCGTCGTTGAGTTCACCAGTCCTGATCCGCAATTGTCCGCGCGCGTCTTAAATGCCTGGACAAACAACTTCATCCGCTCGAGCCTTGAGCGCAAGTTCGAGGCTACTTCTTACGCAAGGCGTTTCCTGGAGGAGCGTCTCGGGCAATTGCGTCAGCGGCTTGAGGAGTCGGAGCGTCTGCTGGTCGGCTACGCTTCACAAGAGGGCATCATTAATCTTCCCTCCAACGCGGAGGGGGGCGGCACAACCGAGCGGCCGATCATCGCTGAAGATCTGGCGGAGTTGAATCGGCGCCTCAACCAGGCAACAGCGGAGCGGATCGCAGCGGAAAGCAGACTCTCGACTGCAGGTGGCTCAACCCCTGAGGCGCTTCAGAACCAAGCAATCTCCGGATTGCGCGAGCGCAGAGCTCAGCTTGCCGCCGATTATGCGCGTATCTTGACGCAGTTTGAGCCGGAATATCCGGCGGCGCAGGCCATCGCCTCGCAATTGCAACAGATTGACGCCGCGCTCGCGACCGAAGAGGCCCGCGTCCGTGGAACATTGCGGGCCAATTACGAGGCTGCAGAGGAACGCGAGACATCGCTACGAAACAGGGTCGCATCGCTTCGTGGGGACCTGCTCGATCTTCGGCGCCGCTCCATTCAGTATAACATCTTCCAGCGCGACGTGGATACCAACCGTCAATTGTATGACGGGCTTCTGCAGCGCTATAAGGAAATCGGTGTCGCAGGCGGTGTGGGCGTAAACAATATCGCTATCGTCGATGCCGCCGCGGTGCCGTTGCGCCCATCGAGTCCGCGGCTGCTGCTCAATATGTTCGCGGCATTGCTGCTGGGTACGATGCTGGGTGTTGGCCTTGCGCTTGCACTCGAGCAGATCGACGAGGCGATTTCCGATCCCACTGATGTGGAGGAGGCATTGGATCTCCCGCTTCTCGGCACCATTCCGAAAGTGGGTGGTGATAACACCGAAGCAGAAATGGAAGATCCCAAATCCCCGCTTGTCGAAGCATATCTGTCAGCCCAAACAAGTCTCGGGTTCACTACCGACCATGGTGTACCACGCACTTTGACGGTGACCAGTACGCGCCCTGCGGAAGGCAAGACGACCACCAGCTATGCCATCGCCCGTTCCTTGGTGCGAACCGGACGCCGTGTGGTGCTCGTCGATGCGGATATGCGTTCTCCAACGCTCCACCACATTTTTGAAGCCTCCAACAGCAAGGGGCTCAGCAATTATCTGGCGGGCGAAGGCAATGCGCTCGATCTGGTGCAGCGCGGATTTTCCAACGGGATCGATCTCGTCCCTGCCGGTCCGCCGCCGCCCAATGCGGCTGAACTTTTGACCGGTCCGCGGCTCGACAAATTGCTGCAGGATTTGGCCGACGCATTTGATCATGTCATTCTCGACGTCCCGCCAATCATGGGACTTGCCGATACGCCTCTTATCGCGAGCCGCGTGGAAGGTGTTGTGTTCGTGATTCAATCCCACGCCACCAAGGCTAGCCTTGCGCGCGTCGCAATTGGCCGACTCAGAGATGCACGCGCCAAGGTTGTCGGTGTTCTGCTCACGAAGTTTGAATCGCGGCGTGCCCACTTCGGCTATGGCTATGATTATGGCTATGGTTACGGGACGGTCTCAAAAAACGAGGCGTGATCGTTTTATGACGGTGTATCGGGATCTTTCCCGGTTTTCGATGGAAGTCGTGCGCTCCCTCTTGATCTTGGGGGTCGCGACAGTTTTGTTCTGGTTGACCCTCAGTGTGTCAGCGGTAGGTTTTTATCGGGATATTGATCCGCGGGTTGCGTTGAAATGGGTGCCGTCGGACGCTGGCGCTCAGGCTCGCCAAGCAGTGGCGCTGCTTGCCGACCAGCCCACGCTCGAGTTGCGTGAAGAATCGCGCGCGTTGGCGAAAGCGTCGATCACCCGCGATTTGACAAGTGTGATCGCGTTTAGGGCGCTCGGTGTGGCTGCGAATGGGGCGGGAGACGGGCGCCAGGCGTTTCGCTATATGCGTTTGGGGGAACGCCTCTCCCGCCGAGATCAGCCTATGCAGCACTGGTTGATCAGTCACTATCAACGCGCCGGCGATGTTCCTCGCATGATTCATCATTTCGATGCGGCGCTGCGTACATCGACGCGCGGCTGGGATATTCTGCTGCCGGTTCTCGCCGGCCTTTCAGCAGATCCGCGCGTCGCCGCCACCGTTCGTCCGATCCTTGATCAAGATCCGCAATGGCGATTCGTTTTCATGCATCAATTGGCGGCCAGCGGAGCCAATCCCCGAACAATGGTGACGTTGGCGAGGGGAATGCTCGACCCTGATATTCCTTCAGAGCGGGACGTCATCGTGAACTTGATTGCCCGGCTTGTGAGCCTTGGTGACTATGAGATGGCGCTGCAGGCCTATCATGAGGTGGCCGGCATGCCGCGGGACATGCTTGCGATGCCTCGCGGTGGAGATTTTGAAGCCCGCAACGGTTTTGCCCCCTTTGACTGGGAACTGGCGCAGGAGCCGGAATTGAGCGGCGTGCGCCGGGCGCGACCGGATTCGGAAGATGGAAGCGTTCTTGGGCTCGTTGCCAATAATGGCCGAGCGGGAACGGTTGCCCGGCAGATGATCCGGTTAAGCACGGGCTCTTATCGGTTGAGCTTGGAAATGGGTGATGTCCCAATCGATGTGCTCGACAGGCCGCAGATTACCATCATTTGCGCTGCCGAGGAGCCCCAGAGGACGCTGCTTGATGTCCGGCCAGCACAATCTTGGCAGGGCGCGCGACGCATCGAGCACCGCTTTTCGGTGGTGCCGGGCTGCGACTGGCAATGGCTCTCGATCAGCTTGAGCGGTCAAGGACCGCCAACGGACACCGTTCCTTGGATAGACAATGTGGTGATCCGTCCCGCCGTCAGCCGGTAAGTGCTCTTCTGGGCGGCGACCACGAATTGATTAGGAGACTCATTTGAAAACGCGGCTCGTCGAAGAAATTGCAGCGCGTCGCGCGACCGTCGGCATCGTCGGCCTCGGCTATGTCGGCCTCCCCCTCGTTCAGCGATTTTCGGAAGAGGCTTTTCGCGTCATCGGATTCGACATTGATTCAGGAAAGGTCGAGCGACTTGCGCGGGGCGAAAGCTACATCGAGCATATTCCGCCTTCTGCCATCGCGGCGAGCTTGGGCGCCGGCTTCGAGCCCACGACCGATATGAGCAGGATTGCTGAGGTTGATGCGATCATTCTGTGCGTGCCTACGCCGCTCAGCAAGAATCGCGAGCCGGATCTCAGTTACGTCACGAACACGATGGATGCGATCCTGCCTTATCTGCGCCCCGGCCAGATCGTTTCGTTGGAAAGCACTACCTATCCGGGCACGACGGAAGAACAGCTTCGTCCACGTATCGAACAGAGCGGGTTATTGATTGGCGAGACAATCTTCCTGATCTACTCGCCGGAGCGAGAAGATCCGGGCAATGCCAGGTTCACGACCCGATCAATACCGAAGGTCATTGGCGGCACTACCGCAGCCTGCCTTGAGGTCGGCATGGCGCTTTACGGTGCGGTTATAGAGCGCCTCGTGCCCCTTAGTACGACGCAGGCTGCGGAACTCACAAAGCTGCTCGAAAATGTTCACCGCGCCGTCAACATCGGCCTCGTGAACGAAATGAAGGTCGTCGCAGATCGCATGGGCATAGACATTCACGAGGTGATCGACGCCGCCGCCACCAAACCATTCGGTTTCGTCCCATATCATCCGGGGCCAGGGCTTGGTGGACACTGTATTCCAATTGACCCTTTCTATCTCACGTGGAAGGCGCGCGAATTCGGGATCAACACCCGGTTTATCGAACTTGCCGGCGAGGTGAATAGCGCTATGCCCGACTTCGTCGTAAGCAAGGTCACGGCGGCGCTTAACGAACGACATAAGTCGGTGAATGGCTCTGCAATCCTGGTACTTGGCATAGCCTACAAACCAAATGTGGATGATATGCGTGAATCACCGTCCGTCGTGATCATGGAGAAGCTGCGCGATATGGGAGCCAGCGTTTCCTACAGCGACCCGCATATCCTCGTTTTCCCGCAGACCCGTGAGCATCATTTTGATCTCGAGAGCCTCAAGCTTTCTCCGCAAAGCCTGAGAGATTTCGACTGTATCGTGATTGCCACTGATCATGCCGCGTTCGACTATGAGGAGATCGCGAAGAACGCGGCGCTGGTCGTCGATACGCGGGGGCGCTATCGCACGCCTGCGCCAAATCTAGTCAAGGCTTGAGGCATCAGACGACATGATTTCGATTCATCCAACAGCGATCGTCGATCCAGGTGCTGTGGTCGGAAATTTCACATCGATATGGCATTTCTGCCATGTCGAGGCGAAGGCCAGGATCGGAGAAAACAACAATCTCGGCCAGAATGTGTATGTCGGTAATAATGCGGTTATTGGCAATGGATGCCGTATTGGAAACACGGTTTCGATTTTCTCTCATGTCGAGCTTGAGGATTTCGTGTTTTGCGCGCCATTCATGGTGTTTACGCACATCTATTTCCCACGTGCTGCGGTGAGTCGCAGAGATGTTTTTGCCAAGACTCTTGTACGGACTGGCGCAACCCTCGGTGCGAATGCCACCGTGGTTCCGGGTTTAGAGGTTGGCAGAGGCGCGTTTCTCGCGGCAGGCTCCACACTGACGCGGAGCTGCAAGGATTGGGCGTTCATGTTGGGGACGCCGGCGCGGCATGTCGGTTGGGTGTCTGCCTTCGGTGACAAGATCCCGTTGCCTCTCTCGGGTCAGGGCGAATGGGCTTGCCCGCATACAGGGGACGTTTATCGCCTTCATGGCGATCAACTCCGTCGCTTGGCGGGGCCGGACGACATGCTTCTCTATCACCCTGGGCAGCAAATCGTTCGTGCTATGGCTGCGCATGATGGCTCTAGTTCGCGCAGTGTGGACAAGCTGGATGAGCTCGCGAAATGAAATTGGGGGGCAAGAAGATTTTGGTGACGGGAGCCGATGGGTTTATCGGTTCTCATCTGGTCGAGCATCTTGTTGGCCTCGGTCACGACGTGCGTGCATTTGTTTTCTACAACAGTTTCAACAGTTGGGGGTGGCTCGATCAATCGCCTGATAGCGTTCGGCGTTCGATCGAGGTCGTCGCGGGTGACATTCGCGATCCACACGGTGTACGGACGGCGATGGCGGATTGTGAGGTCGTGTTCCATCTCGCCGCTCTGATCGCAATACCTTATAGCTATCACTCGCCAGACACTTATGTGGATACGAACGTAAAGGGCACACTTAACGTCGTGCAGGCTGCGCGCGAGTTGGGGACTGAAAGGATCGTACACACTTCGACCAGCGAGGTTTACGGTACCGCACGCTTTGTCCCGATCACCGAAGAGCACCCCCTGCAGGGCCAGTCGCCCTATTCGGCGAGCAAGATTGGCGCCGATCAGATCGCGCAGAGCTTTTTCCTGTCGTTCGACACGCCGGTGTCGACGATCCGCCCCTTCAACACTTATGGTCCGCGCCAGTCGGCACGTGCGGTGATCCCAACGATCATCACCCAGGTTGCCGCCGGCGCGAACGAGATCCGTCTTGGCGCGATCCATCCGACACGTGATTTCAACTATGTCCGCGACACGGTGCGCGGCTTTGTTGCGGTCGCCGAGTCCGACAAGGCACTGGGCGAAGTGATCAACATCGGCAGCAACTACGAGATATCGATCGGGGACACCGCCGCGTTGATCGCCGAGCGGATGGGCCGCGTGGTCCGCATTGTCTGCGAGAATACGCGACTGCGGCCCGACGGCAGCGAGGTAGAGCGGCTTTGGGCGGAGAATGCTAAGGCGCGTGAACTGACCGGCTGGACACCGGAATATGCTGATCGCGAAGGCTTTGGACGCGGACTCGACGAGACCATTGCCTGGTTCAACGATCCGGCGAATCTCGCCGGCTACAAGACTGACATCTACAACATCTGAGGAGCTGCATGGCAAGCGCTGCCCCCACCGAACAGACCCCCGGCATTGCTCGCGATATTCTGGGTGCGATGCGGCGGGTGCTGGGCACGCCCAACGGCAAGATTGCGCTGCACGAACCCGAATTCGCCGGGAACGAATGGGTTTATGTGAAAGAGTGTATCGATACCGGCTGGGTCTCGTCGGTCGGATCCTATGTCAACCGTATCGAGAGCGATCTGGCCGACTTCACTGGTGTGGGCCATGTTGTCGCCACCGCGAATGGTACCGCCGCTCTGCACATCTGTCTGCTGCTCGCTGGCGTCGAGCCGGGTGATGAGGTGCTGCTGCCGACGCTGACCTTCATCGCCACCGCCAACGCCGTCTCCTATGTTGGGGCGACACCGCATTTCGTGGATTCCGAGGCGCGTACGCTCGGTGTCGATGCCAAGGCGCTCGACGCGCATCTGCGCGACGTGGCGGAGGTGTCGAGCGGCCGCTGCGTCAACCGCCGCACCGGCGCGACGATCCGTGCGCTCGTCGTGATGCATGCATTCGGCCATCCGGCCGATCTCGACGCGCTGGCCGAGGTCGCGGCACGCTGGAAGATCGTGCTGATCGAGGATGCGGCGGAATCGCTCGGCTCCTTCTACAAGGGCCGCCACACTGGGAATATCGGGCGGATCGCTGCGCTGAGCTTCAACGGCAACAAGGTGATGACCACCGGCGGTGGCGGGGCAATCCTGACCAACGATCCCGAGCTCGGCCGTCATGCCAAGCACCTCACCACCACGGCGCGCGTGCCCCACCGCTGGAACTTCATCCATGATGAGATCGGCTACAACTATCGGCTGCCCAACCTCAACGCCGCGCTCGGCTGTGCACAACTTGAGCGGATGCCGGGAATGATCGAGCGCAAGCGCATGCTTGCCGATCGCTATGCCACCGCCTTCGCAGACGTACCGGGCGTGCGTTTCCTTGCCGAACCGGATCAGTGCATCAGCAACTATTGGCTCAACACCATCGTGCTCGACTCCGCGCATGCCGATGCGCATGAGGCGGTGCTGGGGGCACTCAACGACGCCAACTATATGTCGCGCCCGCTTTGGACGCTGATGCACAAGCTGCCGATGTACGCTGCCTGCCCGCGCGCCGATGTCAGCGTCGCGGAGGGGTTGGCGCAGACGGTGATCAATCTTCCGAGCAGCCCGAAGCTGGTCGATTGAGCCGATGGCGGTTCTCGCGCTCATCCCGGCACGCGGCGGATCCAAGGGCATCCCGCGCAAGAATGTCCGCGAGATCGCCGGCAAGCCGCTGATCGCATGGACGATCGAGGCGGCCGGGGCCGCCGCGGGGGTCGACGCGGTGGTGGTCAGCACCGAGGATGACGAGATCGCTGCGGTGTCGCTAGCATGCGGCGCCGACGTGCCGTTCATGCGTCCGGCGGTGCTGGCCGCGGACGAGACACCGGGCATCGATCCGGTACTTCATGCGCTCGACATGCTGCCTTCCTACGATGCCGTGCTCCTGCTTCAGCCGACGTCGCCGCTGCGCACCACCGCCGATATCGAGGGAATCCTGGCGCTGGCGGCTGAAACCGGCGCGCCCGCCATGGTGTCGGTATGCGAGTCCAGGGATCATCCCAATTGGATGTACGATCTGGACACCGGTGGTCGCCTTGAGCCGTTGTTCACCGGGCAGGGCGCCCCGCGCCGCCAGGATTTGCCCCCGATCTATTCGCTCAATGGCGCGATGTATTTCGCGCGGACCGAGTGGCTGCGCGACCGCCGCAGCTTTGTGGGGCCGGGAACGCTGGGCTACCCGATGCCGGCCGAGCGGTCGGTCGACATCGATAGCCCGCTCGACTGGCGTATCGCGGAGATGCTGCTAGGGCTGATGCCATCGCGGACCGGCAATCGCGCGGATCGCCAGAAAACGTGAATCAAAAAAGTGGGATATTGATGACGAAGGTCTTGCTCCTCGCGTCTACTGGGGACGAAGCGGATCGAATCGCGACGTTCTGCCGACGGCTATTTCCGGGCGCAGTGGTGCTTCACAGCAACTGGGGTGATCCGCTTCCTCAAGCGGCGGCGGAGTGGGAAGGCGACCTGCTTTTTTCCTATTGTTCGCGCTGGATCGTACCGGAACATCTGATCGCGCGGTCAAAACTCGCGCTCAACTTTCATCCCGGGCCGCCTGAATATCCGGGTATCGGCGGACTCAATTGGGCGATCTACGAACGAAAGGCCGAGTTCGGCGTGACTTGTCACCAGATCGCGCCCGTGGTCGATGCCGGGGCTATCGTCGAGGTTCGCCGATTTCCGTTGCTCGACACCGACGATGTCGAGGAGCTTTTCCGCCGAACCCATCTCCATCTGGAATGTTTGGCCTACGACGTCATTGCGTCGCTCTTTGCGGGCCGGACGCTGGCCCTCTCGCAGGATCAGTGGGCGCCGGTCGCGCGCAGGCGCAAGGAACTCGATGCGATGATGACGGTCAACCGGACGCTCGGGGACGAGGAGATTGTGCTGCGCCGACGTGCGTTCGAGTTCTCGACCTGGAAGCTGAACATTGTCGATTGAACCCTGGGCTATTGCGGAGGAGCCCCTCAATGACCGACGGTAGGACGATGATCATCGCCGAGGCTGGCGTGAACCATAATGGCGACATGGAAATGGCGCGCGAGTTGATTCGCGTGGCGGCGCGCGCCGGTGCCGACTTCGTCAAGTTCCAGTCGTTCCGGGCCGACGCGCTCACTTCGGCCAGCGCGCCGAAGGCGGATTATCAAAAGGCGACTACCGATGCCGACGAAAGCCAGCACGCGATGATCGCCCGGCTGGAACTGTCGCACGCGGATCACGAATTGCTGATCGAAGAGTGCCGAGAACAGGGGATTGCGTTCTTCTCGACCGCATTTGATGAAAAGAGCCTGGACACCCTGATCGATCTTGGCATCGACCGAATCAAGGTGCCGTCGGGAGAACTTACCAACCTACCTCTGCTGCGCCATGTCGCGAGCAAGGGGCTGCCGGTAATCATGTCAACCGGAATGTCAACTCTGGACGAAATCGAGGACGCGATCGACGTGCTCGAAGCGGGTGGGGTGGCGCGCGAGGGGATCACGGTGCTCCATTGCAACACCGAATATCCGACGCCGATGCACGATGTTAACCTGACCGCCATGGCGAGCATCCGTGCTGCGCTAGGAGTTTCGGTGGGCTATTCCGATCATACGATGGGGATCGAGGTGCCGATCGCGGCAGTGGCCCTTGGCGCGACGGTGATCGAGAAGCATTTCACGCTCGATCGCAGCTTGCCGGGTCCCGATCACCTCGCCAGCCTGGAGCCGGATGAAATGATCAAGATGGTCTGCGCGATCCGCAACGTCGAACGTGCGATGGCAGGCGACGGTATCAAGCGGCCCAGCCCGAGTGAGGCCAAGAACCGCGCCATCGCGCGCAAGTCGATCGTCGCCGCGCGCGCGATCGCGGCGGGCGAGATCCTGAGTGCGGAAAACCTCACAGCCAAACGCCCCGGCACCGGCATCTCGCCGATGCGCTGGGACGAGGTGATCGGACGCGCCGCGCCGCGCGCCTTCGCCGCCGACGAGTTGATCGAACTGTGATCCGCCGCCGCATCTGCGTCGTTACCGGCACTCGCGCGGAATACGGCCTTTTGCGCGACGTGATACGTGGCATCCGCGACGCTGGCGAGCTTGAGCTTCAACTCGTCGCCACCGGCATGCACCTTTCGCCCGAATTCGGTCTTACCTGGCGCGAGATAGAGGCCGACGGGATCGCGATCGACGAGCGGGTCGAGATCCTGCTGAGCAGCGACAGCCCGGTCGGCGTCGGCAAGGCGATGGGGCTTGGCATGATTGGGTTCGCCGACGCCTTCGCCCGGCTGAAGCCCGATCTGCTTGTCGTGCTCGGCGACCGTTTCGAGATCCTCGCTGCCGCCGCCGCCGCGCTGGTGGCGGGCATCCCGATCGCGCATATCCATGGCGGCGAGACGACCGAGGGGGCGTTCGACGAGGCGATCCGCCATTCGGTGACCAAGATGTCGCACCTCCATTTTGTCGCCGCCGCGCCCTATCGCGACCGCGTGATCCAGCTTGGCGAGACGCCGGAGCGGGTGTTTCTGGTAGGCGGCCTTGGCATCGATGCGATCAAGCGGCTGCCGCTGCTCGATCGCGAGGCACTCGAAGCCGAGCTCGATTTCAAGCTCGGCGAGCGCAACCTGCTGATCACCTTCCACCCCCCCACGCTCGAGCCGGGAGAGGCGGCGGCTCAGATGCAGGCGCTGCTTGACGCACTCGACTCGTTGGGGCCGTTGACGCATCTCGTCTTCACCATGCCCAATGCCGATACTGGCGGACGTGAACTGGCGGCGATGGTCGACCGCTTCGTCGCGGTGCGCGACCATGCGCGCGTCTTCACCTCGCTTGGTCAGTTCCGCTATCTGTCGTGCATGCGCCACATGGACGGCGTGGTCGGCAATTCGTCGAGCGGCATCATCGAAGCACCCAGTTTCCACATCGGCACCGTCAATATCGGCGACCGCCAGCGCGGGCGCCTCAAGGCGGATAGTGTGATCGATTGTGCGGCGCAGCAGGGCGCGATAGTGACGGCCCTGAAGCGGCTGTTCTCGGGCGATTTCCGCAAGGCGCTTGAGGGGATCGACAATCCCTATGGCAATGGCGGCGCGGCCAGGGCGATCCTTGATGTGCTGCGGCGTCATCCTATCGAAGGATTACTGAAAAAGTCGTTTTATGACATTGGGTTGGGTAGTACGGCAAGCACGCCTGGCGACGGGGAGCGATAGATCATGGTTTCCGAGCAGTGGCGCGCATGCCTGCTCCCGCATGAAGCCAGCATGCAGGACGCGATCCGCTGCCTGGACGAATCGGGGCTGCAGATCGCGATCGTCGTCGATGCGGGTGATCAGCTTCGCGGCACCGTCACCGATGGCGATATTCGTCGCGGGCTGCTGCGTGGGCTTCAACTGGGCGATCCGGTCGGCGGGATCGTCCATGGCGATCCGCTGGTCGTGCCGCCGACGCTTGAGCAGGACACGGTCCTCCAGCTGATGCAGGCCAACAAGATTCACCAGCTGCCGATCGTCGATGCCGGTCGCCGCGTGGTCGGACTGCACGTCTGGGACGCGCTTCAGACCGCGCCCCGCGCGCGCGCAAATACGATGGTGGTGATGGCGGGCGGCAAGGGCACGCGCCTGCGCCCGCATACCGAGAATTGCCCAAAGCCGCTGTTGCCGGTCGGCGGCAAGCCGATGCTGGAGCACATCATCCAGCGTGCCAGCGGGGAAGGCTTCCGCCACTTCGTGCTCGCGATCCACTATCTCGGCCACATGATCGAGGAGTATTTCGGCGATGGCGGCCGCTGGAACGTCCGCATCGACTATATTCGCGAGAATGCGCCGCTCGGCACCGGCGGGGCGCTGAGCCTGCTCACGCCGCGACCCGAGCATCCCTTCCTCGTCACCAATGGCGATGTGCTTACCGACATCCGCTACAGCGAGATCCTCGATTTCCACGAGCGCCAGAGTGCCGCGGCGACGATGGCGGTGCGCAGCCACGAATGGCAGCATCCGTTCGGCGTCGTAAAGACTCGCGGCATGGAGATCGTCGGTTTCGAGGAGAAGCCGGTCTATCGCAGCCACGTCAATGCCGGCATCTATGTGATCGAGCCGCGCGCGCTTGACGCGCTCGAAACGGATCAGCATTGCGACATGCCGACTCTGTTCGAGCGGCTTCAGGCCGGGGCGGACCGCACCATCGTCTATCCGATGCACGAGCCATGGTTCGATGTCGGACGCCCCGCCGATCTCGAGCAGGTGCGCAGCTCTCGCGAACCCGCATGACGCCCGTTTAGATGCAAAGAGGTTTTTCGATGAAGATTGGCCCGAGTTCCAATGTTGATCTGTCACGTTTCGACCGCCCCGAGGATCAGTTGGAGGTCTTTTACGGGCTGCCGCGCGAGGTGCGTTTCTGCATCAAGTGCAACATGTCGAACCAGCAGCCGATGTCGTCGAACGAATATGCGCACGGCGCCGGCTCGACCAAGACCACGATGCAGTTCGATGAGGAAGGGGTGTGCCACGCCTGCCGCTTCAATGAACTCAAGGCCAACGAAGCCGAAATCAACTGGGACGAGCGCGAGCAGGAACTGCTCGAGTTGTGTAACCGCTATCGCAAGGACGATGGCAGCTACGACTGCATCGTCGGGGGCAGCGGCGGCAAGGACAGCGCGATGCAGTCGCACTTGCTTAAGTACAAATATGGCATGAACCCGTTGACCGTCACCTGGTCGCCGCACCTCTACACCGACATCGGCTGGAAGAACTTTCAGAACTGGCTGCACGTTGGCGGGTTCGACAATTATCTTTTTACACCCAACGGTAAGATCCACCGCCTGCTGACGCGCAACGCGACGATCAATCTGCTCCATCCGTTTCAGCCTTTCATCCTCGGCCAGAAGACCTTCGTCGCCAAGATGGCGGCCAAGCTCAACATCCCGCTGATCTTCTATGGCGAGATGCCCGGCGAATATGGCGAGCAGATCAGCCACAAGACCTCGAGCTATGCCGGCGGCGGAGCTGCGGCTGAGAGCGAGGGATTCCAACTCGATTACTATCGCGGCCGGGATCTGCGCGACATGCTGCTCGGGGGCAAATCGATTGGCGAATATCTTGAGGATGGCGTGCCGCTGGTCGACCTCAAAAGCTATCTCCCAATGGAGAATGAAGTTTTGGTCGAGAAGGGCATCGACTGGAAATATCTCGGTTATTATATCCGCTGGGTACCGCAGGAAGCTTACTACTACGCAGTCGAGCATACTGGCTTCGAGGCCAATCCGGTCCGTACCGAGGGCACCTATTCCAAGTACAACAGCCTCGACGACAAGGTCGACGGCTTCTTCTATTACACACGGTGGATCAAGTTCGGTGTCGGCCGAACGATGATGGATTCCGCCCAGGAAATCCGCAATCACCATATCACCAAGGAAGAGGGCCTCGCGCTCATGGAGCGCTACGAGGGCGAATATCCGGCGCGGTATGAAGCCGAGTTCCTTGATTATGTTGGTATGACGCGCGAGGAGCTGTTCGAGGTGATCGATCGCTTCCGCTCACCGCATCTGTGGAAGGTCGTCGATGGCGAGTGGAAGCTACGTCACACCCCTTGGGAGCGAACGGACCAGCGCGCATGAGAAGAACGCGGCTCATCGCGCGGCTCGACGTCAAGGGTCCCAATCTTATCAAGGGGATCCATCTTGAAGGACTGCGCGTGATCGGCGATCCGCAGGACTATGCCCGGCGTTATTATGAGCAAGGCGCGGACGAACTGATCTATATCGACATCGTTGCGAGCCTTTATGGCCGCAACAGCCTGGGCGACATTGTCGCGCGCGCGGCGCGTGACGTGTTTGTGCCGCTCACCGTTGGTGGGGGCTTGCGCTCGATCGACGACGTACGCGCGATACTTCGCGCTGGCGCGGACAAAGTCGCGATCAACACTGCTGCGATCCGTCGCCCCGAGTTGATCTCTGAGATCGCGCAACGCTTCGGCTCGCAGTGCATGGTCCTGGGGATCGAGGCCAAGCGCAGTAGCGCGGGCAAATGGGAAGCCTTCACCGACAATGGCCGCGAATATACCGGCATCGATGTCGTCGAATGGTGCCGCCGCGGCCATCAGTTGGGCGCGGGTGAGATTCTGCTGACCTCCGTAGATCAGGAGGGCACCCGCAAGGGCTTCGACACCGCGCTGATAGAGGCCGTGAGTAAGGTTGTGCCGATTCCTGTCATCGCGTCGGGCGGTATGGGTTCGATTGCCCATGTGGTCGATGCGGTCGAGCATGGTGCGGATGCTGTCGCGATGGCGGACATCCTTCATTATAACCGCATGTCGTTGCCAGATATCCGCGCCGCCGCGCTCGAACGCGGCCTCAATATTAGGCGGGTGGGAGAATACGCTTGAGCGATATTGTCCACATCGTCGATTATGGTGTTGGCAACCTCTACAGTGTTGCGCGAGCGATTGAGAAGTGCGGCGGTACACCTCGATTGAGTGCTGATTTTGATGAGATAGTCGCGGCAGAGAGACTCGTCCTACCTGGCGTTGGAGCCTATAAAAATGGGATGGATGGGCTCGTCGAGAACGGACTTGATCAGGCTGTCAAAGCATTCGCTGCGACTGGACGGCCATTGCTCGGCATTTGTCTTGGCATGCAGATGTTCGCCTCCCAAAGCGTGGAGTTCGGGCTTCATCGCGGGCTCGATCTGATACCGGGGAAGGTCGTGGCGCTGCCGAGCGGCGGTCCGATCAATGGCCGCAAAGTACCGTTTGTTGGCTGGGCATCACTTCTGCCCAATCGGGGAGAGGTCTTCGCCAGTACCCCGCTTCAAGGTCTGTCGGGTGACGATGCGGTCTACCTCGTGCACAGCTTTCATTTCCAACCGGACAGTCAAGCGGATCTGCTTGCGACCTATGAGTATCAAGGTGCGGTGATCACCGCAGCGGTGGCGCGCGATAATATTTTCGGCTGCCAATTCCATCCCGAGAAGAGCGGACCCGTTGGCTTGAGAATCCTAGCCAAATTCCTAGCGTCCTGATGGGCGGCGGAATGCGGAAGTCTGCCAAAGCGGTTCAGGGCGGTTTGACCGGCCAGGCGGCAATCTATCTCGGTGCGACGATCATCAACGCCGCCGTGCCGTTCTTGCTGCTACCCTTGCTTGCCCGATGGCTGGGGCCGGCCGATTTCGGCGTGGTGGGTGTCTACGTGGCTATGGTCAACGTGCTGAGCGTCGTCGTCGGCCTCAGCACGCACGGCCTGATCAGCGTCGTCTACTATCGCGATGGGCCAAAGGCTATGCCGCCACAAGCTGGCGCGGCGCTGGCGATTGCTGGAGCAGTCGGGGTTACGGTGCTGCTTTTGACCCTGGCGTTTCGAGACTCGTTGGCACAGCAAACAGGCATTGCATCCGCTTGGCTATGGGCCGTTGTCGCGGCTGCGGCCTGTCAGTTCGTCCAATATGTCGTGCTTACGGTGTTTCAGACCCGGCAGCAGCCATTCCATTATGCCGCCATGCAGATTGGCTTTGGCTTGACCTTGGCCGCGCTCACGATCTTGTTCGTGGCAGGCGCTGGAACTGGCTGGGTTGGGCGCGTGCTGGCTCAGGTTCTGGGCGGAATGCTGCTTGCGAGTATTGGCCTCGCTTGGCTGACCCGGACCGGCGGAATATCTTGGAACATTCGTGCCTGGCCGGTGCGTGCTGCACTCGAATTCGGAGCTCCGCTGGTCCCTCACGCGCTGGCCGCCACGGCAATGGCGAGCGTCGATCGGCTGGCATTGAGCAGCACTGTCGGCCCTGCTGCCGTAGGGCATTATTTCGTTGCCGTTCAGATCAGCAGCGTTTGGGTCGTGGTGGCTACCGCTTTGAACCAGGCATGGCTTCCGTGGCTCTACAAGCGGCTGGCGAGCGACGATGTGGCTTCGAAGCGAGAGGTGGTACGCGTAGCCTATGGGGTGATTGCTCTCTTTCTGCTCGGGGGGATCATGCTCAGCAGCCTAGCAGGGTTCGTCATACCTATCGTAGCGGGCCCGCAATACGCGCCAGCCGTCTCTATCCTTCAGTTTCTTGCTCTGGCATCGGCCTTCAACGGGTTGTGTTTCTTCATGTCGGGGCCACTGTTTTACGAGGGTAAGACTGGGACGCTTTCATTGATCACGGTGATGGCCGCAACTCTGCAAACGATTTTGTGTTTCACGCTGGTCCAGCATTACGGGGCACTGGGGGTTGCCGGAGCGACATTCATCTCATTTCTGGCTTATTTCATCGCGGTTTGGGCGGCGAGCAACAGGGCTCATCCGCTTCCTTGGGGAGATTGGCTGCGCAGGCCGCGTGCTCGCGCCGATTAGGGCGAATGGTTGATTTGCGAGGCCGCGCCGGGCATATGGCGCACGCTTCGAAGTTTCTAGTGTTTTCTCACAGTTGGCGAGACGGCGGGTTCGCTTGGACATACAATTATTCCGAAAGGCTGGCGGTTCATTCCCAGCGCTGGCGGATTTTCTGGAAATCGAGAACTGCGACGAAATACAGCGTCCGCAGTGCCCGCAGACAGGCATTCCGCTTTGGTCTCAACTCCGCATCGCCTTCTTCCGTACGATCATGGGAGATCTGTTCTACAACACACCGATGCCAACTCGATCAGGTACGACATCGAGTAGACGACGCGCGGTTATGACCATGACTCGTTCGATGCTGCGCAACCGACGGTTCATGCCCGCACTGCGTTCACGGGCGCCCATATTGCTGACCGGCGAGGGTGTGGCCGACCGCTGGGCAGGGGCCGGATGGCATAATCGGCTTGTCGACCCGTTTATCGAACGCACACCTGATAGAGCGGCGGTTCTTCTGGATCATAGTGAGTGGCGCTGGCCATTCCCCCGATCGCATGAGCGCGTCCTGCTGCATGCGCCGTTCCAGGCGCGCCATGCCCTGTTCGGCAAACGGATGGCATGGCGCCACAGGCAGTCATCAGCCGATCTCGTGCGAATCGCGGTTGATCGGGCACGAGCTCGGCTGGGCTGGGAGATCGGCCCGAAGCGTGAGGCCGATCTGACCCAATTCCTCGCTCGCAAGGCGGCCGCGCTTCCGGTCCAGTTCAGCGACTATGGGGGGCTGCTTGATCATCTCGGGACACGGCTTTTGCTGGTGGGCTGCGGCTGCTACGGACCGTCCGCTGCATTGATCGCGGCGGCGCGAGAGCGCGGTATCGTCACTGCGGAATATGCCCATGCCGGCACGACCGCCGGACATGACGCATACAATTTTGCCGCCGCGGTTCGTGAGAGTGCGTCCTATCGCCGAATTCTGCCTGATTACCTGTTGAACTATGGTGAATGGTGGGATGAACAGGTGAATGCGCCCGTTGCTAGGTTCCCCATCGGGAATCCGGCGCGGCCACCGTTGGAACCGGCCGTGCACAATGATCAGGATGTGATCCTCATTCTTGGTGACGGGATCGAGTTCGATAATTATATTCAGATCGCTCACCATATTCGCGGGCGCGTTTCCTCGCTGGGATGTCGCGTCGTTCTTCGCCCGCATCCAATGGAAAGAGACCTGGTCCTTCGGCGCTACGGCAAGCGTGCCGGCGATGTCGTAATCGATGCCGAAGGAACGATCTATCAGGCCTTCGCTTCCGCAAAGGCTGTGCTGAGCGAGGTTTCAACCGGATTGTTTGAGGCCTGTGGGCTGGTCGAGCATATTTGGGTTCTGGAGACGCCAAAATCCAGGTTTTCAGTGCCACACCATCCGTTCGTCTCAATTTCGAGCTTGGAGGAGCTGGATCGGGTCGTTGATGGTGTTGATCGAGTGGCCGCACCGACCGTTGTCCCGACTTCTCTTTGGAAGCGTGGATGGGCTCAGAATTATGCCGGCTTCTTGAATGATGTTGGAGCTCTTAGATGATGCCAAACGGAGCCGGGTTGGACCAATCACGAAATTCCAGCGCAACGACGCTGATATTTTCTTCAATCTTGTTTGTGATTGCTGGAGCATTTTTTCTGCATTTCATTGGGCAATACAGCCTAGTGGATCAGCACTATTTTCAATTTTTTGCAGATTCAAACACTTATCATAGTCTGTATGAGGGAATTTATGTCCCAAGAGGCACCGATCAGCTGATCGATGTATCTGCAAATTACGCTGGTCCAATTGCAATTCTCACCATTACGGGCGGGAATATATATTTAATCATGATCATCAATGTGGCTATATTTACCACATCTATGATGTGCATATGCAAATTATTAAAAATAGATGAAGTGAAAACTTCAGCACTTCTTATGCTCAGCCCTTTGACAGTTTCTTCACTTCTATCTGTAAACAAAGAGATATTTATCTTCCCGTTCATTGCATTTATGATCATTGCCTATAAAAACAGATCAGTTCTGGCTATTATTTTTGCTTTTATATTTGCAGTTCTGTTTAGATGGCAGCTCGTTTTATTTCTCATCGCGATGATTCCTGCTCAATTTGCTTTTAATTTTAGATTGGTTAGCAAGTGGCTGGTGTTTGCTGCATCTCTAATATCGATTTCAGTGGTGTACTACTATCTTCAGTCCTATCTAGAGCCCGTTTTTAATGTGGCCGAGCGATCTAATGCAGCTGTTGCTAGTGGAAGCGGTGTATTTTCTCGACTTATTGATATTCAGCAAGAAGGATGGTACTTTGCTGTGTTCTTTCCGAAGGCAGCTCAACTTCTGTTTGCTCTTGGAGTGAGATATGATACCATTTTAAATCCTATAGATTTTTATAATGACTTATTTGTTACTCTGCATTGTACGGCGACGATCGTAGTTTTTTTGGCTTTGCTAATTTACAGGCGACTGTCGTTGTCGAGTGATCTTATTTTTGCATCTATATTATTCCTGATCATATTCTGCATCACGCCGATTTTTGCGCCGCGCTATCTCCATCCGGTCTATGTCATTTGGGTGCTCGTGCTCTGCGGGGCTACGGGGCGTCTTCCGCGCGATCCGTTACGCGGTGATCGTCCGATGTTGGCGCGGCATGGCTGAGCTTCCAGCGCGGGCGGACGCGGTTGGGGTTCCGCAAGAGAGGGCGATGATGAGGGAGGGTGAGCTTCGTCTTCTTTACATCGATGGTGTGGGGCCGTTGGGCGGGGCTTCAAGAAGCCTGTACGAGGTCGTCAGGGCCATGCCGGAAGGCGCAATCGCCCCCCACTTTCTTATGCAGCGGGGAACCGCGTTGCGCTTCTATCAGCAGATCGCTCGAGACGTGATATCGGTGCGAGGCCTGACTCGTTTCGACAATACACGTTTTAGTCACTATCGCGGATTGCGATGGGCCATTCTATTGCGGGAAATACTCCATTTCCCATTCATGATGGCGGGCCTCCTGCGCGCACGTGCGCGATGGGGCGATGTCGATGTCATACACGTCAATGAGATTACAGAATTGCTGCCTGGCCTGCTGGCGCGGTGGCTATTCGGTGCTCCATTGGCTGTGCATGTACGGTCTTTGCAATGTCGGCCGAAACAGAACTGGCGGACCCGTTGGCTGAATAGGGCTCTCGCGCGTTGGGCCGACGCCGTGGTAGCGATCGACGGGAACGTGCGGGCCACTCTCCCATCCGATCTCCACGTCACGGTGATCAATAATTCGTTCTCGCCTGTCGCAGAGAAGACACCTGACCCGGCATATCGGGAGCGATTGGAAAATCTGCGGCCAGATACCTTCAAAGTTGGGTTTGTCGGCAATCTCCAGCATTTCAAAGGAATTGTCGAACTTGTCGAAGCAGCAAGGATCGTCAGAGACGCCGGTGTTGCGGTTGAGTTTCTGATTGTCGGGGGCTCTGCATCAGGGCGGCGCGGTTTCAAGGGCTGGCTGCTCAAACGCGCTGGAATGGCTCAGGATATTGACGCTGAGCTGAATCAGTTGATCCTGCAATATGGTTTGGAGAATGTGTTTCATCTCCTTGGGCCGACCACAGAGATTCACTACGCATATGAGAAGATGGATGTGCTGTGCTTTCCTTCCCATCTTGACGCTCCGGGTCGGCCGGTTCTCGAGGCCGCATTCTATGCGGTGCCGAGCATTGTCTCGGTTGCCCAACCGACACCCGATACTTTGGTCCACGGTGAAACGGGCATTGCAATACCCGACAGTGCTCCCGAGCGGATCGCGGAAGCGATCCTGGCCCTGGCGCGCGATCCCGCGGCGGCTCGGGGGATGGGTGAGAACGCCCGTTCGCTGGCCGAGCGGAATTTCCATTCTTCGACCAATGCCAAAAAGCTCCTATCGGTCTATCGAGAACTCGCTGACCGAACCGGCCGCCTAGTCGGAGGCGGCTTGGCCCATTAGATAGCTTCATGCTTTACCACCTTGGCTTGATAGGGCGGGGTCCGTAGACACGCGCTGTGATCCCGGTGGCGAACGGCCGCTTTGGCGATCAGTTAATTAAGACGAACGAAGGAATTGCGATTCAATGGATCATCCTGCCGGTTATATGATCTGTGCAAACTGCATCATGGACACCAGCGATTCGAACATTCGGTTCGATGAACGAGGGTGGTGCGACTATTGCAATAATTACCATCGCAACATCCTGCCCAATTGGCATACTGACGCAATCGGCGAGCGCCGGATCGCGGCGCTCGTGGCACAGATCAAGCGCGATGGACGGGGCCGCCAGCATGACTGTCTTATCGGGCTGAGCGGCGGGGTGGACAGCAGCTACGTCACATATCTCGCTAAGGAAAAATTAGGCCTCCGTCCGCTGCTTTATCATGTCGATGCCGGCTGGAATTCGCAGCAAGCGGTGAACAACATCGAGAAACTGGTCGACGGGCTTAGCCTCGATCTTTTCACAGAGGTCGTGAACTGGCCCGAGATGCGCGATCTCCAACTCGCCTTCTTTAAGTCACAGGTGGCGCATCTCGACACACCCCAGGATCACGCCTTCTTCGCGGGACTTTATAATTTTGCGGCGAAAAACAAGGTGAAATACATTCTCACCGGCGCGAACTATTCCACCGAATGTGTGCGCGAACCGCTGGAATGGCACTATCACGCTTCGGATCTCAGGCAACTTCGGGACATCCACCGGCGCTTCGGAACCCGGCCGCTGAAGAGCTTTCCGCTCGCCGGGATTTTCAAGTTCAAGATCTTTTACCGCTTTGTGAAGGGCGTCCGGGTCGTCAAGCCGCTGAATTTCGTCCCTTACCGTAAGGAGGAGGCGATGCAGGAACTGGTCGAGCGCTTCGGCTGGCAGCGCTACGCCCACAAGCATTATGAGTCGCGGTTCACCCGTTTCTACGAAGGCTATTGGCTTCCGACCAAATTCGGCTTCGACAAGCGTCGCGCCCATTTTTCCAGCCTGATCCTGACCGGCCAACTCAGCCGTGAGGAGGCGCTTGAGAAGATTGCCCAGCCCGCCTACGCACCGGACATGATCGCCCAGGACTTCGAGTATATCGCGACCAAGCTCGGTCTTACGGTGGATGAGCTCAGGGCGCTGCATAATGGACCTAATAAGAGCTATAGAGACTATAAGAACGACATGACCTTCATCAACCTGGGCACGTCGGTGCTGCGGGCACTGGGCGTTCAGCGGGCTATCGTGCGTTGATAACGATCGTTGACTATGGCCTTGGCAATGTCGCGGCCTTTCTCAATATGTACAAGCGCATGAACATTCCCGCGCAGGTCGCCGCGACCGCGGATGTACTGGCCGGCGCCGAGCGCATCATATTGCCCGGCGTGGGCGCCTTCGATCACGCGATGGGTCTGCTCGACGCATCCGGTATGCGCGACGCTCTCGACCGACGAGTTCGGGACGAGGGGATTCCGGTTCTCGGCGTTTGCGTCGGGATGCAGATTCTGATGGCTGCGAGCGACGAGGGAAGCCGCCCGGGTCTCGGGTGGATCGCCGGGCGCACGCGCGCTTTTTCGCACTCTGGCTCGTTCGCCGGCCTTCCGCTTCCCCACATGGGCTGGAACGATGTTTCACCGGGCGAAGGGCAGTCCCTGTTCGCCGGGCTGGAGAAGCAGCCGCTCTTCTATTTCCTCCATTCCTTCTACGCCGATCCGGCCGATCCGGCGGATTGCGCGGCAAGCGCGGAATATGGAATTGATTTCGCCTGCGCGCTGCATCGCGACAATGTCTGGGGGGTCCAGTTTCACCCGGAGAAGAGTCACCACAACGGCGCCGCGGTGCTCAAAAATTTTGCGAGTCTCTGAGTGCTGCGTCCCCGGATCATCCCGTGTTTGCTGATTCACGACGGCGGACTCGTGAAGACCATCGGCTTCGGCGATCCCAAATATGTCGGCGATCCGATCAATGCCGTGAAGATCTTCAACGAGAAAGAGAGCGACGAACTGATCGTCGTCGACATCGATGCGGCGGTGACGGGTGCAGAGCCGAATTTCAAGGTCATCGCTCACTTGGCCGCGGAATGCCGCATGCCGCTCTGCTATGGTGGTGGCGTGCGCACCGCGGATCAGGCGAAGCGGATCGTGAGCCTTGGGGTCGAAAAGGTTGCGGTGAGCTCGGCGGCGGTTGCCCGTCCCGAGCTGGTGGCCGAGATGGCCGCCGAAGTCGGCCGCCAGAGCGTGGTCGTCGTGATCGATGCGAAGAAGCGGCGCTTTCGTAGCGGCTACGAAGTATGGACCCATAACGCGACACGCAACAGCAAGCTCGATCCGATCACCTTCGCCCAAGAGGTGGAGCATAAAGGGGCAGGCGAGATCGTCCTCAATTCGATCGACAATGACGGCCGGATGGGCGGCTACGATCTCGCGCTGGCTCGCCGGCTGCGGGATAGCGTAAACCTTCCGCTGACGCTATTGGGCGGCGCCGGCATGCTCGATCACCTCCAGGGGGCGATTCAGGCGCTGGGCACGGTGGGGCTCGCAGCCGGGAGCCTTTTCGTGTTCAAGGGTGCCTACCGGGCGGTACTGATCAGCTATCCCCCGCAGGATGCGAAGGAACAGATGATACAAGCGGCGCTGGCGGGGACGCTATCCGCCTAGCCGGAGGACGAATGTTTACCGATCGCACCTTGCTCATAACCGGCGGAACGGGCTCGTTCGGCAACGCGGTCTTGCGGCGTTTCCTTGATTCCGACCTTGCCGAGATTCGCATCTTCTCCAGAGACGAGAAGAAGCAGGATGATATGCGCAAGGCTTATGCCAGCGATCGGATCAAATTCTATCTTGGCGACGTGCGTGATCGCGAAAGCATCACCGCGGCGATGCGTGGTGTCGATTTCTGCTTCCATGCCGCAGCACTGAAGCAGGTTCCGTCCTGCGAATTCCATCCGTTGCAGGCGGTCAGGACCAATGTGCTCGGCACAGAGAATGTCCTGTCGGCGGCGGTCGCGGCCGGTGTGGAGCGCGTCATCTGCCTTTCCACGGACAAGGCGGTCTACCCCCTGAACGCGATGGGGATCAGCAAGGCGATGATGGAGAAGGTGATGGTCGCCTCCTCCCGGAACCTTGAAGGCACCGGCACGGTGATCTGCGGCACCCGTTACGGCAACGTGATGGCTTCGCGCGGCTCGGTCATTCCCCTTTTCGCGGATCAGATCGTTTCGGGGCGGCCGATCACCATCACCAATCCGGATATGACGCGCTTCATGATGACGCTCGACGACGCGATCGAGCTTGTCCTGTTCGCATTCGAAAATGGTCAGAATGGCGACATCTTCGTGCAGAAGGCGCCGGCGGCGACGGTCGCGACCCTGGCAGAGGCTCTCCGGCAGCTGCTCGGGCGACCCGATCATCTGATCCGGATCATCGGAACGCGTCATGGCGAGAAGCTCCACGAAGCATTGCTCGGCCGGGAAGAGCGCGCGGTCGCCGAAGATCTGGGTGGCTATTTCCGGGTGTCGCCAGATGGCCGCGACCTCAATTACGAGAAATTCATCGATCAGGGCGAAGCGCGGCTCGGCCATGGTGACGAATATAATTCCCACAACACACATCAACTTGACGTGGAAGGGATGAAGGCGTTGCTTTTGAAACTTCCCTTCATTGCGCGCGCGACGCGCGGCGAGAAGCTGGAAATGGACGTTCTGGGGTGACCGTCGCGCTTGTCACCGGCGCCGACGGTTTCATCGGGCGCAACCTGCGGCTGCGGCTCGCGGAATCCGGGGTTGAGACCATCCCGCTGGGCCGGGTTGGCAACCAGGCGGAACTGGCGCAGGTGGTGGAAAGAGCCGATGTCGTTTTTCACCTGGCCGGGGTGAACAGGCCGGTCGACCCGGCTGATTTCCATTCCGGCAATGTCGGCTCCACGGAGACATTGTGCGCCGCGTTGGCAGCGGCGGGGAGCCGGGCCCCGATTGTCTATGCGTCGTCGATTCAGGCTGAGGCGAGCAATCCCTATGGCGCCAGCAAGCGCGCGGCGGAGGAAGCGCTGCGTCGTCATCGCGAAACGACCGGTGCGGCGATCCATATCTTCCGTCTGCCCAACGTGTTCGGGAAATGGGCGCGGCCGAATTACAACTCGGCTGTCGCGACCTTCTGTCACAACATAGTGAGGCGGGAACCGATCGTTGTCCATGATCCCGCTGCGCCGCTTCGGCTCGTCCATATCGACGATGTCGTGAATGCGTTCATCCACCTCATCGACGCTTCGCCGTCTGAAGCTTCGGACATTCGTACGATCGCGCCCGTCTACGAAACGACGGTCGGCGCGGTGGCCGATCTCATTCGCCGCTTCCCCGAAAGCCGCGATACGCTGCTTGTTCCCCCGGTCGGCACGGGCCTGGTTCGTGCGCTCTATGCGACCTATCTCAGCTATCTCCGGCCCGCTGATTTCACTTATGCCGTGCCTATCCACGGCAAGGAGGACCCGCGCGGCATCTTCGTCGAGATGCTGAAAACGCCTGATGCCGGGCAGTTTTCCTATTTCATCGCGCATCCGGGTGTCACGCGCGGTAACCACTATCACCATAGCAAGAGCGAGAAATTCCTGGTGATCGCCGGCACCGCCCATTTCGGCTTCCGCCACGTCGATACGGGAGAGACCCATGAGGTCGTGACGCGGGGCGGGGAAGGGCGGATCGTCGAGACGATTCCGGGATGGACGCATAACATCACGAATATCGGCGACGACGCCTTGATCTGCATGTTGTGGGCCAATGAAATCTTCGACCGGCAGCGGCCGGACACGATCGCGATGGATGTATGACGATGGAAAAGCTGCGAGTGATGACGGTGGTGGGCACGCGCCCGGAGATCATCCGGCTGTCGCGCGTGATCGCGGCGCTCGATACCGCCTGCGACCACGTTCTAGTCCATACCGGCCAGAATCACGATTACGAGTTGAGCCAAGTCTTCTTCGACGATCTCGGCATCCGCAAGCCCGATCATTTCCTGGAGGCGGCTGCCGGATCGCCGGTCGCGACGATCGGCAACATCCTGATCGCGATGGAAAAGTTGCTGGACAGCCAGCGGCCGGATGCATTGCTGGTCCTTGGCGACACCAACAGCTGTCTCGCCGTGATCCCCGCCAAGCGAAAGCATGTACCTGTGTTCCACATGGAGGCGGGCAATCGCTGTTTCGATCAGCGGGTCCCCGAGGAGATCAACCGGGTTATCGTCGATCATACCGCTGACATCAATCTCACCTACAGCGACATCGCTCGGGAATATCTGCTACGCGAGGGCCTGCCTGCTGATCGTGTCATCAAGACCGGCAGCCCGATGTTCGAGGTGTTGCAACATTATCGCGACGGCATCGAAGGATCGGATGTTTTGGCCCGGCTCGATCTCCAGGAGCGGCGCTACATCGTCGTCAGCGCGCATCGCGAGGAAAATATCGAGGCCGATCGCAATTTCAGCCGGCTCGTCGATATCCTTAATCATCTTGCCCGGCGCTATGGCGAGCCCGTCATCGTCTCCACCCATCCGCGCACCCGCAAGCGCATCGATCAGATGGGCGTGACCTTCGATCCGGTCGTCCGGTTGATGAAGCCTCTCGGGTTCAACGATTATGTCAGGCTCCAGCAATCGGCGCGTGCGGTGCTGTCAGACAGCGGCACGATCACCGAGGAATCCTCGATCCTGAACTTTCCGGCGCTCAATATTCGTGAAGCGCATGAACGACCCGAAGGCATGGAGGAGGCATCGGTCATCATGACGGGCCTTAACCTGCCGCGCGTCGATCAGGCGCTCACGCTCCTCGAAGAGCAGCGGCGCGGTCCCGATCGGGATTTCCGGCTCGTCGGCGATTATTCCATGCCGAATGTTTCAGCCAAGGTGGTTCGGATTATCCATAGCTATACCGACTATGTGAGGCGCGTGGTCTGGCGCGATTATGCGTGACGCCGATGCGCCTGCTGATCGTCAGCCAATATTTCTGGCCCGAGAATTTCCGCGTCAATGACCTGGTGAGCGCGCTGGTGGAGCGGGGCCACCAGGTCACGGTTCTCACAGGTCTGCCCAATTATCCGGAAGGGCGCGTTTTCGCCGAATATCGCGCGGATCCGAGTGCTTTTTCCACCTTCGAGGGTGTGGAGGTGATCCGGGTTCCCATGCTCCCGCGTGGCAATGGCGGCTTGCGTTTGGTGCTCAACTATCTGAGCTTCATGATCTCGGCTTCGCTCTGGGGACCGATCCGTCTGCGGGGCCGGCCGTTCGATGCGATCTTCGTGTTCCAACCATCGCCGATTACTTCCGCGATGCCGGCCGTCATCTTGCGCCGGATCAAGCGGGCACCGTTTCTTCTGTGGGTACTCGATCTCTGGCCGGAGACCCTCAAGGCGATTGGTGTGGTAACCTCGCCGCGCCTGCTCCGATTGGTAGGGTCGTTGGTCCGGTTCATCTATCAGCGCTGCGATCGCATCCTGGTCCAGTCACGCGCTTTCGTTGCCAACGTAGCCGGCTATGCGGGCGGCGAAGCGCGGGTCCGCTACTTTCCCGGCTGGCCGGAGAATGTGTTCGAGGGCAGTGCGACCGACGATCCGGCGCCTGAACTCGCCCCTTTCGCCGACGACTTCAAGCTGCTCTTCGCGGGCAATATCGGTGAGGCCCAGGATTTTCCGGCGATCCTGGATGCGGCCGAGATATTAAAGGATGAACCCGGGCTTCGCTGGCTCATCGTCGGCGATGGCCGGGCGGTGCCGGCCGTTCGCGGGGAGATCGCCCGGCGCGGCCTTGCGGGACAGGTGGTGATGCTCGGGCGCTACCCGCTCGAACGTATGCCGTCCTTCTTCAAGGCCGCGGATACCCTTCTTGTTTCGCTCCGCTCCGCGCCGATCTGGTCGATGACCATCCCGGGCAAGGTGCAAAGCTATTTGGCTGCCGGCAAGCCCGTTATCGGCATGCTGGACGGTGAAGGGGCGCGTGTCCTGGCTGAATCCGGCGCCGGCATGGTCGGTCCCGCCGGTCGTGGGGATCGGCTTGCGGACAATGTCCGCGCGATGATAGCGCTGTCGCCCAAGCGGCGGCGCGCAATGGGAATGGCGGGGAAGGCTTATTGTGATCGCGAATTCGATCGTGCGACGCTGGTCTCCATTTTCGAAGCGTGGGTCGCCGAGGTGTGTGCTGAGCCGGAGCGTCCAGGGCGCTACTGAGCGGCGGAGAGGAACGCCGCCGCGGTACGTCTCAGACCCTCTTCGAGCGATATGGGCGGGGTCCAGCCGAGCAGGGTGCGGGTCTTGGCGATGTCGGCCTGCAGGCTGCCGGTCAGGCGCTGGATCGCGGCCCCGCGTCCCGCCAGGCGCGCGGCGGCCTGCAGTAGCGATATCGGGACAGGCAGAAGACGGGCCGGCCGGCCTAGTGACGCGCTCAGCAGCCTCAGAAGCTGCGCGGTGGAAACGTCCTGGCCGTCGCCGGCCATAAAGGTTTGGTTGGCCGCAGCGGGATGCAGGAGGCAGGTGACGAGCAGGTCGACCAAATTGTCGATGCCGATCAGGGTGCGGCGATTCTGCGTGATGCGGCCGAACGGCAGAGGGACGCCGCGCTGCAACCAGCGCATCATCGTCTCGAAATTGGCACGCACGCCAGGCCCGTGGACGAGCGGCGGACGGACGATCGCGAGTTCGGGTCCGCCTTCTTCCGCGAGCCGGGCCAGCGCCAGCTCGGCTTCGAGCTTGCTGATGCCATAGGGGTCCGCGGGCGCCGGAGGGTCGTCCGCTCGAAACGGCGCGCCCAGTTGCGTGGCCTCGCCATTGACCTTGATCGTGCTGACGAAGAGATAGCGTTTCACGCCGGCCCTGGCGGCGGCGCTGAATAGTGCGATCGATCCGTCGCGATTCACCCGCCGGAATTCAGCGAGCGGGTCCGTCGCCGTGTCGTTCATAATGTGCACGCGCGCTGCGAGCTGGACGACCACGCCGACGCCGTCGAGCAGCGTCGGCCAGTCTGCCGAAAGAAGATCCTTGATCGGCCGCTCATCGGTCAGCCCCGAAGGCGTTCGTACGATCGGCACGACCGCATGTCCGTTGTCTTGCAGCCGGCGCGTGAGAGCCTGTCCGACAAATCCTCCGGCACCGACCACTGCAATCTTCATCCGGCGCTCCGTATCGTTGGGCCTATGTCCGGGATTTCGGAATCCCAGCGTACCGGCTATCCCCTGCGGTCGCACTTCGCTAGGACATTTCGAAATAGCGCGACGGATCGCCGGGACACATTCATGACCAGTACGAAGATGAACCTTGTTGTCGTGGCGCACCCTGATGACGAGATTCTCGGCTTCGGCGGCACTGGCGCGCGCCTCGTGCATGAGGGCGAGACCGTCCAGCCTGTCATCATGTGCGGCAGCGCTGACGCGCGAACCCGTCGACCAACCGACCAGCAATTGTTCGACGATGCCGTCGCGGCCAATGAACGACTTGGCTTTGCTCCTCCCGTGCTCGGCAGTTTTCCCAACATCCGGATGAACACGGTCGATCATCTTGATCTCGTGCAGTTCGTCGAAGCGCAGATTCTGGCCTTCGCGCCGCAGCGCATCTTCACTCACCACCCGTCCGATCTCAACGACGATCACAAGCAGGTGTGCCGCGCGGTTCTCGCAGCGGCGCGGTTGTTCCAGCGGCGTCCCGATGTGCCCCGCCTCGAGGCTTTGTTCCTGATGGAGGTGCCATCAGCCACTGACTGGGGGTTCGGAGGGCCGGAAAGCGGGCCGTTTGTCCCCGATACATTTGTCGATATTGAGGCGCATATCGACGCCAAGCTCGACGCCCTCGCCTGTTATCGGAACGTTATGCGCGACTTTCCGCATCCAAGGAGCGGCGAGGCGATCCATTCCATCGCCGCCGTTCGCGGCGCGCAGGCGGGCATGAAGCGCGCTGAGGCTTTCCAGACCCTGTTCAGGACCTCGATCGGCTGATCGGTAATGTACTGCAACGGTCTAAAACGGGTGATCGACGTGCTACTCGCGTCAGCAGGCTTGATCTTCCTTGCTCCTGTGATGCTGGCCATTGCGCTCGCCATCCGGCTTTTCGATCCCGGTCCCGCTATCTTCCGGCAGGTCCGTGTCGGTGCGGACGGACGCCATTTCGATTTCTACAAGTTCCGCAGCATGCCGGTAAACACGGGCGACATCCCTTCCGACCAACTGGGGGCCGTGCGCATCTCAGCCGTCGGCCGCTTCCTTCGCCGGTCGAATCTCGACGAACTGCCGCAGTTGGTCAACGTCTTGAAGGGAGACATGTCGTTGATCGGCCCGCGGCCGCCGATCCCGGCACAGAAGGAGCTTGTCAGCCTACGACGCGACAATGGCGCACTGGGCTGCCGCCCGGGCCTGACCGGCTGGGCGCAGGTGAATGCGTTTGACGGCATGAGTGTTGCGCGAAAGGCCGAACTGGACGGCGAGTATGCGCATCACATCTCGTTCGGCCGGGATATTGCGATCATGCTGCGAACCTTTGTCTATCTGCTTCGGCCTCCGCCAAAATATTGAGGATCGTATGCGCCTTGGTTTCGTGAGCTGCGTTAAGCTGGGTCTTTCATGCATGGAAGCGATCCACGAAGTGGGGGGACGTCTCGACCTCGCCCTCACGCTTCACGACACGCAGGCGGTCACAAAGTCCGGTCGGGTCTATCTCGATGCATTTTGCGCGGCGCATGACGTGCCGCTGGTCAAGGTCCGCAACATCAACGACGACGATGCGCTGGCGGCGCTGCGAGCGGCCGAACTGGACTGGCTGTTCATCATCGGGTGGTCGCAGATCGCGCGCAAACCAGTGCTCGATACGCCGCGACTGGGCGTGCTTGGCATGCATCCGACGCTCTTGCCGGAAGGGCGGGGCCGGGCCGCGATCCCCTGGGCGATCCTCAAAGGGCTGGATCGGACCGGTGTTACCTTGTTCAAGCTCGACGAGGGCGTCGACACGGGCGATATTCTCGAGCAGGCTGAGATACGGTTGTCCCCAAATATCGACGCTGGCGTACTTTATGAAGCGATGGACGCGACTCATGTCGAGCTCATCCGCCGCGCGTTGCCGGGGTTGCTTGCCGGAGAATTGATGCCCCGTCCGCAGGATGAGGCGCGCGCGACCGTCTGGCCAGCCCGTGGTCCCGAAGACGGGCGCATAGATCTCGGCGGCTCGGTCTTCGAGGCCGAACGCCTTGTTCGTGCCGTTACCCGACCCTATCCTGGCGCCTTCGTCGAGCGGGATGGACGCCGGACAATCGTCTGGCGCGCTCGGATTGCTTCGGCGCAAGAAAGCGCCGCATCATCCTGTCTGAATTTTCCGGACGGGGCGCTTTTGATGATTGAAAGCCAGGACGTCGGTGCGTAGGCCACGATCGGCCAAGTGGACTTGGGTATTTCAAGCAACTAAAGCGAGTTGGCCGAGTGTAAGGAAGGTCGTTAAGGATGTGTTTCGTTTCGGCAAAACGAGTTTAAATGGCTGAACGCCTTGCGAATGATCGTCCTGGCGCTTCCGACGTCATGGGGAAAAGAATGGCTGCGCAGATGGCGTCGGTGGAATCACTGACGCCTGTTAGGCGCGCAGCCGACACCGTCTTGGCACTTCCGCGCCTCGCCAAACGGATTATCGCGGTCGCGCTGGATGCTTTGCTTTGCGCACTGACCGTCTGGATCGCTTTCTATTTGCGTCTGGATGAATGGGTCGTGCTCAGCGGCATGCAATGGCTTGCTGTGGCTATCGCCATCTCTTTCGCAATTCCCATATTCATAGTTTCTGGGCTGTATCGGGCGATCTTCCGATATTCGAGTGCAGCCGCCCTCGTCACGTTGACGCAGGCTGCGGTAGTTTATGGGGTCGCTTATGCGACCGTAATCACGATCATCCAGATCGATACAGTGCCGCGCACTGTCGGCATCATACAGCCGGTTTTATTGTTCCTGTTCGTCGGCGCGTCACGGGTCCTGGTGAGCTGGTGGCTCGGAGGCGCCTATCTTCAGCTTTTGAGCGGTGTCTCCCGGCAGCCGGTGATGATTTATGGTGCGGGCGCGGCCGGGCGTCAGCTTTTCCATGCCCTTGCCAATTCGGAAATGCGGGTTGCCGGCTTCATCGACGATGACGATCGGCTGCATGGCCGTACGTTGCTCGGCAAACCCATTCATGCGCCTGAAGAACTTCCGGACCTCGTCCAACAGTGGCAATTGACCGATATCCTGCTTGCGATCCCGTCGGCCAGTCGCAAGCGGCGCAACCAGATCCTTGAGATGGTCCGCCCCCTGCCTGTAGCTGTGAGGACAGTGCCTGGTCTGACCCATGTCGCACAGGGGCGTGTGCGCACCAGCGAGCTTCTCGAGCTCGACCTTGGCGATCTACTCGGGCGCCCGCCCGTCGCCCCGAACGAAGATCTGCTCGATCTCAAGATTCGGGGGAAAGTCGTTCTCGTGACCGGTGCGGGGGGGTCGATCGGCAGTGAGCTATGCCGCCAGATTCTCGAATCCGCTCCCGCGACGCTTCTGTTGCTGGAGATGAGCGAGGCGGCGCTCTATTCGATCCACCAGGAACTGGACGTTCGGTTGCGACAGCTTGAACAGCAATCCGCGTTGGTCCCGTTGCTGGGATCCGTGTGCGACGCGGAGCGGATCGCGGGGATCATCACGGCCTGGCGACCCGACACGATCTATCATGCGGCAGCTTACAAGCATGTGCCGTTGGTCGAGCACAATCCCGCCGAGGGGACGTGGAACAATGTGTTCGGCACCTTGTCGATGGCCCAGGCGGCCGAGGAGGGCGGCGTTGCGGACTTCGTCCTGATCAGTACCGACAAGGCCGTGCGGCCAACCAATATCATGGGGACGACCAAGCGCCTTGCGGAAATGGTGTTGCAGGCACGCGCGACACAGACATCGACAACCTGCTTCTCGATGGTGCGCTTCGGCAATGTGCTGGGATCGAGCGGTTCGGTGGTTCCGTTGTTTCGCAAACAGATTCAGGCTGGTGGACCGATCACGATCACGCATCCGGATATCACGCGTTATTTCATGACGATCCCCGAGGCCGCGCAGCTCGTGATTCAAGCCGGGGCGATGGCGGTGCGGAGCGAGGTGTTCGTGCTCGATATGGGCGAACCGGTGAAGATCATGGACCTCGCGCGGCGCATGGTCGAACTTTCGGGGCTGCAGATACGCGAACTAGGTCGTCCGGACGGCGATATCGAAATTACCGTGACCGGCCTGCGCCCCGGAGAAAAGCTCTACGAAGAGCTCTTGATCGGCAACGATCCCACACCGACGATGCATCCTCGCATCCTGAAGGCTCGGGAAAGTTTCCTTGATTGGTCGGATCTCGCGTCTGAACTGGACCTTTTGCAGCGCGCCATCGAAATGGGCGACATTCCGACAGTCATCATGTCATTGCGTCGTCTGGTCCCTGAATATGTCCCGGAAAGCGACGTCGTCGATTGGGTGACTTTGCAAAGAGCCGGCTAAGGCGTGTACTCATATTCGGGGAGGGCGGGGTCGGCCGGAGAATGTTGCTGATAGTCTTGCCCGAACGACCCTGAAGGGCAAGGCTGCGTCGTTCGTCAGTCATCGCTCGCCTTGAACGCAAATTCGCCGAATAGGGCTGAGAGCGCTCAACGATTATATGCCCTGTACCAATCTAAAAAGAGTGGAATGCCGTCTTCGATCGTCGTCTCCGGGATGAAGCCATGGTCCCGGCAAATGGCTTCGATATTGGCATAGGTTTCCGCCACGTCGCCAGCTTGCATGGGCAGCAGTTCGACCGCCGCTTTCCGGCTGCACGCTTGCTCCAATAGCGCGATCATCCGGGACAGCTCTTCCGATCGGCTGTTGCCGATATTGTAGAGCCGGTGCGGGGCATGGCTGCCACCGGCTTTTTGCGCCCCATTGTCGCGCGGCGGGCCGTCCAGGCAGGCGACGACGCCGTTCACGATATCATCGATATAGGTGAAGTCCCGCCTCATCCTGCCGTAGTTGAATACCTGGATCGGCTCGCCCGCCAGGATCTTCTTCGCGAAAATCCACATTGCCATGTCGGGGCGGCCCCACGGCCCGTAGACGGTGAAGAATCTCAGGCCAGTCACCGGTATCCGATAGAGATGAGCGTAGGATTCGCTCATCAGTTCGTCCGCACGCTTGGTGGCGGCATAGAGGGAAACCGGGTGATCGACGCGATCGTCGACGCTGAACGGCAGTTTCGTATTGCCGCCATAGACCGACGACGAGGAGGCGTACACCATGTGCCGCACGTCGCGCTGCCGCGCGAGTTCCAGCATGTTGAGATGGCCGACCAGATTCGCCGAAACATAAGCGCGCGGATTGTCGATCGAATAGCGCACGCCCGCCTGTGCGCCAAGATGGACGATGCGATCGAACGGCACGCCGCGCAATGCGGTATCCAGCGCGGCATCGTCGGCGAAATCCACCTTGTGGAAGGTGAAATCGCCGTTCAACTTGTGGAGCTCGACCAATCGGTCACGTTTGAGCTGCGGGTCGTAATAATCGTTGAGATTATCGAGCCCGATCACCCGTTCGCCCCGCTCCAGCAGGCGGCGGGATACATGATAGCCGATGAACCCGGCCGTGCCGGTTACGATAATGGACATGTCTGTTTCTCGTCAGGGGACCCAGTAATCCACCCCTAAAGGCAAATTCTGTCCGCGCCAGATGCCGTGAAGGTCCGCGAGCAATGCGCCGTCGGTGCAGTGAGCGGCAATATCGGTGATGGCCAGCGCGCGATAGCTTTGATGCGGCACCGCGGCCACGATGACGTCGAAGCGATCGCCCGGCAATTCGCGCTCGAGCGCGATACGATATTCGCGCTTCGCCGTTGCCGGGTCCGCCAGAGGATCGTGGACGACGATCTCGTGGCCGAGCCATTCCAGCCGGCGTACGACATCGACCACTTTCGAATTGCGCAAGTCCGGGACGTCCGGCTTGAAGGTCAGGCCGAGCACCAGGATTTTGCCGATCCTACTTTTGCGGCGACTGTGGATCGTGTCGGCGACCCAGATGCCCATGCCATCATTGATCGCGCGCCCGGCGAGGATCACCCGCGGCAGGTAGCCGACGCTCTGCGCGCAATGACTGAGATAATAAGGATCGACGCCGATGCAGTGGCCACCGACCAGGCCGGGGCGGAATGGCAGAAAGTTCCATTTGGTCCCTGCCGCTTCCAGAACATCGAGTGCTGATAGGCCCAGTTGACCGAAAATCTGGGTGATTTCGTTCATGAAGGCGATGTTGATGTCGCGCTGTGCGTTCTCGATCACCTTGGCCGCCTCGGCAGCGCGGATCGAAGCTGCGCGAAACGTACCGGCTGTCGTGACCCGCCCGTAAATTTCGGCAACGCGATCGATCACGGCCTCATTCTCTCCGGAAACAACTTTCACAATCTTGTCGACGCTGTGCTCGCGGTCGCCGGGATTGATGCGTTCGGGCGAGTAAGCGAGGAAGAAATGCTCGCCTCGCTTCAGGCCGGATACGCGCTCGATGGCCGGGCCACAAATGTCCTCGGTCACACCGGGCCAGACTGTGCTTTCAAATACGATGATCGCCGGTTTCGTCGCGTCGATCAGGCGAGCAACGGATTCCGTCGCGGACAGTAACGGGGAGAGATCGGGGCGGTTGGCATCGTCAACCGGTGTCGGCGCGGTTACGATATAGACGTCCAGCCCGCGGATTGCTTCCGAATCGGCGCTGACTTTGAGAGCAGAATCGTGGAGTGTTGCTTGGGCGATCTCGCCGGTTCGATCGCGCCCTTCGCGGAGCTCGTCAATGCGCCTGGCATCGATGTCGAATCCGGTGGTCGGGAAGTGGCGGGCCAGTGCAACCGCGAGCGGTAGCCCGACATAGCCCAAGCCGACCACGCCGATCGAGGGAAGCGTCGGTGCGGATTCTCCGATTTTGGTCTGCATATCCTGCGGAGCGCCTGATTCGGCCGAGTGTATAGGAAAGGAGTCCATCTGCGCTCTATGGCGGGATTCAGTTAAAAAAATAGCGGCCCAAAGGCCGCTATTTCTTTATCATGCCTGTCGGCGTGACTACGGGCTGGTGGGGCCGTCATCGCCGCCGCTGGTGATGGCGATGATACCGCCGACGACCGCGAGGATCGCGAGCAGCGGGATCAGAAAACCACCATTGAGCGGGTTGGCCGAATCCATATCCGCACCAGCGCGCGCCTCAGTGGACGCGATCGAGAGCGAAGAGGCGGACGTCTGGGCCAGAACCGGCGTGCTGGCCATCGAGACCGCGAGCATCGCAGCCATAGATGCTTTCTTGAAACTCATTTCAAACTCCCTGTTGAGCTGGCAAAGGCGGAACTGCCACAGCGCTTATGCGATGACAACCCCAAAACTACGCTTCCCATCGTCGCCCAGAACAGTGTTGCCGATTTGCAAGACAATCTGGATGGCGAGCCAAAGGACACGTGGAAGTAACGAGTGCAAGCTCTGCGATAAAAGCGATTAACAATCGGTTAATGATTGGCTTTGTGAAGTTTATATTTCAGCACAGGTGGGAGTGAGCCTTGGCAGATGCGCTTTTGAGGTTGTTCGCGCGATCGACCGCATCAATCCTTCTGGCTGTCGCTGCCCCTGTGCTCGCTCAGAATGCGGCGCAGATGGATTCACTGCTGGCGATGCGCGCGCTGGATGATCGCGTGGCTACGATCGGTCATCGTCTCGCGGCGGGCAGCCTGGACCTGTGCGTGGATCAGGCCTGGGTTCCGGGAATCGCGCTCCACGATCTGTCACAATATGGCGGCGACTATCGTGATGTCGCCCGCCGGGCATTCGGACTCGATGCGGGACCCGGCGTGCTGGCGCTGGCTGTGGACGGCCCGGCCGAACGCGCCGGACTGCGGCGCGACGACATCATTACCCACCTGGATGGCAATCCTCTGCCGGGAGGGGAGGTGGCGGAAAATGCCGGTTTCGTGCGACTTGAGGAGATTCTCGACGCGTTCGACGCGGCCTTCGCCGATGGCGCAGCGACGATTGGCATTTTGCGGCGGGGCGAGGCGCTGCGCATCGAGATTCGCGGCGAACGGGGCTGTGCGTCGCGCTTCCAGCTTATCCCCTCCCCTCGTCTCAACGCATTGGCGAACGGGCGCTATGTGCAGGTAACGACGGCGATCGGCGATTATGTCGAATCGGACGACGAACTCGCGGCGGTTCTCGCCCATGAACTTGCCCATAACATCCTGCGTCATCGCGCGCGGCTGGACGCCGCTGGCGTTCAACGCGGCCTGCTCGGCAATTTCGGCCGCAACGCGCGGCTGATCCGCGAGACGGAGCAAGAGGCCGACCGGCTCGCTGTCCACATCCTCGACCGCGCCGGCTATGATCTCGATGCCGCTCTCGCCTTATGGGAGCGGTTTGGCCGTCGTGGTCTGAATTTCCTCGGCAGCCCGACCCACGGGAGCTGGCGCGCGCGCGTAGCGATGATCCGTCAGGAAACCGATGCCGTGCGGCGGGCACGCGCAGCCGGCGCGATTCCGGTGCCGCCCTTCGACCTGCCGCTCGACGCTTCAGGTTGAGAGGAACCAGCGCTCCGCGTTTTCCAGCCCGATCGCGGTGAGTCTGCCGCTTTCATAAGCACCCGTGTCGATGCCGATCCGGTTGGAGCGCAGGTCCACCTCCCGGGTGATGCTGTGGCCGTGGACGACCAGCTTGCCGAAGCTGTCGCGATGCAGAAGGAAGTCGTCACGAATCCAGCGCAAGTCGCTGGCCCGCTGGTCGGCGAGGTCAACGCCGGGCCGGATACCGGCATGAACGAAGAGATAGTCGCCGATCTCGACACATTCCTCGAACCCGGACAAGAAGGCGATGTGCTCGGGCGGCACCCGCTCTTTAAGGGCAGTGGCGAGGCCGTCGAAATCAAGGCTTTGATATTCGGATTCGCCGATGCCGTAGCTCAAAATCGTAGCGCGTCCGCCGATCCGGATCAGGAATTTGAGTGCTTTCATGTCGCCGTCTACGGCACGCAGAAGCACCTCTTCATGATTGCCCATCAAAAAGCGGCTCGGGGTCGGCCCCTTGCTATAGGCGATCAGCCGCTCGACCACGCCGTGCGAATCGGGACCGCGATCGACCAGGTCGCCGAGGAATATGACCAAGGTATCCGCCGGTCCTCGGGTCTCATTGTCGGCTGCGATCGCATCGAGCAAGCAGTCCAGCAGATCGAGCCGGCCGTGAATGTCGCCCACCGCATAGACGCGCTGTCCGGCGGGAACGGCGTGACAGCGCGGCGCGCGTTTCTTGACGAGGTTGAGTAGGCGCTGGACGGGCATGGCTGGGAAGAAAGGGCCGTTGTCGAAAGAAGCGGGGCCGTTGCGAGATAGGCGCACCATGCGATCCGTTCAATCGTCACCGATTCGGCGAATGGCGCCCTGTTGCCCTTGTGTCCTGCCGGTTCGCAATTTATCAGGCATCATCTGTGTCCATGAAATGACAGGGACTTGGATTTGCAGGATGAATGGATCTGGGCAGTGGCGCTCTGCGCTCTGCCCTTCGTCGTTTTCGGTGCAATCGAGCTCGTCGGTATGCTGCGCAGGCGCCGCTTGAAGGCGATCGCGCAGAGACCGAAGGGAGTCGGCAAAGGCAAGGGAGCCGTCAGCCGGAATTGATCCGGCGTCTTCTCATGACGGGAAAGCCCGCTTCGTTGGCGGTCGTGCGGTTTTTCCGGCACTGCCTGTGGCTGGCCGCGCTACTTCTGATCAGCGCTCCGTCTCATGCCGCGGTTGAGATTGCATTCTATTCGCGTGAACTCGGCGGCAACAATTTCCCCCACGCATTCGTCAGCTTGCGCGGCACGCTCGATGCAACCGGCGAGGCGGTGGACATCAACTACGGCTTTACCGCGAAGGCGATCACGCCGGCACTCCTGTGGGGTTCGGTGGCCGGCGAAGTGATCGTCGAAGGGCCGCGGCAGATCGCGCGCAGCGAGCGCCAATTCGTCATGACGCTGAGCGACGCGCAATATCATGCAGTCATGGCCGTGGTGGAAGAATGGCGCAGCCGCGTGCAGCCGTCCTATAATCTCAACCGGCGCAATTGCGTCCATTTCGTCGCCGAGATTGCGCGGAATATTGGCCTCAGAGTCGAGAATGCCGAGCGGCTGATGAAGCGTCCACGATCGTTCCTGCTACATGTGCGCGGCCAAAACCCGCAATTGTCGGTGCAGCAAGAATCCGAAACGCCCGCGTAACTTTTGATTTTTCAGGGTTTGGGCGCGCGTTTCGATCTGCTATGCCGCCCCCTCTCATAGAGAACCAATGTACCAAAAGGGGGGTGTGCATGGTCCTGTCGGCGGAAGACGATTGTGCGGACATCATGGTCGCGCGCCGACGTTTCCACGCATATCCATTGCGGCTGATCCGCATCGGCCTTGCTGCCGGTTGCGCCGCGATGCTCGCCACGAGTCTCCAGGCGCAGGTTGCGCCCGTGCCGCCGACGCGCGAGGAAGTGGAGCGGCCGGTGCCCGATACCGCTCCGCCGCCCCGCGCGCGTCTCAGCGTCGAGGACGAGGTGCCGCGCGCGCCATGCGCGCTCGATCGGCCGGAATATGAGGGCATCCGTTTCACCCTGAATGATGCGGTGTTCGAAGATCTGCGCGGGCTGACTCAGGAAGATTTGCGGCCGGCTTTCGCCTCCTATGTCGGGCGCGAACATTCCGTGTCCGTCGTCTGCGAGATTCGCGACCGCGCCGCGGAGATCCTGCGCCAGGCGGGCTATGTCGCCGTTGTCGAGGTGCCGGAGCAGCGCATTGCAGACGGCGAAGTGCGGTTCCGCGTGCTTCAGGCTCGTCTTGTCGGACTGCGTGTGCGCGGCGATGCCGGCCGGGCCGAACGGACGATTGCGGCCTATCTCAATCGTCTTACCGAAGACGAGGTCTTCAACCGCAATCGGGCGGAGCGCTATCTCCTGCTGGCAGGCGATCTGCCGGGCTACAATGTCCGGTTGGCGCTGCGTTCGGCCGGCACCGCGCGCGGCGAAGTGATCGGCGAGGTGACGGTTTTGCGCACGAATGTGCTCGCCGATCTCAGCGTCCAGAATTACGGATCAAAGCAACTCGGGCGATGGGGCGGGCTGGCGCGCGCCCAATTCTTCGGGCTCACCGGCATGGGGGACCGTACGACGGTCTCCTTCTTCACCACCGCTGATTTCGAGGAGCAGCGCACCCTCCAGCTCGCACACGATTTCCGGCTGGGCGGTGAAGGTCTGGCGATCGGCGGTCAGTTCACTTATGCTTGGGGACGCCCCGATCTCGGCGATCCCATCATCGACATCCGCTCGCGTTCTCTGCTTGCAACCGTGCAGGCAAGCTATCCGTTCATCCGGCGCCTCGACCAGACGCTGCGCGGTGCGGTCGGGCTCGATTTCATCGACCAGGACGTCGAGTTTAACGGCCTGGACCTGAACCGGGATCGGTTGCGTGTCGCGTTCGCCCGGCTCGATTTCGACGCGGTCGGCATCAATCCCGGCGATGTGCGCTACACTGCGGTGGAGCCGCGCTGGCGCTTCGGCGCCAATGTCGAGTTGCGTCAGGGGCTGGCCATCTTCGGCGCCAGCGATCCGTGCGGTCCGGGGCTCATCAATTGCCTGGCGCCCGGCATCGTGCCGCCGAGCCGGTTCGAGGGCGATCCCACCGCGACCGTCGTGCGCGGCGGCCTTTACGGCGAATATCGCCCGACCCCGCTCGTCACATTCACACTGGGCGCGCGCGCGCAATATAGTGGCGATCCGCTGTTCGCGTTCGAGGAATTTTCGGGCGGCAACTACACCTTCGGACGCGGCTATGATCCGGGCTCGATCCTGGGTGACAGTGGCATCGGATTCCAGGCCGAGTTGCGCTACGGTAGTGCCTTCCCCCGGACCCGCAACGATTGGGCACTGCAGCCTTTTGTTTTCTACGACCACGGTTGGACCTGGAACGAGGATGTGCTGCTCGTGGCCGGTCGTCAGGAATTGAGTTCGGTCGGTGGCGGCTTGCGCGCCGCTTATGGCGACAGATTCCGCATCGAAGCACTGGTCGCCGTGCCGCTCCAGAGGGCCGGCTTCCAACTTGAGCGCGGTGACCCCCGTTTCCTGCTCTCGTTCACTACGCGCCTGTGGCCTTGGAGTTTTAGATGATGGTTGGTTCCCTTCATCCTGTGAAGCGTCGCTCTGCGCATCTTTCCTCTTGGCGTCGGCAATTGATGGTTGGTTGCGCGGCGGGTGCGACCCTTACCGTGGCGGCGATGCCAGACGAGGCGCGGGCGCAGGCGTTCAACGCGACGCCGTTCACGCAGGACGGCAGCGTGACTTACAACCGGTCCACGCCCGGCACCGAAACCGTCACGGTCAATACGCCCACGGCGATCGTTGGGTGGAATATCAACCCTCCCTCCCAGCCTGGTGATCCCTACGTCTTCTTGCCTGGGGGTGCCACGGCCACCTTCCAGAATGGCAGCGGCACGGCGAATTTCGCGGTGCTCAACCGAATCTTCGGTGCGGGCGGGGCGCCCGTGCGTTTCGATGGCAACGTCATCAGTCGCCTGACCGACGCCGTCACGGGCGTGACGACGCCGGGCGGGACGGTGATCTTCCAGAATACCGGCGGCATCATCGTTGGCGCCAGCGCAGTGTTCGACGTTGGCAGTCTGGTGTTGACCGCCCTCAACATCGCCGGCGAAGAATCGGGTTATGGCGGTGGCACGTTCATCAATTCCGGCGGTGGTCTCGACTTCACGGGTGTCCCTGAACCCTATGACCAGGCGATCGAGATCGAAGCCGGGGCGCAGATCAATGCGCTGGCTGAAGGCAGCTATGTTGTGCTTGCCGCGCCGCGCATCATTCAGGGCGGCAATGTCTATGTGAACGGGAATGTCGGCTATATCGCCGGCGAGAATGCGTCATTCACGGTGAACGGTGGCCTGTTCGACATCGTTCTGCAGAACGGCAGCGACGACAACCCCACGCCGATCATCCATACCGGCTCGACGGGCGGCCCGGCGAGCACCGGGGCGAGCGACCCGCATCGCATTTACATGATCACCGCGCCTTTTACACCTTCGCAGGCGGCGACGATGCTCCTCTCGGGGTCGATCGGCTTCGACGAAGCGGTGAGCGCCAGCATCGAGAATGGCGAAATCATCCTGTCCTCAGGCATCACGACCGGTTTCGGCGGCCAGCCGAAATATGCCGAGGGAAATATCGAGATAACCGGCGGGACGTTCACTTCGGACGTCTTTGCGAGGGCGAGCCGCAACATCATCGCGACCTCGCAGGACGGCGATCTTTCGTTCAGCGGCGGTTTCGCGGCCACTGCCAACGAGCGCGTACGGCTGGGCGCAGTCAATGGCTCCGTGACGGTTGAGGGTGATTTCGAGGGCTCGGTCCTGGGAGCGCTCGACTTTGAAAACGGCTATGGCGGCGGCTTCACGCCCGATTTCCAGCCGTTTGGCATCGACGTGACGGGCGGTGTCATGGAGATCACGGCCGAGAACGGCCAGACGGTCAGTTTCGCGGGCAATGTGTCGTTGGATGCCTCGGTGATTGGCGAATTCGAGTTTGACGGCGACCTCGATGCCGGCGACGGCATCGGCGGCACTGTGCAGGTGATCGCGACGGGCGGCGGCAGCGTCGAGATCGCCGGCGATCTCGAGATGTTGGCCACTGGCACGGGGGCCTCCACGGATTATGTGCCCGATGGGGGCGGCATTGGTCAGGGTGGCGACGCCAATATCATCGCTTCGGATGGCACGATCACGGTGGGTGGCGGGCTGCTCATCGACGTTTCGGGTTTTGGTAGCCGTACCAATGCTTCGTCCGCAGGGTTCGGCGCTGGCGGTTCCGGCGGCATCGTCAGTATCAATTCAACCGGGGGTGGCATCACCGTTGCCGGTGCCAGTGAGATCAACGCGCGCGGCGTGGGCGGTGCGGTCGAGGGAAGCAGCGACCCTGCGGCGAGCGGCGGGCAAGGGCTGGGCGGTGATCTATTCATAAGTGGGTTCCTGGGCGATATTATCCTTGGATCGTCGACCGCGGTCGATCTTGCTGGCGAAGGCGGGGAAGGGCCTGCGGGCGGAGCAGGCGTTGGCGGTTTCATGAGCGTCAATGCGAACCGCGCTGAGGTCGCGCTCGGCGACGCCTTTGTTTCCGCTCGGGGATCCGGTGGTGCGAGTGGGGCGGACGCTTTCGGCGGCTCGGGCGTCGGCGGGACGATTTTCATCACTACGCTGAATACCTCCGATTCCATCATTACGGCCACCTCCATCGAAATGATCGCCGACGGACAAGGCGGGGCAGGCGTGACTGGCGGGGTCAGCGGGGGCGGCACGATTCGGGTCGTAGCCGATTCTCGCACAGGTGTGATCGAATTTGGGGATGTACGCGCAACCGCTAACGGTTTTGGCGGCACCGGGACGGGGACCGGCGGTTCAGGCGATGGCGGTTCCATTTTTGTCGGTATTCAGGAAGAGACCGGCTATGGTTCTCCCGGTCCGGCCAGTATCACTTTCGGCAACACCTCCCTGATCGCCTCGGGAACCGGCGGCAACGGTCCAGTGGCGGGAGCGGGTACGGGAGGCGATGCGCGTGTGAGCGCTGCATTATCCGCTGATGTCGCGCTGGCGTCTTTGAATTTGATCGCCGACGGGCTGGGGGGATCCGGAGCCGGTTCCGATGGCGGTGCCGGGCAAGGCGGTATCGCATCGATCATCGCGACCGGCGGCAGCAGCATCACGGTCGCCAATCACATCTCCGGAACTCCGCTGATTTCGGCCACTGGCAGAGGCGGGCAGAACAATGGTGGCGGCGATCTGGTCGGCGGCGCCGGGACGGGTGGTACGTTGGAAATTCGCGCGCTTTCGGGCGGTGCCATCGCGCTTCCGGCCTCGCCGGGACCGGCTGGTGTCGTCCGGGTTTTCGCGCGCGGCGAGGCCGGCGCTGCCGCCGTCCAAGGCGGACGTGGCGGCATCGGCACGGGTGGAACGATCGAATTCGGAACGGACGAGGGCTCGATCACCGGAGCCGGGCTCCAGCTCAGCGCTTTCGGTTTGGGCGGAAATTCCGCCAACACTCAAGCCAATATTGATGGTGGTGACGGCGTGGGCGGCACCCGCCTGATCTATGCCAACAATGGTGGACGGCTCGCCATCGAAGTGACCGGGGGCGTCGCTGGGGGCACGGGCGGCTTCGCGACCGGCTCGGGCATCGGGGGCAATGGCTCGGGCGGGCTGGCGAGGCTCGACATCGATGGCGGCATCGTTGATCTCGTCGGTACGTTGCTGATCGCCGCGCAAGGCGGCAGTGGCAGCGGTAACTTTTCCGGCAATACGGAGGCCGGAACTGCGGTTCTGCGGATCGTCAATGGCGGTGTGATCAACTCTTTGACACCGAATGCAAACCTGTCCGTCGTTGCGAATGCGTTTGCCGCCTCGGCAGCGATTTCCGGTGGCAATGCCCAAGGTGGCGTCGTGCGAGTTGAGGTCGACAGTGCCAGCAGCGGCTCGTCGATCGACGCCATCCAGGCCGAGTTCCAGGCCCTCGGTATCGGCGGTGATGGATTCGGTGGGACGGGCGGTGCGGGCTCCGGCGGTACCATCGATTTCCAGACCGGCGGTGTAGGCAACGACTGGACCTTCGATTTTCTCAATTTGGATGCGAAAGGTATAGGCGGCTCCGGTGTGACTGGTGGGGCGGGTACGGGCGGATTCGCCAATCTCGGCGTCATCGGCGGTACGCTCAATGTGACCGATACTCTGGGCGCGGATGCGACTGGTATCGGCGGTACCAGCGGCGACGGCACGGGTGCTGGTGGCGATGGTACGGGCGGTGTCTCCGTGATTTATGTTGGCAATGGTGGTCAGTTAAGCTTCTCTGACGCAGTTCTGTCCAGCAATGGATTGGGTGGCAGCGGTTCGACAGGGGGCAGCGGCACGGGGGGTATCCAGCTCAACAGCCCCTTTGAAGCGCCCTCCGGCGGGTCGTTCCTCTCCTCTTTCGGTGGGACCGTAACAGGCACGTCGGCAATCATTGAATCACGCGGAATTGGCGGGACGGGTGCATCCGGGGCCGGCGGGAACGGGCAGGGAGGATCGGTCGCGACCTCCGCCTTCAACGGTCCTGTTGCCTCTGTGATCGATCTCGTCTCCGTCAGTCTGGACAATTCGGCGGAGGGTGGCACGGGCGGCCCCGGCGCAGCCGGAGGCAATGCCACTGCGGGAGATCTGATTGCAGCCGAAGCGAACACATTGAATGGCACGTTGCGCGTCGATAATCTGAGCCTCGCTTCAACCGCCGTGGGCGGCGCGGGTGGTGCGGGTGGTCGCGGCGGCGATGCATTTGGCGGGTTTGTTCAGGTCGGCGGGACCAGTGGCGAGGGCTCTGGTGCTGTGGAAGGTGTGGTCGAACTGGGTGTCGTGACGGCCGACGTGTCTGCGCGAGGTGGCGCTGGCGGTGTGAATGGCGGCACAGGGGGTGACGGCCAGGGTGGTTCGGCCACCTTGCTTTCGCGCGGGGGAACGCTGTCGGCTGACAGTGTCAGCTTCGTCGCCAATGGCACGGGTGGGGCAGGCGGTGGCTCCGGTGCGGGCGGGCGCGTGGCGGCACTTTTGACCACGCGCTTCCAGACCGCGATCGGTTCCACCAATACGATCGGCGCCTTCACGGGTATTGCCAGTGGTACGGGCGGCGCGCCCGCGAATCCCGCCAGCACGCCAGGCATCGCCCGCTATGGCCTTGCATTCATCGATGTGGTCGGCAGCACGGCAAGTTTCGGCAGCGCGAGCCTGACCACTTCTGGGACCAGCGATCCGCTATTTTCCGATCTCGCTCAGCCCGTTTTCATTCGCGCACAAGGTAGTTCGCTCGGCTTCACGACATTGCTCGCAGTGGACGCGGCGCAAGCCGTCAACATCCTGCCGGAAGGTGGCACGATCGCGCTGCAGGGTACGGCGAATGTCTTCTCTGGTGACAGCATCGCGATCGCCGCAGTCGATTCCGGCTCGATCAGTGGCGGCACCTGGAATCTCGATGCAGATGGGGCGGTGACGATTGCCCATAGCAATCGCGGAAGCGCGGCCACCGTGGATGTCGTTTCATTGACCGCGACGGGATCCGATTTCACGGCCGGCTCCGGCACGTTGGTTCGCGCAAGTGGTGCGATCGGCGTAAACGTGGCCGATCTCGCCACCATCGCCGGGACGGTCGTTTCACCCGACATCTTCATCGCGTCCAGCGATATCGACATTGCCGGCACCGGCTTTCTGGGCGATGCCGCCACAACCGAGATCACACTGAGCGTCAATCCGCAGAGCGCGCAGACCGTGATCGGCGGCACGTCCGACGAAGCCGGCTATACGCTGACCCAGGCCGAAGTGGGCCGGATCCGTACCGCCTCGCTCGAAATCCAGGCTACGCCAACGAGCAGCGCGCCGAGCCGGCCGGCCGATCTTGTCGTCCGCGACCTGACGGTGACCGCCGCGCCGACGCTGGAGACCGGGCCTGGCGCGATCAACCGCTTACAAATCTCCATGAGTGCGGGTGAAGGCGCGGGCGGCATCGTCCAGGTCGAAGGTGCCCTCCGGATGGAAAATGCGAGCACCACATCCGGAATCGACATCATCGCTGGCGAACGGGTGCAAATCATCAACCCGTCGGGCAGCATCCGCGTGCTCAATGGTGAGGAGCTGCCGGCCGGTTCGATCGGCATTCAATCAGCCAACATCTGGTCGGCGAGCCAGGAGATCATCGACCAGCTGATCTCGAACCCGAATTTCGAGGGCCGCAACGATGCCCTGCTCCTCAACGAAGGCGATGTGGAGGAACGCGGCTATATCGAGGCCGGCGATGTACTGCTTCGCGTCGGCAGCACGCTCCTCGTACAGAACAGCGGCACATCGGAAGAGTTTGCCGGTATAACGGTTACGCAGAACACGCTGACAATCGAGCCGACTTCCCAGGGCCAGATCGACGTTTATGCCTTTGGGCGGAGGATCAATGCGGATGGCACGTTCGTGACCAACACCGATTATTTCCGCGAAGTCGCCTTCGGCTCAAGGTCGGGCTACTCCGCCAATGCCCAGTTCAACACCTGCTTCATTGCTTCTTTTGCATGCGGTGGCAGCACCGATCAGCCGGTGCCGATCGGTTCCGAAATCATCGAAGGGCCGATCGAAGAGGTCGAGGATACGTCCCCGCCGCCCAATCCGGACCGTCAGCAATTCGTGGACGTCAGCTTCGCCTCCGAATCCCTGCTGGAGGAGCCTGTGACCAGCGGAGGCGACAGCGGCGTCTGGGACGAGGAAGGCCGGGATTGCGTGCCGGGCGAAGTGTGCGCTGAGGAGGGCGAAGGACAATGAACATGACGCGCTCCCCTCTGGCCCTCGCGGCTTCCCTATGTGCGGTGGCCGCACTGACGCCCGCGTCGGCGATCGCTCAGCCGATCAGTCTGCAGGACAGTTTCCGCATCGGTTCGGGCAGCAATCTCCTGTGCAGCGCCCAGACGACGATCCGCGATCGCGTGTTCGAGGACATGTTCGACCGCGGCTATTCGATCACCTGCCGGGACGCGGCGGTGCCGGTCGGGTCCATCTATGCGCTGCGCGTGCGCGGCGGCGATCCGGTCGCGCGCCTGGCTTCCGCACGGGCGGACCGGGCCACCTGCACGACCGCCGCGCCGACCGTGATCGAAGGGCTGGGATCCGTTCAGACCCTTTCGTGCCGGCTGACCAACGCAGACGTTGCCTACAACGTCTATCTCGTCCCGTCCGGCAACATCCTCTACGCCGCCGAAGGGCTTGCCGGCTATGACAGCGTTCTCAAGCTCGGTCTCAGGAGCGTGATCGCGAATCGCGTGGTCGAAGGGGAGGTCGATGTCGCCACGACCGGCGCCGGCGATCCCATCGCCTTCGCGCGCGTCCAGGCCGCGAGCCTGGATCCGCAGCGGGCGCTTGATGAGGCCTATCGCCGGAACAATGCCGGCAATTATGCCGAGGCGGCCGAATTCTTCTCCGCCCTGACCGACCGACGCGAAAATCCGGCCGACCGGGCCGAGGCGTTTGCCAACGAAGCGCTGCAAAAATCCAATCTCGGCCGCTATCCGGAAGCGGATACCTTGTTCGCACGCGCCGCCGCGTTGTCTGGCGGCGATCCGGTGAACGAGCGGCGTTTGCGCAATTACCGCGCCATGCACCTGCTCAACCAGGGTCGTTCCGTGGACGCGCTCACGGAGCTCGACCGGGCCTTGGCCGGCGCGCCGACGAGCGACGCGGTACGCACGCTCGAACTTGATCGCGCAACCGCTGCGCGGCTGACCGCCGAATCGCCGGGGGCCAGGCGGCTGGGTGGCCTCGAAGGCCTGACGCCCGAGGACAAAGTTCAAATCCTCGACGGCCAGGCGCTGCAGCTGCGCGGCACTGTGCTGCGGCTGCAGGGCCGCAATGACGAAGCCGTCGCAACCTATCAGCAAGCACTCGACAGCCTGGTTGCGATTCGCGGCGGGCGGATCGCGGCGACGGTATGGATGCGGGCGCAGATTCTGGGTGACCTCGCCCGGATAGCTGAAGCGCAGGGAAATCCTGGCGGGGCGGAGGGGCAGCATCGCGCGGCGATCGGCCTGCTTACCGGCGACTATCCGGATTCCTCGGCCCTGTTCAGCGCGAAAGGGCGCCTCGCTGCCTTCTACGCGCGGACCGGCCGTGCCAACGAAGCAGCGTCCATCTATCGCGAGATCGTCGCGGCGATCGCGGAAAATGGCGACAGCTCGGCGACGCTGCGGCGGATCCTCAATCCCTATTTCGCTCTGCTTTCCGGGCAAAACGATGCCGCCGCCGATTTCTTTGCCGCGAGCCAGGTGCTGGTACGGCCGGGCGTGGCGCAGACGCAGGCGGTGCTGGCGCGCGAGCTTTCGGGAGGCAGTGACGAGGCATCGCGGTTGTTCCGCCAGTCGGTCAACCTGACTCGCGACATCGAACGCGCCCGGGTCGATCTTGCTCGTCTGGAAGGCAATGCCAATCCGTCCAGTGCGGAGTTGCAATATATCGGCGAACTGCGGTCGACGATTTCCACGCTCCAGCAGGATCAGGTCGCGACCCAGGCGCGATTGGCGGATTTCCCGCGCTATCGTGCGGTTTCATCGAGCGCGATCACGCTGGCGGACCTGCAGACCCTGCTTCAGCCGGGCGAGGCCTATTACAAGATGCTTGTGGTCGGCGATGACACTTATGCGATCTTCGCCACCGCCAGCCAGGCGCGCACGTTCCGTGTTGCTGCCCGTGCGTCTGCGCTCGAGCAGCAGATCGATGCGCTGCGCCGGACGATCAGCGTCGTCGAGAATGGCCAGCAGGTCACCTATCCGTTCGATGTCGCGCTCGCGCATCAGATCTACGAGACGCTGTTCGCGCCCGTCGCCGGTGAGATGGGCGCGATCACCCATCTGATCTTCGAACCGGACGGCGCCTTGCTGCGGCTGCCGCCGAACCTCCTCGTCATGGACCGTGCCGGGGTCGAGACTTATCTGGCCCGCGCTGCAGATCCGGATGATGACGGGTTTGATTTCCGGGGCGTCGCCTGGCTCGGGCGGGACCGCGACATCAGCACCGCCGTGTCGGCCCGCGCCTTCCGAGACGTGCGCGCCGCGCCGCCGTCGCGCGCGACCGCCGAATATCTCGGCTTCGGGCAGAATGCGACGACCCAGGGCTTCCTCGCGCAGGGCGCCGGTACGCGCAGTGTCGGCGAATGCGACTGGTCGCTTGCCGCCTGGAACCGTCCTATCTCGGCCAGTGAGCTCTATACCGCCCAGCGCGCGATCGGTGGCACGACCGACATCATCACGGGCGAGGCCTTTACCGACACCGCGATCAAACAGCGCGAGAATCTCGATCAGTACCGCATCTTGCATTTCGCCACGCACGGGCTGGTGGCGCCGCCACGGCCGGACTGCCCGTCGCAGCCGGCGCTGATGACCAGTTTCGGCGGAGCGGAGTCGGACGGGCTGCTGACCTTCTCGGAGATTTTCGATCTGCGCCTCGATGCCGACATCGTGATCCTTTCCGCCTGCGACACCGCGGCGCGGGCGGGCGAAGCGGCGAGCGCCGCAGCCGGCCTCACCACCGGTGGCGATTTCGCGCTGGATGGCCTGGTGCGCGCCTTCATCGGTGCCGGCGGGCGGATCGTGGTGGCAAGCCACTGGCCGGTGCCGGACGATTTCGACGCGACGGAGCGGCTGATCTCCGGATTGTTCACCGCACCGCGCGGGACGGGGACCGCCTCGGCGCTCCGCACCGCGCAGCAGGCACTGATGGACGATCCTGCGACCTCGCATCCCTATTACTGGTCCGGTTTCGCGGTGGTCGGCGATGGCACGGCGCCGGTGATTCGTCCGACTGCGGAGCGGATCGCGCTGGCGCGCTGAACTATCTGGCGCGATGCGCGTTGGCTGTCGAATAGGGTATTAGGGCAGCTGGGCGGGGCGTTTGAGGAAGACAGGGTTCTTGTTGGCGGCGGTGGCGACGGGCGCGCTTGCCTCTCCTTCCTTTGCCCAGCCGCCCGCCGGTGATCCACGGGACGAGGCACCGATTGTCTCCGATTCCGCGTTCGAGGACGCGCTGCCACCGCTCGATCCGGCGCTGGTCGAGCCTCTCGAGCCGATCGAAGGTCTGGACGAAGCCGCAATCGAGGCAACGCCCTTCCCGCCCGTTCCCGGACCCGTCGAGGATACGCCGTTCGGCGATCCCGCACTGGCCGAGCCGTTACCGCCTTTGTCCGCGTTTCGTACCGAACCCGTGCAGGATGTCACGATAGCGCCGGACGATGGCGAGGCGTTGGCGCGGGTCCGCTACACGTTGATCGTCGAGGGACTGGACGAGGTCGGCCTGGAAAGGCGGTTCCGGAGCCTGTCCGCACTGGAGGATGCGCGCGGCGAGGCGGTCAACGGCGCGATGATCGCGGCGCGCGCGCGGGAGGACGAAGTCCTCGCCGTCCGGCTGCTTCGGTCAGAGGGCTATTATGACGCCGTCGCCAACTCCTCAATCACGCAGGCACCGGACCAGCCCGACCGGCTCACCGTCACGATCAACGCCGTCGCCGGCAATCGCTATAGCTTCGGCGACATAAGGATCACCGGCCCTGCCACGCAGCCCCCGGAAATGACGCGCGCGGCATTGCCGCTGGACCGGGGTATGCCGATCATCGCCGTCGATGTGGAAGCGGCCGAAGCCAATGTGATGCTGCGCCTGCCGCAGCAGGGCTATCCCTTCCCCGAACTTGGCCTGCGCGACATCGAGCTTGACCCGGAAACACGGCTTGGCGCCTATACGCTACCGCTCGATCTGGGGCCGCGCGCCAGCTTCCGGGGGGTCACCACCGAGGGCAATCTTGCGTTCGATGCGGATCATGTCGAATTGCTCGCCCTGTTCGACAGGGGCGAGCTTTACGACCGGCGTCTGGTTGACGATCTGCGCGAGGCGATGGCGGCGACGCGCTTGTTCAATTCGGTGTCGGCTGAGCCGGTGCGGACCGGCGAGATCGCGCCGGATGGAACCGAATATGTCGACATCCTCGTGCGCCAGCAGGCCGGCCCGGCCCGTTCGATCGATGGCAGTATCGGCTACAATACCGGCGAAGGCCCGCGCATCGAGGCGGCATGGGAGCATCGCAACCTCTTCCCGCCTGAAGGCTCGCTGCGCGTGGCGGCGATCGGCGGCACCAACGAGCAATCGGCAAGTGTGCGTCTGCGCCGCAACAACTGGCGGCGGCGCGATCAGGCACTCTGGTTCCAGTTCGAGGCGGGGCGGCGCAATTATACGGCGTTTGAAGGCTATACGACTCGCCTGTTCGGCACGATCGCGCGTGAATCGACGCCGATCTGGCAGAAACGCTGGACCTATGCGATCGGCGCGGAATTGCTCGCGACCAACGAAACCCGGATCGGCCGGCCGCGCCTGTCGCTGAGCGACGCCTATTTCATCGGCGGCGTGTTCGGACAGGTCGGCTATGACCGTTCCAACAGCCTGCTCGATCCGACGCGCGGTTACCGCCTGCTCGCCAGGGTCAATCCGGAAGTGTCGCTCAACCAGGGCAATGATTTCTATCTGCGCAGCCTGTTGGACGGTAGCGTTTATCACCCCGTCGGCGATTTCGTGATCGCCGGGCGCGTCCGGCTGGGGTCGATTACCGGCACGGCGCGCGACTCCCTCGCTCCGTCCCGGCGCTTTTACGCCGGCGGTGGTGGTTCGGTGCGCGGCTTCGGCTTTCAGGAACTCGGGCCGCGCGAGATCGTGCCGAACCCGGATTTCGATCCGGCCGATCCCGATGCCGCGCCTGCCACACTCGCCATTCCGCTGGGCGGGCGATCGGTCAACGAGTTCGCGATCGAGGGACGCTATCGATTTGGCGACTATGGCGTGGTCGCTTTCGTCGATGCGGGACAGGTCTATGAGAGCGAATATCCGCAATTCTCGAACCTGCGCTTCGGCGTCGGGATTGGCGGGCGGCTTTACACCAATTTCGGGCCGGTTCGGGTCGACATCGCGACACCGATCAACCGGCAGCAGGGCGAATCGAAAATCTCGATCTACGTCTCAATCGGTCAGGCCTTCTAGATGGCGAGCGCACCGCCCCAGGACGAAGAAGTCGCGGTCGTCCGCCGCCGCTCCCCTGCGGTCACCGCGGCGAAATGGGCCGGAATCGCGCTTCTCGTGCTGCTCATCCTCGGCGCGGCTTTTGTCGCTTGGCTGAACACCGATGCCGGCCGCCGCTTCGTGGTGCGGCAGATCAACGCGATTGAGATGGCCTCAGGCCTGCAGATCGGCGTCGAACGGATCGACGGCTCGATCTTCGGAGCAATGACCCTGCAGGGTCTGACGCTCAGCGATCCCCAAGGCGTTTTCTTTCAGGCGCCGAGCGCGGAGGTCGATTATCGGCCGCTCGCCTATCTGCGCAATCACATCGATATCCGTTCGCTGATCGTGCCGCAGGCACGGCTGGCCCGCCTGCCCGAGCTGCGTCCCGGCGATCCCGATGCGCCGCTGCTGCCCGATATCGATATCGATATCGGCCGACTGGCCGTCGGGCGGCTGGTGGTCGATCCCGCCGTCACCGGCCGGCCGCATATCCTGTCGATCGACAGCCGGGCGCGAATCGCGGACGGACGGGCTGAGCTGGGCCTGGACCTCGGTGCCATTGCGGCGGAGGGTGTGCCGGGCGGCGATCGGCTGACGCTGCGGTTCGATGCGGTGCCGGCGGAGAACCGGCTCGACATCGCGCTGGCCGCGCGTGGGCCGGCCGAGGGATTTCTCGCGAGCCTGGCCGGTCTCGACGAAGAAGTCGTCGCGCATATCGATGGGCGGGGCGATTGGGCGAGTTGGCAGGGCCGCGCGCGCGGTGCACTGGGCGGCGAATTGCTCGCCAATCTGGATATCACTGCGCGTGACGGCACGTTCGCGTTGCGGGGACCGCTGCGTCCCGGCCTGTTGATGGAAGGGCCGGTGGAACAGCTTTTCGGGCCCGTCACACGTCTTGATCTCACGTCGACGCTCGACGAACGCCGCGCCGATCTGCGTTTGCGGCTGGGCAGCCAGGCGCTCGCCGTGGCCGCCGAGGGGCTGGTCGATCTCGGCCAGAACCGGTTCGAGGGCGTGCGCGTCGCCGCGCGGCTGCTCCAGCCCGGTGCGATCGCCCCGAACCTTTCCGGCCGCGACGCCCAGATCGCCCTGCTGCTCAACGGCCCGTTCGCGACTCCCTCGATTGCCTATGATCTGCGCGCCGCCAGCCTCAGCTTCGACGATACGATTATCGAGGATCTGCGCGCTGTCGGCAGCGCGCGGGTCAATGTGGACGACATCATCGTGCCGGTCTCGGCCCGGGCGTCACGCATTCGCGGCTTCGATGCGGTGGCGGGCGGTACGATCGCCAATGTCACGCTGAACGGCGATCTCGGTATTACCGGGCCGCGCATCGTATCGGACAATCTGCGCGTGCGGGCAGACCGGATCGATGCGCGCCTCGCCCTTGCCTTCGATCTGTCTGAAGGCCGTTATCTCGCCGCCGTGCAGGGGCGGGTGAATAATTATCAGATCGATGGCGTCGGCCTGTTCGACATTTCGACCGATGTCGAGCTGACCAGCAGCCCGGCCGGCTTCGGTCTGGGCGGACGGGTCGCGGCACGCAGCCGGCGGATCGAAAATCAGACAGTTGCAGATCTGCTCGGCGGCCCGGCGGCGATGTCTGCCAATGTCGCGATGGAGCCATCGGGTCTGATCCGCCTCAGCAATGTCCGTCTCGCCGCGCCCTTGCTGCGCGTCAATTCCGGCGGCGGCACCTATCGACCAAGCGGCGTGCTGGATCTTCGGCTGAGCGGCGTGAGCGAAAGCTATGGCCCGCTCGACGTACGCATATCCGGTATGGTCACAGCCCCCGAAATCCGGCTTGCTGCCGCCAGCCCCGGCCTTGGGGTCGGGCTACGCGATGTCGAAGCGACGGTGCGCGCCACCGCGCAGGGCTGGGCGCTCGATGCGACAGGGGAGTCGGCCTATGGGCCGTTCAGCGCAGATGTGGTGATCCTGAGCAACCAGGGACCGCTTACCATCGCGGTCAACCGGCTGACCTTCGCCGGTGTGGATTTCGCCGGGCGCCTCATCCAGTCGTCCGCCGGGCCGTTCATCGGCACGCTGACTCTGGCCGGGTCCGGGCTGGACGGCTCGGTGCGCCTGTCCGCCGAAGGCGAGCATCAGCGCATCGACATCGCCGCCACCGCCAATGGCGCGCGGACGCCGGGCGAGGTCCCGATCCTGATCCAGCGCGGGTTGATCAACGCAACATTGATCCTCTATCCCGATGCGCCGGCTATCGCCGGCGATGCCCAGCTTGCCGGCCTTTCCAGTGGCGATCTGTCGGTGCAGCGGGCGCGCGTTCGGATCGATTATCGCGGCGGCAGCGGCACGGCGCAGGTGCTGGCCGAGGGGCGTCGCGGCGTCGCCTTCCGCGTTGCCGCCAATGCCGCGTTGGGTCCGGACGTGATCCGGCTCGCCATGCAGGGCGAGGTCAATGTCGCGCCGTTCCGGTTTGCTCAACCGGCCGAGATCCGCCGCGAGGGCAGCGAATGGCGGCTGGCGCCTGTGACCGTCGTATTGTCACAGGGCCGGCTACGGCTGGCGGGCAGCTATGGTGACGGGCTGGTGGTGCAGGCAAGGCTCGATCAACTCGATCTCGCCATGCTGAATGCTTTCTCGCCCGGCCTCGGTATCGGCGGCAGCGCCACCGGCAGTGTGGATTTCTCGCAGCCCTCGGGTACGGCCTTCCCGCGCGCCGAGCTTCGCCTCAATGTGCAGAATTTCACCCGCACCGGCATCGCGACCCGCTCGGTGCCGGTGAACATGGCGTTGGCCGGCAGCCTCAGGCCCGATGCTGCATCGCTGGCCGGCGTGATCCGGCGCGGCGGAGCCATCGTCGGACGCATTCAGGCCCGTCTTCAACCCAGCGGCAGCGGCAGCTGGACCGAGCAGCTCGCCGCAGCGGGGCTGAACGGCGGCATCCGTTATAACGGGCCGGCGGACGTGCCGGTCTCCTTCGCCAATCTGGCCGGGCATCAGCTGACCGGCGGACTGGTCATTGCCGCCGATGTCCGCGGCAATGTCGCCGATCCACGTTTCTTCGGTCTCGTGCGCGCCGACAACCTCACCTACGTCAACGAGGCCTATGGTACACGCATCACCAATCTGGCGATCAACGGGCGGTTCAATGCCAATCGGCTGCGGATCGAGAGCCTGACCGGCCGGGCGGGCGACGGTACGGTGAGCGCCAGCGGCGAGATCGGCCTTGCCGCCGCCGCCGGCTTCCCGATCGATCTGCAACTGCGCTTCGACAATGCCCAGCTCGCCCGCAGCAACGATCTCGGCGCTCGCGCGACCGGGGCAATTCGGATCACCAATGGCCCGCAGCAGGGCGCGCGGATTGCCGGCGAGATGGAGTTGGGCGAGGTACGCTACGAATTCGTCCGCCAGGCGGCGGGCGAGGTGCGCGAACTGGCAGGCGTGCGGCGGCGCGGTGATCCGATCCGGCCGGCGGGCGAACAGCAGGCCGACGCAGGGGTGCCGAGCATCTGGCAGCTCGATCTGCGCATCCATGCCGACAATCGTGTCTATGTTTCCGGCATGGGTCTCGAATCCGAATGGTCGGCGGATCTACGCGTTCGGGGTACCTCGGCGACACCTCAGATCACCGGCAATCTGGAGATGATCCGGGGCACGCTCAGCCTTGCCGGCCGGCGCTTTGATCTGCAGCGTGGCAATGTTGCGTTCGACGGCGCGCGGCCGCCCAATCCGCGGCTCGATATCGAGGCAACGTCAGACATCGACGATGTCGAGGTCGCGATCAACGTTTCCGGCGCCGCCTACAATCCGCAGATCGCCTTCTCCTCCACGCCCAACCTGCCGCAGGACGAGGTGGTCTCGCGTATCCTGTTCGGCCGGTCCGTCACTGAGATTTCGGCGCTTCAGGCCGTCCAGCTTGCCGCCTCGCTGAACACACTCAGCGGTTCAGGGGGCGGACTCAACCCGCTGGGGCAATTGCGTTCCGCCACCGGCATCGACCGGGTGCGCATCCTCGGCGCGGACGACACGACCGGCCGCGGTACGGCGGTTGCCGCCGGCATGTACTTGTCCGACGATATCTATGTGGAGATCGTCACCGACGCGAAGGGTTTCACGGCGACACAGGTCGAAATCTCGTTGAGCCGCGCGCTCAGCATGCTCTCACAATTCGGGTCGAACAGTGGGACGAACGTGAACCTGCGCTACCGCCGCGATTATTGAGGATCGGCATCCCTCAGCGTCAGCAGGTCGTCGGTGACCGTCATCGTGAAGACCGGCGCATTGCCGGGCGGGGTCTCGGCGACGGCATCGACGAACATCGCCCGCGCCTCGGGATCGTCATAGACCATCTTGGCGTCGAACGCCTTCTGCCAGGTCGCCTCGTCCGGCCATTCGGCATAGCCGACGAAGCGACCGTCGCGATCCTGATGGAGACGGGAGCCGTAGCTGCCGTAGATACGGGTGATCGCGTCCGTACCCCGCCGCGCTTCGCGGAACTGCGCCTCCTTGCCCGGATGGACCCGCCACCAATAGACCGCGACGAACATGATTGCCTCCTTGCCCTGTGCCGTAGATCCGGCGCAGATTTCCGGACATGAACGCACCTGCCCTCTCGCATATCCAGCGGCTTGAGGCCGAAAGCATCCATATCATTCGCGAGGCGGCTGCGGAGGCGCATCGCCCGGTGATGCTCTACTCGATCGGCAAGGACTCGGGCGTGATGCTGCATCTGGCGCGCAAGGCCTTCTTTCCCGCGCCGCCGCCCTTTCCACTGCTCCATATCGATACGACCTGGAAATTCCGCGACATGTATGCGCTGCGCGACCGGATCGCGGCCGAAAGCGGCATCGAACTGATCGTGTGGCGCAATCCCGAGGCGAAGCGTGTGGGCATCAATCCTTTCGACCACGGCCCCATTCATACCGAAATGTGGAAGACGCAGGGGTTGAAACAGGCGCTCGATCATCATCGATTCGATCTCGCCTTCGGTGGTGCCCGCCGTGACGAGGAGGCGAGCCGGGCAAAGGAACGTGTATTCAGCTTCCGGTCCTCGGCCCATAGCTGGGACCCGCGCCGTCAGCGCCCGGAATTGTGGAACCTCTACAATGGCCGAAAGGCGCGGGGCGAAAGCCTGCGCGTCTTCCCGCTCTCCAACTGGACCGAGTGCGATGTCTGGCGGTACATTCTGGCCGAGAACATTCCGATCGTGCCGCTCTATCTCGCCGATCTACGGCCGACTGTCGAGCGCGACGGGCTCATCCTGATGATCGACGACGATCGTTTCCGGCTGCATCCTGACGATACGCCGGTCCATCGCGCGATCAGATTCCGTACCCTGGGGTGCTATCCGCTCAGCGGCGCGATCGAGAGCGAGGCGACGACGCTGGAGGCACTGATGGCGGAGATCGAGGCGTCCACATCGTCGGAACGACAGGGCCGCGCGATCGACCGCGAGGATGGTGCCGGCATGGAACGCAAGAAGCGCGAAGGCTATTTCTAGGACTCGACCGACCCGCCTTCGTACAGGACCTGGTTCCGGCCTGCATCCTTCGCCTTGTAGAGCAGAGCATCGGCGCGGGCGAGCGGTACGTCCGATGACGCCGATGTGCCGCAGGCGATTCCAGCCGAGAAGGATATCTTGCCGAGGGGCGTATCGGTTTCGCGGACCTTGAGCCGTCTGGCGGCGAGCTGCTCGCGCGCGCCGTCAAGGATCGTGGCGGCGTCGGCGGCGTTCAGTCCATTGAACACGGCCACGAACTCCTCGCCGCCGAGGCGCGCGACGAAATGATCGGAGCAGCATTCGTCGAGCAACCCGGCGACCATCTTGAGCACGCGATCGCCGACGCCGTGGCCATATGTATCGTTGACCCGTTTGAAATGATCGATGTCGCAAATAGCGAGGCTGATCAGCGCACCTTCACGCTCCAGCTCACCATAATGCTCCTCAAAGGCGCGGCGGTTGGGCAGGCCGGTCAGCGGATCGCGGCGTGCTTCCTGGCCGGCCTCGGCAAGCTTGACACGTAGCACCTGTGCCTCGTCGCGCGCGGTCGTGAGCTGCTGCTCCGCCGCCTGGGTGCGCGCAATCATCGTGCGGGTGATGGCGATCAGGGTCTCGGCCGAGCCACCGGCCTGTTCCAGCTCGGCGGCACCGACGGCGAGATCCCGGCCGTAATTCTGCGCCTGTATGCGCGAGCTTTCGACGATCTCGGAAAAGACCTCGATCTGCCGTTTCGCGGCACCCAGCAACGCGGGGTCGATCCCCGTGTGACGTTCGCCCGACGCGGCATGGGCATTGATGATCTCGTCGGCGTCGCGCTGCGTCAGTCGGACGCCATCCGCTATCACCGCCTTGACGGCGCGCGCGGCGGGCGCATCTTCGTTGGCGAAGAGCTGATGGGCGAGCGCGTAATTGGCTGGGCTGGGGGGCAGGCCGTGATCGGAAAGAAACGAGCCGATCCGCTGGAACAGGACCTCGCCTTCAGTGTGCTGCCGCGTCACGGTCATCGTTCCTGCCTAGCGGTAGGATGGTTAATTTTGCCTAAGGCCGACGCTGAGGGACGGCAACTGGCACCTCCGGGGCTTCGGCTGAAGCGAGGCTTGCGCCCGGACGCCGCACGGCGCTGCCGCGCCACGCCAGAGTGATCGAGATGCGCCGGTTGCGCGGATCGTAACGGTCCTGCGGTACGAAGGGATCGCGATCGGCGACGCCTTCGATGCGCGCAATCCGATCGATCGCAACGCCGGAGCCCTGCAGGGTCGCGCGCGTAGTTTCCGCGCGGCTGGTGGACAGTCGCCAGTTGTTCATGGTCTGACCGGCCGAATAAGGCAGTGAATCGGTGTGGCCGCGCACGACCACGGCGTTGGGCACGCCGGAAATGACCTGCGCAACCTCCTGCACCAGACGCTGCGCTTCAGGCAGCAACTGATCGGTGCCGACGCGGAACATGGAATAATCCGCCTCGTCCATCAGATCGATGCGCAGCCCTTCCTCGTTCTGGGTGAAGCTGACATGGCTACGCAGCCGACGCAGATCCGGACTCTCGTCGATCCGGCGCAGCAATTCGTCGCGCAGGCGGCCGAACTGCTCGCGGTCTTCCGCCGTCGGTGCACGGCCTTCCTCGATCCCGCCGGTGACGTCGCGAGGGATGACGATCGAGCGCGATCCGGTCTGGGTGGCGCGGTGCGGATAATTGTCGTCGGCGATGATCGAATCGCCGCCCAATATGCCGTCCGATCCAGCGCTGTCGCGGCGATATTCGATCAGCGTCGGCGTGAAATAGTCGGCCAGGCCGCGACGCTGGTCCTCGTCCGTCGCGCCGATCAGCCACATCAACAGGAAGAAGGCCATCATGGCCGTCACGAAATCGGCATAGGCGATTTTCCAGGCGCCGCCATGATGCGCGTCATGGCCGTCTTCGATGACTTTCTTGACAATGATTGGTTGCACGGGGGGCGGCTCGTTGCGCCCGCGCTTGGCGGCGGAAGCCATGACTCAGCGGCCCCGCATGCCATCGAACACGTCGGCGAAGGCCGGCTGGTTCGAATGGGTGATGCCTGAACGCGCGGCTTCGATCACGAGTGGCAGCGGATGGCCGTGCAGAGAGGCGATGATGATCTGCTTGACGACCTGGTAGATCGCCGCATCCCCTTCGATCACCTGCTTGGCGCGGTTCGCGAACGGGCCGACGAAGCCGTAGGAGAGCAGAACTCCAAGAAAGGTGCCGACCAGCGCCGAGCCGATCAGCGCGCCGAGCACGGCCGGCGGCTGGTCGATCGACGCCATTGTCTTCACAACGCCCAGCACGGCGGCGACGATGCCGAGCGCGGGGAGCGCATCGGCCAGCGTCTGCAGGGAATTGGCGGGGCGGACGGCATCGTGGTGATGCGTTTTGATCGCATTGTCCATCACCTCCTCGACGGCGCGTGGATCGAGCGTGCCAGAGGAGACGACGACCAGCCGCAGCGTGTCGCAGATCAGGTGAATCAACGTGTCGTCCTTCAGCAGTCGCGGATAATCGGCGAAGATCGCGCTGGACTTGGGATCCTCGATATGCGGTTCGACCGCGACCGGACCGTCGGTACGTAGCATCTTCATCAGTTTGGAAACGAGGAAGATGGTGTCGAGATAGTCCTGCTTGGCGTATGTCGGGCCTTTGAAGACCTTGCCGAGGCCGCCCATCAACGCTTTCAACTCGCGCATCGAATTGCCGGCGATGGTCGCGCCGACCGCCGATCCGCCGATGATCGTCATCTCGATAGGCAGTGCCTTGGCGATGATGCCGATCTGGCCCCCGCTGATCAGGAAGCCGCCGAACACCATAACGATGACAACGATTATGCCGACGGCTGCGAACATCCCGATCCCCGCTTCACTGGCCAGTGGAAGGCGGACAGATGCCTTCCCTAGAGGGTTAACGGCAGCGCCGTGGGGACTTTAGGGTTAACGCAGCGTACACCGCCTTTTCGCAGAGAGAGCCGCCCCCAAAAGCGAACGGCCCGCCTCCATCCGGGTCGGAACGGAGACGGGCCGGGAGATTCGTCCGGACGTTGCTGCGCCTATCTCAAAATATCGAACAGGGTGTTCTGGTTGATGCGTGCGAAGACCGCCTGGGCGGCATCGAGCGTGAGTTGCCGGGCGTTGATCCGGGCCAGCGCCTCGATGGCGTTGGTATCTTCCAGGTCGCTGCGTTCTTCGGCCAGTTGCAGGCCGGTATTTGCGAGCCGCTCCAGCATCTGGTCGATGCGGTTGCCGCGCGCGCCCTGTTCGCCGCGCAACGTGCCGGCATGTTTCTGGGCGGCGTTCACATCTTCAAGCGCCTGGTCTACGGCGGCCTTGCGCAGGACAGGATCGGGCTCCTCGATCGCGGCGGCGGCGGCGGCCACGATCGCTGCGATATCCTGCAGACCGGAGTCCGTGGCCACGCTTTCAAAGACTGCCTCGCGCGTGGCGACGGCGGTGATCGTGAAGCCGGGCGCGACCGGGATCTGGAGCGAATCCGGGGACATGAAGAGATTGTTGCCGCGTGAATCCTTCGCGGTCTTGAGCGCCTCCAATTCCTCGGCGATCGATCGCAATTCCAGCGCGATGGTCGCGCGGTTCTCGTCGGACATCGTGCCGTTGGCGGCGGCGACCATCAATTCGCCGGCGCGTCCGATGGCGGTCTCTATCGAGGCCAGCACCGTGTCGGCGCGCGCGCCCAGCGCATTTGCCAAATCCAGATTGCGCTTCCACGCGGCGTCGTTCGATTGCGTCCGCGCGATATCGGACACGCGCGCGGCGGCGACCGGATCGTCGGATGGCGCCAGAATTCGCTTGCCGCCGGAAACCTCGGCCTGGCCGCGCGCAATCTGCTGCGCGAGCGCCATCTGCCGGTTGATCTCCAGCGTGAGCTGGTAGCGGGTGCCGCTGATCATGGTTCTGTCCCCTTATCCGACCGCATTGAACAGCGCGTCGATCGTCTCACGCGCGACCTGGATGATCCGCGCGGAGGCGGTGTAGGCCTGCTGGTAGCGCAGCAGTTCGGCCGCCTCATAATCAAGATCGATGCCGGTCACCTCGTCCAGCGCCGCATAGCTCAGATCGCGCCAGGACGCTGTTGCGGACGCTTCGGTCCGGGCCGAGGCGAGAGTCTGCGCATTGTCGGCGACGAGATTGCCCCAGCGGCGTTCGATCGTGCTGCTCTCGCGTATCGCTTCGAGTGCGACCAGATTGCCGTTGGCAGGCCCGCCGGGACTGCCTGCGGCGATGAGATCGGGGTCACTGATCAGCGCCTGCATCGATCCTGCACCGGCCGGTGCCTCCAGCAAGTTGCCGCCGGGATCGCCATTGGCGTCCACCCCGGCCGCCGACCAGTTATTGACCGTGGCGACAAAATCGGCGGCGAGTGCGTCGAGCGCGGTGCGGCGGTCGGCGGTGATCGAGGCGACGTCGAGATAGCCAGCCAGCTTGCCGCCGCCGACCGGCAAGGCCTGTGTCGCGCCATTGGTCTGGACGCTGAACGATATGCGGCCGTCCGCGGCCTTGGTCATGGTGATGAGGCCGGGCGTCGTATCGCCGACCAAGGTCACGGCACTGTTGCTGGCGGAGGCCATCCGGGCGGTGCCGTCATCATTGATCGACACAGTGACGTCGAGCCGCGCGGAGATGAAGTCGACGAGTTGGTCGCGCTGGTCCTCCAGCGAGGCACGAGCCGTGCCGCCGGGCGCGGCGGTTCGGATCGTGCCGTTGAGATTGTGGAGCGCGGCCAGCGCGTTGTTGACCGCGGTCGCATCGAGCTGAGCGCTGTCGGCAATCCCGTTGGACACGCGGTTGAGCGCTTCGGCGGTGGTGCGAAAGGCCGTCGCGACGTCGGCGAGCGAGGTCAGCATCGCGCTGCGTCCCAGCCGCTCGGCCGGATCGGCGGCGAGCGAGGTCGCCGCGTTGAAGAATTTCGTGAGCGACGAGCCGACGCCTGCCGGTCCGTCGTCCAGCGCGGATTCGACGCCGGTCAGCCATTGCTGACGCACCTCGGCGCGGCCGGCGGCGTTGGCGGCGAAACGCGCCTCGGTCGCCTTGAACTGGTCCCAGGCGCGCTGGACTCCGCCAGTGGTGACGCCATTGAACAGAATCTGCTCGCGATAGACAATGTTGCTCGCCGCGTTGATCAACGACTGCTTCAGCACGACCTTGCGGCGGGCGAAGCCCGGCGTTTCCGCATTGGCGACATTCTCGCCGATCGCGTTCAGCGCGCTGCGATAGGCGGCAAGGCCTGACGAGCCGATGGCCAGAAGATCGCTCATCGCGTGCCTCCGCTCCGGTTGAACTGGGTCATCAGCAGCTCGGCAATGCCGAAGCTACCCTGCCGCGACATGTCGTCGGCGAGCTGCGCATCGGCCATGTCGCGAAACTGGTCGGTCGCGGAGCTCCCGAACACGTCCTCGGCGAGCCGCGCCTGGCGCATCGAACCGATCATCTGTCGCAGGAAGACGGCCTCGAAGGCCTGGGCGGCCTCGAGCATCTGGGCGCGTTGACGCTCTGCCGCCGGATTTGCCGGCGACGCACCTGTGGCAGGACCGGTCGAGGCGGTGGGGCCGATCACAGGACCACCAGTTCGGCGCGAAGCGCGCCGGCCTGCTTAAGCGCCTCGAGGATCGCGACAAGGTCGGATGGCGCCGCGCCGATCGCGTTGACCGCACGGACGATCTCCGACAGCGATGCACCCGGCGCGAAATCGAACATCGGCGAGCGGCGCTCGGTGACCTCGATAGCGCTGTTCTGTTCGATCGCCGTGCGGCCCTGCGAGAAGGGCGCGGGCTGTACCACGGTGGGATTTTCCTGCACCGCAACGGTCAGCCGGCCGTGGCTCACCGCCGCCGGCGTGATCCGGACCGCGCCGTTGATGACGACGGTGCCAGTGCGGGCGTTGACGATGACGCGGGCCGGGGCCTCGCCGGGATCGACGGGCAGATTCTCGATCCGGCTCATCATCGCGGCGCGAACCTCGGCGCCCTGCGGCGCCTCGATCGCAACCGACACGCCATCGAGCGCACGCGCGAGCGGCTGGCCCATATTGCGGTTGATCGCGTCGGCGATTCGCTGGGCGGTGGTGAAATCGGATTCAGAGAGATTGAACACCAGGCCCGGCGCGGTCGCGAAGCCGGTCTCGACCGCCCGTTCGACCGTAGCGCCGCCAGGAATGCGGCCGGCCGACGGCACATTGACCGAAACCTGGCTACCATCCTGCGCCGAAACGCCGAGGCCGCCGACGGCAAGATTGCCCTGCGCCATCGCATAAATCTCGTTGTCCGCACCGCGTAGCGGCGTGAGGATCAACGTGCCGCCGCGCAGCGAGCGCGCACGGCCCAGCGCGGAGACGGTGATGTCGACGCGCTGGCCGGGCCGGGCGAAAGCGGGAAGTTCCGCCGTCACCATCACGGCGGCGGCGTTTTTGAGCGCCGGGTTGACGCCCGGCGGCAAGGTGAGGCCGAAGCGCGAGGCGACACCGGTCATGCCCTGGGTCGCATATTCCAGATTGTCGTCGCCCGTGCCCGCCAGGCCGACGACGATGCCGTAGCCGATAAGCTGGTTCGGACGCACCCCCTGGAAGGCGCCGAGATCCTTGATCCGCGTCGCCTGCGCCGGCGTCGCGACTACGAAGATGGCGCAGAGCGCGAGAAAGATCGAACGGATCATCTTACACCTCAAAACGGGCTGAGCATGGTGAAGAAGCGCTGCAGCCAGCCCTGGCGGCTGGCCCGCGCGATCTCGCCGCGGCCGAGATATTCGATCTGGGCATCGGCGATGCGGGTGGAGGCCACTCGGTTGTCCGGCCCCACATCGGCGGGACGGACGAGGCCGGTGAGGCGGATGAACTCGTGGCCGCGATTGATACGTAGCTGCTTTTCGCCGCGCACGCGCATCGTGCCGTTCGGATAGACCTCGGCCACCGTCACGCTGATCTCGCCGATCAGGCTGTTGGACTGGCCGGTCTGGCCTCGGCCGGTGAACTCGTTGGCGCCGCCCGCCGACACGTCGGATGGCTGGAAGAAGGACAGCGGCCCGGTGGTTGGCGGGGTGAGGCCGATACTGCCCTCCCGGTTGGTGCCGGCGGTGCTGGTCGATTGACCTTGCGTCCGTTCGACCAGGATGACGGTCAGCACGTCGCCGACCGAGCCGGCGCGCTGGCCGCTGGTGAGCGGCGTATAGCCCCGGCTGGCCTGGAAGATGCCGCCATTGGCGACGGGCGCCGGCGCTTCGGCGGCATAAGCCGGACGATGGTCCGGGGACGGCCGCTGGAACGCGCAGAGCGCGATGGCGGCGGGGATGAGAAGGATCGCGCGCATCTTAGAGCTGCTGGTTCGCATTGCGGAGCATCTCGTCGGTGGACGAGATCATCTTCGAATTGACTTCATAGGCGCGCTGCGTCTCGATCATGTCGACCAGTTCCTGGACGACATTGACGTTCGATCCTTCGAGCGCACCCTGGCGGATCGCGCCGCGCCCTTCGGCGCCGGCAGGGCCGGTCTGTGGCGTGCCGCTCGCGGCCGTCTCGGCATAGAGGTTGCCGCCCAGCGCGCGCAGGCCCGCCGGATTGATGAAACGAGCGATCTCGATCTGGCCGACCTGCGAGGATTCGGTCTGGCCCGGCAGGGTGACGGACACGGTGCCGTCCACACCGATTGTGATTGATTCCGCGTTTTCGGGGACCTGGATCTGCGGCTGGAGCGGCTGGCCGTCGGGCGTGACGATCGTGCCTTCCGGCGACAGGTTGAAATTGCCGGCGCGGGTGAAGGCGATGCTGCCATCGGGCCGTGCGATCTGGAAATAGCCATCGCCCTCGATCGCGAGATCGAGCGGGTTCTCGCTGATGTTCAGCGCGCCCTGCGTGGTGATCCGGCCGGTGCCGGCGACGCGGACACCGGTGCCCAGATTGTGGCCGATCGCATATTGATTGTCGCCGGACGAACGGGCGCCCGCGGCGGTCATCATCTGATAAGCGAGCGTCTCGAACTCGGCGCGGTCGCGCTTGAATCCGGTCGTGTTCACATTCGCCAGATTGTTGGCGATGACCCGCATGCGCTCGGACTGGGCGTCGAGCCCGGTGCGGGCGACCTGGAGGGCTGCGTTGGACATGTCCTTACTCCTTGTCTTTCGCCTAGTTCGGCAGACGCATCAGATCGGCGCCGGCGGTGTCGATGTCGCGGGCGGTCGTGATCAGGTTGAGCTGCGTGTCCCAGGCCCGGCTGGCCTCGATCATGTCGATCAGCGCCTGGCTGACCTGGACGTTCGAGCCTTCCAGGCTGCGCGGCGTCAGCCGGGCTTCGGGATCGGTCGGCAGAATGCCGCCATTTTCGACCCGGAACAGACCGTCGACGCCTTTCAGCACGCGCGATCCCGTCGGATTGGCGAGCTTCAGTCGGTCGAGCTGCTGCGGCACATTGGGATCGCCGCCGGTGGGCACGATCCAGATCGTGCCGTCATCGGCGAAGCGCATGGAATCGGCCGGCGGAATGGTGATCGGTCCGCCGTCGCCAAGGACGGGGCGACCGTCGCCGGTAGTGAGCAGGCCGCTGGCGGACACCTGCAGGTCGCCGCGCCTTGTATAGGCCTCGCTCCCGTCCGCGGCCTGCACCGCGAGCAGGGCTTCGCCCTGCATCGCGATGTCGAGGTCGCGGCCGGTATCGCTCACGGTGCCGGCCCGCATGTCGGCCGCCAACACTTCGCGCGACGATGGCGCACGCGCCTCCAGCCCCTGCCCCTGCAGCCACAGGGCGCGCGCGGACGACATTTCGGCGCGGAAGCCGGTCGTGTTCGCGTTGGCGAGGTTGTTCGCGGTCGTGGCTTGGCGGGCCATCGCCCCGCGCAGCCCCGTCAGAGAAGTGTGGATCAGCCTGTCCATGGATCAGCTCCTTGCGGCTCTGGTCTTAATTCCGCAGATTGATGACCGACTGGGTCATCGCGTTGGCGGTTTCGATCGCCTTCGCATTGGCCTGGAAATTGCGCTGGGCAGCGATCAGCGCGACCAGCTCCTCGGTGATGTCGACATTGGCCCGCTCCAGCGCACCGGACTGGATGCGCCCGAAGGCGTCCGTGCCGGCCTCGCCGACGATCGCGGGGCCGCTGTCGCCGGTGACCGACCAGCGCCCGTCGCCGCGCTCACGCAGGCCGTCCGGGTTCGAGAAGGTTGCGATGAGCAGCTTGCCGATTGCCTGGGTCGTGCCGTCGCTGAACGCCACGGTGATCAGGCCGTCCTCACCGATCGACACGTCGGACAGCTTGGCCGAAGCGACGCCGTCCTGCGTGATCGAGGAGACGGTGAAATTGCCCGGCTGCTGGCGCGTCGTGGTGCCGAAGTCGAGCGTGACAGCGAGCGGCGCGGAGGCGCCGGACGGAAAGACGCTGCTGAACGGCGTCGACGTGGTCGGGGAGGTCATGTTCCCGGCTGCGTCAAACACCAGTTCGAGCGGGGTGGCCGGATCGGTTGGTGTACCGCCGGCCGAGGCTTCCTGGTTGCCTACGAACAGATGGACGTCCCAACGATCGTCGGCGTCGCCCGCATTGGTGGCGGAGGTACGCACGAAATAGAGCGTTGCCGCCTGGCTATTGCCCTCGCTGTCATAGACCGTGGTCTGCTGCGAATAATTGTAGCTGTTCGGATCGAGGCGATCGAACGCATAAGGGTTGGCCGGGCTGTAAACCGCGCGGGCTTCCGGCTTGTCGGCGGTAAGAGGCAGCGTCGCAGTCAGATCGATGAGCGTCGTCGCGCGCGGAATGCCCGAAGTCAGCGGGAGCTGGATGTTGCGTGCGGCAGCAAGGCCACTAGCGGTCACATTGCCTTCGGTGTCGACCGGTAGCACCTGGATATAGCCGCCGTTGGAATCACGCAGATAACGCTGCGCGTCGACCGACAGCGAGCCGTTGCGCGAGAAGAAGGTCGTGCCGTTGGCGATCGCGTCGCGGGTCACGAAAAAGCCAGACCCGCTGATCGCAAGATCGAGTTCGCGCGCGCTGGTTTCGAAGCCGCCTTGGGTGAACTGCTGCTCGATGCCCTTCAGTCGCGTGCCCTGACCAGCGGTGGTGCTGCTGGCCGGGGTGATATCGCCGAACTGCGCGCGGCTGCGCTTGAAGCCGATCGAGCCGACATTGGCGACGTTGTTGGAGATGACCGAGAGATCGGTCTGCGCGCCGCGAAGGCCGGAGAGCGAAGTGTAGAAGGACATGGCGTAGCTCCTTGTGAAATCGGGTTATGCGAGGCGAATGGCCTGGTCGGGCCGCAGCAGACCGAGTCCGGTGACGAGACGGCTTTCACCGCCATTGGCGGGCGACTGGATGCCGCCGATCGAGGTCCAGGTGGCGGTGGCGGGATTGATCGTGCGGCCGCCGGAAGTGGCGGTGACGACCATGCGCAGCGGACCGCCGGCGACATATTCACCCTCTTCGTTCTTGCCGTCCCAGGCGAACGCGGCGGTACCGGCATCGACATTGCCCAGCGCCTGGCTGTGGACAACCGCGCCATTCTCGTCGACGAAGCTGACGGTGACCTGTTCGGCGTCCCCCTCCAGCGTGAATTCGCCAGCATAGGAGCCGTCGCGCAGCGGCGTCGCGACCTCACTTTCGACCAACATCGAATGACCGATCCAGCTTGCCGCGTCGGACAGGCGATTGCCGCCCAGCGAGGCGGCGATGGTCTGCAGCGAGCGGTTCATCTCGGCGATGCCTGCGACCTGGCTGAACTGCGCCATCTGGGCGACCATCTGGGTGTTGTCGACCGGATTGAACGGGTCCTGCGTGGTGAGCTGTGTCGTCATCAGTCGCAGGAACTCGGCCTGGCCGAGTGCTTGCGGGGTGGTGCCGGTCGCCGACGCGGTCGACGATCCGGTCAAGCCGTTAATGGTCGTCACTGGCCCATCCTTATCGTGTCGAGGGTAAGTGTCTTGGCGGTCTGCAGGACCTGCACGTTGTTCTGGTACTGTCGGGCCGCCTCGATCATGTCGATCAGCTCGGCCGAGCTGTCGACGCCGGCTTCCCAGACATCGCCATTGGCATCGGCCAGCGGATGATTGGGGTCGTGCCGACGGGTCGGCTCGACGCGAGACTGGACGACGCGCTCGACCGAAACGGTGGCGATGCCGGGCTCCGCCTCGACGGTCCGGAAGACGGGGCGCAGCGCCCGGTAGGACGTTTCCGCGCTGCCCGAGACCGAGCCGGCATTGGCGAGATTGGAGGCCGTGGCATTGAGACGCACGAGCTGCGCCGACATGGCGCGACCGGCGATATCGAAGACGGACATGGGACGGTCCATGGCTTATTCTCCCTTCAGCGCGCGGCGGATCGTCGAGATCCGGCCTTCCAGGAAGGCGAGGGTGGTGCGGTACTGGACCGCATTTTCCGCGAAGAGCGTCTGTTCGGTGGACAGCTCCACCGTATTGCCGTCCACGGACGGCGTGATCGGGACGCGATAGGCGACGCTGGATTCGGCGGCGTTCGCGGCGTTCATGCCGCGCGACGCGCGCGTGAGCGCCTGATTGAAATCGATGTCGCGCGCCCGATAGCCCGGCGTCGCGGCATTGGCGATGTTCGATGCGAGCAGGGACAGGCGCTGCGACCTGAGCGCCAGCGCCGTACCATGCACACCGAATAGACCGTCACCCTGAGCCATCACAGCTCCTCCTAAAGATCGGCCCCGACCTGCCGTTATTTTGACAGGTGGAGGCGTTCGCTCCCCGATAATGCAATGAGCGTGCCAAACGCGTTGCGCGGGGAGCGTCCATTGGGGCAGCCACTTGCAACGGGGCCGGACCGGCAAATTCTTGCCGGGACCGGCAATGTTCTGCCGGCGGACGGGAGGGTCGAAGATGATCGCTGTGCTGGATCAATTCTTCGATCCTCTCGCCGTTCTTATCGTGGTCGGCGGCACCCTGATCGGAACATTGCTGTCCACGACGCGCACGGATCTCGGTCGGGCGCTTGGTGCGTTGGCGCCGCTGTTCCGCGCCGATCCGGCCGCCGACAGCGAAGCCGCTCGCCGCGCGGTGCGCCAGATCGAGCGCATTTCAGAGTATAAGGGCGTCTTCTGCGCCGATCGGGTGAAGAGCCCGGGCGAGTTCGTCCACCGGGCCGCCTGCCGGCTGGCCGATGCTTCGGGCGCGCAGGCCTTCGCGGTCTGGGCGAACGAGGAGATGGATGAGCGCCGCGCGCGCCATGCGGCGGCGATCGGCGTCTGGCGGCACGCGGCCGAGCTGGCGCCTTCGATGGGGATGATCGGCACTGTGATCGGCCTGACCGCGATGTTCGCGCGGATGACCGATCCTGCCACGATGGGGCCCGCCATGGCAGTCGCGATGCTGACCACGCTTTATGGCCTGATCGTCGCGGCTTGCATCGCCGGTCCGATCGCGACTCGCCTGGAGCGGTTGTCCACCGCCGAATGCCAGTGGCAGCAGCGGGTCGTCGACCGGTTGATCGAGGTCGCGCGCGTCGAGGAGGCCGCAGCCATGACCAACTGGCGTGAACGTAAGGGGCGGCACGCGGTATGAACGCCGCCGTTCCGCGCTGGGCGATCAGCTTCGCCGATCTCGGCCTGCTGCTGATCGGCTGTTTCGTCATGCTCCACGCGATGGAGGCGGCGCGACCCAAGGCGGACGGAATGGCCATGGCGCAGGCCATCCTGCCGACCGACGACATCTTTCCCGTCGACACCCTGTTCGAACCCGGCGAAGCGCGCCTGACGGACGAAGGTCGCGCGACTCTGGCGGCAGCGGGCGAACGTTGGGCGGGCCGGCCGCTCAGGATCGTCAGCCGGGGCGGAAACGATGCGGGCTTGCGCCTCGACCGGTTCGAGCTGGCGGCGGCGCGCAGCGCGGCGACCGCGCGGGTGCTGGGCGAACATGGGGTCGATGAGGGCAATATCGAGATTCGTATTGAGGAGGCCGGCGGCGCGGCGGCGCAGATGATCGCGATCGCGCCGCGTGGTGAGGCATCTCGATAAACTGGCACGGCAGTTGCTTTGCTCCGGCGAAATATCTGGAGTGATGGACATGGTGACGATTTTCCGACGCGCGCTGCCGCTGACGCTTGCGACTTTTGCGGTGCCAGCCGTTGCGCAGGGTTTCGAAAATCTGGAGATGCTGGACAGCCGCATCGCGGCGGCGCTTGGCGCCAATGTCGGTGAGCCGGGTGGACCGATAACGCCGCTCGACCGTCGCCTGCGCCTCGCCGCCTGCCCGCAACCCGCGACGATCGAGGAGCCGGCAATGGGTGCCGTGACGGTGCGCTGCGCTGCGCATGGCTGGCGCATTCGTGTGCCGCTCGCTGCCGGCGGCGGCACCGCCGTGCGAACTGCCCAGGTCAGGGCCGAACCGGTGATCCGGCGCGGCGATCAGGTCGAAGTGGTGGCGATGGCGCGCAGCTTCACGGTGAGCACGACAGGCACTGCCGAGCAGGACGGCGCGCCGGGCGATCGCATCCGGGTGCGCACCGACCGCCGTTCCGCGCCGTTCACCGGCCAGGTGACCGCTGACGGGCGTGTCGCGCTGCCCGGATTTAATTGAATCGGATTGCGGCCGTTAACAGGTCGTGAAGCTCCATTTGTAGACCGGGGCCGAAAGGATTTGAGATGATCGACGGTGTGGGGAAAACAGGTCCGACGCGTATCGAGCTGCCGCGCGGTACCGAGAAAAGCGCGCCGGTTGCGGCGGCCAGCGACGCGCCCGTTCGCGCGCGGCAGGGACAGGTCGAAAGCGCCGTCTTCGAACTCGTCTCCAGCGGTCCGCCGGTCGACGCTGCCAAGGTCGCCACCCTTCGCGCGGCAATCGCCGAAGGCCGCTATCCGGTCGACGCGCAAAAGATCGCCGAACGCATGCTGGCCCTAGATCTGCCGTCGCGCGGCTGATGAGCCTTCTCATTCTCGATCGTCTGGCCTCCGCGCACGAGGCCCTTATCGTCGCACTCGACGCAAACGATCTCGCCGCGATCGAGGCGGCGACGCGTGCTTTGGCCGGTGCCGTCGAAGCCGCACACGATATGGCGCCGCCGGCCGATCCCACGGGTTTTCGCGACCGGCTCGCCAGTCTCGCCGCGCTCGCGCAGGCCGCGCAGGGCCGTGTCAATTTCCTGACGGACATGATCGGTCGCCGGATCGATACCTTTTCCGCTATGGCCGGCCGGACGCCGACCCTGACCTATCGGGCCACTGCTCGCTAAACCTTTCGCCCGACGCCGGGCTGTCCGCTTTTCCGACGATCCCGTCAGGCCGCATCGCGCGGCCTTTTTCGTTCGGACCCAAAGCCGACGTTATCCGGTTTGGCACGGCCTTTGCTTTGATGCCCCTGACAAGGAAGGGGCGTCATGATTTCGACGACGATGTACCAGGAAGCCGGCCGCGCCGGCGGCGACCGTGTCGGTGCCGCAATCCGCGCCGCGTCCGCGCGCACCGGCGTCGATTTTCGCTACCTATTCAATCAGGCACGGGTCGAGAGCAGTCTCAACCCGGATGCCCGCGCTCGGACTTCGAGCGCCACCGGTCTCTATCAGTTCATCGATCAGACGTGGCTCGCCACCGTCGACAAGCATGGCGCCGCGCACGGTTTGGGTTGGGCTGCCGAGGCGATCCGGCAGGGTCCGGACGGGCGCTATTATGTGTCGGATCCGCAGGCGCGTCGCCAGATTCTCGACCTCCGGCGTCAGCCCGAGGCCGCAGCGGCGATGGCCGCCGAATTCGCCTCCGACAATCGCATGCATCTCGAAAGCCGGCTGGGGCGTCCCGCCGAGCCGGTGGATCTCTATCTCGCCCATTTCCTGGGCGCTGGCGGCGCCGCGCAGTTTCTGCGCGCCCATGACGCCAATGCCGATGCGTCTGCCGCCCGGTTGCTGCCGGCGGCGGCACGGGCCAATCGTTCGATCTTCTACGACAGGGCCGGAAGCCCACGTAGCTTCGGCGAAATCCGCGCGCACTTCGCCGCCCGCATCGGCAATGGGCCGATGGCACCGGCGGCGCCCGCTGCGCCGTTCGGTCCGCCAAACGAGGCGATGACGATGCGAATGGCAGCGCTGAACAGCGATGCCGATTCCGATCCGGAAGCCGGCGCGGCGGACATGCTGACGAACCGTGATGCGTTCGCGCGTCCTTCGCCGCATCAGGCGCGTCTGGCTTATCTGATGCTCGCCGGACTGGGGGTCTCCTGACATGAGCGCTCTCGCGGTGCAGCGTAAGGCCTGGCTGAATGTGGGACGCGGCGCGGTATTGCCGGTCGCCACCCTGTTGCTTGTCGTGTTGATGGTCGTGCCGGTCTCTCCGGTGCTGCTCGATATCGGTTTCATCACCAATATCATGATCAGTCTCGCGGTGCTGATGGTGGCGCTGAACGTCGCCAAGCCGCTCGATTTTTCGTCCTTCCCGACGGTGCTGTTGTTCGCGACCCTGCTGCGGCTCGCGCTCAACGTCGCCTCGACCCGCGTCGTGCTGGTCAGCGGCCATGAAGGTACGGCCGCTGCCGGCCATGTCATCGAAGCGTTCGGCAATTTCATCATCGCCGGCGATTATGCGGTCGGCATCTTCGTCTTCCTGATCCTGATGATCATCAATCTGGTGGTCATCGTGAAGGGTGCGGGGCGCGTGTCGGAAGTCTCGGCCCGCTTCACCCTGGATGCGATGCCGGGCAAGCAGATGGCGATCGACGCCGATCTCAATGCCGGCCTGCTCACCCCCGAGGAAGCGAAGGCGCGGCGCCAGGAAGTCGCCACTGAGGCCGACTTCTACGGATCGATGGACGGCGCCTCCAAGTTCGTGAAGGGCGATGCAATCGCCGGTGTGCTGATCCTCGTCATCAACATCATCGGCGGTCTGACGCTTGGCACGCTGAGCCACGGCTTGTCGCTGTCCGAAGCGGCTTCGGTCTACGTCCTGCTGTCGATCGGCGACGCGCTGGTTGCGCAGATCCCGGCGCTGCTGCTGTCGATCGCTGCCGCCTCGGTCGTCACGCGCGTCAATTCGACGCTCGATCTTTCCGGCCAGATCACGAGCCAATTCAGCTCGGCCCGCGCCTGGGCGCCGGTTGCGGGCATCCTTTTCTTCCTCGGTGTTCTGCCCGGCATGCCGCACATGATCGTGCTGCCTGCCGCGATCGGCGCAGCCTTCATCGCCTGGAAGCTGCACAAGTCGGCAAAGGCACAGGCCGCGGCGGACGAGATCGTCGAAGCCGCGCCCCCGCCGTCGCCGACGATGATCGGCTGGGACGAAGTGAGCGACGATGCCGCGCTCGGCCTTGACATCGGCTTCGGCCTGGTCGGTCTGGTCGACGAGCGCAAGGGTGCGCCACTGATGGCCCGGATCACCGGCATCCGCCGGCAGCTGTCCCGCGAACTCGGGTTCGTCGTGCCGATGGTGCGGGTGCGCGACGATCTCGCTCTGGCGCCCAACACCTATCGCATCACCGTTTCCGGCGTGGTCGTCGCCGAAGACGAAATCTGGCCGGACGACCTGCTCGCCCTCGATTCCGGCGACCTCATCGACAAGATCGATGGCCGCGAGGTGAAGGATCCGACCTTCGGGCTGGATGCCGTGTGGATCCCGCCGTCGCTGCGCGCCGAAGCGGTTGTGGCCGGCTATACCGTCGTCGATCCCTCGACGGTCGTCGCCACCCATCTCAATCAGGTCATCCAGGCTGCCGCCGCCGACCTGTTCGGCATGGACGAGGCGCAGAAGCTGGTCGATGCGCTGAAGGACAGCGCGCCACAGCTCGCCGCTAATCTGACGCCGCAGCCGCTGCCCCTGGTCGGCCTCGCCGCGCTCTGCCGCGCTTTGCTGTCGGAAGGCGTGCCGCTCAAGGATTTCCGTCGCATCGCCGAGGCGACCGCCGACGCGGCTCGCGAGGAAAGCGATCCGATCCAGCTCGTCGAGGCGGTTCGCCAGCGGATCGGTGCGTTGATCGTGCAGACCCTCGTCCCTGTGAAGATGCCGTTGCCGGTGGTCACGCTGGACGGCGGGCTGGAAGGCCTGCTTGCTCAGGCGGTCCGCGCCGGGCGCGATGCGGTCCACCCCATCGAGCCCGCTCTGGGCCAGAAAATCGTCCAGGCGATTGGCGAAGTCGCCGGTCCGCTGCTCGGCGAAGGCCGTCGCTTCTGCGTCGTCACATCGCCGATCGCGCGCCGCGCTTTGTCGCGGCTGTTGGCGCCGCATCTGCCGGATGTGCCGGTCTTGTCCTTTCTCGAAATCCCCGACGGCAAGCCCGTCGAGGTCGTCGCCGTGGTCGGCGGCGAACCCCAACAGCCCATGCTCGAATCGGAGGCCGCCCTGTGAGTTTTGATATGTCCCGCCGTGCCCAGGTCATCGCCGTCGCCAGCGGCAAGGGCGGTGTCGGCAAGACCAATGTGAGTGTCAATCTCGCCGTCGCTATGGCCAAGGCGGGCGCGCGGGTTATGCTGGTCGATTGTGACATGGGCCTTGCCAATGCCGCTATTCTGATGGGCATGGAGTCGCGCTGGACGATCGGCGATCTGCTCGCCGGCCGCTGTGGAATGGAGGATCTGCTCCAGTCCGGGCCGGGTGGCCTCTCCTTCGTCCCCGGCCATAGCGGGACAGGCAGCGGATCGACCCTTTCGTCCGCGGAGCGGGGACGCCTTTTGGCCGCGCTCGAGCCTTTTGTCCGCGAATATGATCACATCGTCATCGACACCGGCAGCGGTATCGATGCGGCCGGACTCGCGCTGGTGGCGGCAGCTGATGCGCCGCTTATCGTGCTGACGCCGGAGCCGACCTCCTTTCTCGACGCCTATGCACTGGTAAAGGCGCTGGCCGTCAGCCACGGCACCCAGAGTTTTCGCATTCTCGCCAACATGGTCCGTCACGACATCGCCGCGCGCGAACTGTTCGACCATTTCAAGGCGGTGGTTACCCGTTTCCTGGACGTCGAACTGGTCTATGCCGGCTCGGTTCCGGACGATCCCTATGTGCGCCAGGCGGTGCTGCGCAAGAAATGCTGCATCGACGCCTTTCCCGGCGCGCCTTCCGCCAAGGCGTTCGGCCGCATTGCCCGGCAGCTCGTGCGGCCGGCGCCGCGCGCCCGCGCCGCGCCGGAGCGCAGCCTGTGCCTGATGGGAGCGGGGTGATGGCGCTAATCGATCCGCATGAAAGCGTCGCGACCTATCGGCGTCAGGCGAAAGCCGCGCCCGACGCCTTGGTGCGCGGCCATATGGCGCTTGTCCGTAAGATCGCCTGGCATGTGCACGGCCGCGTCGCATCGGCCATCGATGTCGAGGATCTCGTCCAGATCGGCATGGTCGCGTTGGTGGAGGCCGCCAACAGTTTCGAAGATCGCGGCCATGCTTTCGCAACCTACGCAACCCTGCGCATCCGTGGCGCGATGATTGATCATCTGCGCCGCCATGCTGCGATCTGCCGAGCCGCTATGGCGCGCCGGCGTGAACTGGCCGCTGTGCGCCAGAAGCTGGAAGCCGGCCTTGGTCGTTCCGCCGACGAGGCGGAGATGGCCGAAGCGATGGGGCTGGAAGCCGGCGACTATCGCGAACTGGTCGATGCGAGCCAGGCCGTGCATCATGAATCGATCGACGAAATCTATTCCGATCATTCGATGTGGTTCGCCGACGCCGAGGAACGCGCCGACGAGGCGATCGACCGGGATCGGTTGAAGGACGCCATCGCGGGAGCGATCGGCAGCCTGCCGGAGCGCGACGCAATGGTGCTGCAGCTCTATTTCGTCGAGGAAATGAATCTCGAGGAGATTGGCCAGACGCTCGGCGTTGGCGCCGCGCGCATCTGCCAGATCAAGAAAGCCGCGCTCGACAAGCTGCGCGGCGCGCTGAGCGACTGGAGCTGAGAACATGAAGACGATCGCGACCGCCTCGGAACTGGCGACCCTGCTCGATACCGCTCCGGGCGGCGTCTCCGTGCTTTCTCTCGACTGTTTCGACACGCTGATCTGGCGCAACGTTCAGGCGCCTCAGGACGTGTTCGCCGCTCTCGATATTCCCGGCGGCGCCGGCTGGATTCGGAAGCGCGCGGAAGATTCCGCCCGCAAGTCCGCGCTGTTCGCGCGGAGAAGCACCGAGGTTTCGATCGAAGAGATTTATGCGGCGTTAATGCCCAATGCGGCGTCAACCGCGATCGCCGAGGCCGTGCGTGCCGAACTGGACGCCGAGGCGCGACACTGTTTCGCATTCGTGCCCACCATCGCCCTGATGCAGGCGGCCAAGGTGAGGGGCCTGAAAGTGGTGATCGTTAGCGACACCTATCTCAGCGAGGATCAACTGCGTGAGCTGATCGCTGCAGCCGCGGGCGATGCTGTGCTCGGCCTGATCGACCGCGTCTTCTGTTCCTCGGCTTATGGTGTCGGGAAATCGTCGGGGCTGTTCGAGAAGGTCCTACCGGAACTCGGCGTGACGCCGCAGGCGATGCTCCATGTCGGCGACAATGCGCTTGCGGATCTGAGGGCCCCGGCTGCGCTCGGTATCCATGCCGTCCATTTCCGTCAGTTCGATGCAGCCGCCGAGCAGCGGCTCCGGCTGGAATCGGCGGCGATGTCGGTGCTCGATTCCGACATACGGTCCATCATTCCGGCCTACCAGCCACATCGCGCCCCGGTATCGCTCCGCACCGAGGTGGATGCCGCCTGGGTGCTCGGACATGACGTACTGGGCCCTGTCCTGCACGGCTTTGCGGGCTGGCTGCACGATGAAGCGGATGAACTGGCCGCGCGCGTCGGGCGGCCGGTCAAGATCATCTTCCTGTTGCGCGACGGCCACCTCCCGAAGCGCGTGTTCGATACCGTGACTGGCGAAGACGCCGCCTGCGCGGAGATCAGCCGGTTCACGGCGCGGCGCGCCGGCTTCACCGACGAAGCGGCAGTGCGGGCCTATCTCGCTGCGCAGTCGCGCCACGAACGGACCGATATGCTGGCCCGCCAGCTCGGTCTCACACGCGACGAGGCGCGGACGTTGGGCAAGGGCGGTCAGGCCGGCTTTACCAAGGCGGTGCTCGCGCCCGCGATGCTGGGCAAGGTCGTGAAGCGTGCCGGGCTCTTCTCCGATCGGTTGTTCGCGCATCTCGCGGCAGCCGGGGTTGAGCGCGGCGATGCGGTGATGTTCGTGGATCTGGGCTATAATGGCACTGTCCAGAACCATCTCGACGCTTTCGCCCAGCGTTTCGATCTCGCGATTGCAGGCCGCTATCTGTTGCTGCGCGAAGAAGCCCTGACCGGGTTCGACAAGAAGGGCTTTCTCGACGCCCGGCATTATGATCTGCGTGCGCTGCACGCGCTTTCGGGACCGATCGCGGCGATCGAGCAAATGTGCACAGTCTCGCAGGGCTCTGTGGTCGACTATGAGACATCGGGAAAGCCGGTCCGCAAGGGCGCCGGCGTAAAGGGCGCGCAAAGCAATATGCGCGATCGCATCCAGCAGGCCTGCGTCGCTTTCGCCGGGCGGGCCGATGCCGGCATCCACATACAGCCTGCGTCTGACGATGCCGATTGCCACCGCCATATGGCGGCCGGCATTCTCGCACGCTTGCTCTTCATGCCGAGCAGCGAAGAGGTGGCGTTGTTCGAGGCATTCGAGCATGACGTGAACATGGGCACGGACGACATGGTCCGGATGCTCGATCTCGACGAATCCGCGCACGGCCTGCGTCGGCGCGGCCTGTTCTACCTGAACGGGGCCGAGCGCATGTATCTTGCGGCGGAGATTCAGCCGCATGGTCTGCCGCTCAACCTGTCGCTGTTCAGCGCCAATCGTTTCGGGCTGGATTTGCGGAATTCCGATTTCCAGAGTTCCTCCCTGACGCTGCCGGTCATGCTGGCCGATGCGCGCGGGCAGGTGGCGATCGAGGTGCAGGCGCACGCGACGCATGACGGCTTCTATCTCGCCACCATCCCCGTCGGCGCCGGCCGCTTTTCGGTCGGCGTCCATTTCGGCGCGCTGTGCGACTGGGTCGAGATCGAAGAATGCGCCTTCCACCCTGTTGCGGCTTTCAGCTCGGAGGCTCGCGAGCTGCAGTTGCGCGCGGTCGAGGCGCAGATCATGTACGAAGGCATGACGGAGGAGGGGGCTGGCTTCTACCGTTGCTCGGCGGAAGCGCTGCTGTTCGCGCCGCCGCCGGCTGGTGTGACCGCACCTCATGTGCTGGCTGTTGTGTTTCGTCCCCGCCTGCGCGTGGCCGGCGCCATAGCCCAGCGCGCGGCCGCCTGATCGTTTTGTACAAAAGATGAGAGGCCGGAGCGGTTTCCCGCCCCGGCCTCCGGCTTTCCTCCACTCGCAGATTTGCTTAGCGGAGCAGGCTCAGCACGTTGGACTGGCTCTGATTGGCCTGAGCCAGCATGGCGGTTGCCGCCTGGCTCAGAATTTGCGCCTTGGCGAGGTTGGTCGTCTCGGCCGAGAAATCGGCGTCTTCGATCCGCGACCGCGCGTCGGACAGGTTGGTGACGTTGTTGGTCAGGTTGTTGACCACCGACTCCAGCCGGCTCTGACCCGCGCCCAGCTTGGCGCGCAGCTCGGCGACCGTGGTCAGCGCATCGTCCAGCGTCTCCAGCGCGTCGGACGCATCGCCCGCATCGCTGATGTCGATGCTGTCGACGCCGAGGCTCAGCGCCTCGAGTTCGATGTCCACCGTCTCGCCGGCATTGGCGCCGACCTGGACCGTGATCGTGGCCGCGCCCGAGCCGAACAGCTCGACGCCGTTGAACTTGGAGTTGTTGACGATGTCGTCGATCTGCGTAAGCAGCGCGTCGACTTCGACCTGCAGGTTGGCACGGTCGTCGTCGGAATAGGTGCCGCTGGCGCTCTGCACGGAAAGTTCGCGGATGCGCTGCAGCATGTTGGTCACTTCGGCCAGCGCGCCCTCGGCGGTCTGCGCCATCGAGATGCCGTCATTGGCGTTGCGGATCGCCTGGCTCATGCCGCGGATCTGCGAGGTCATGGAGCTGGCGATGGCGAGGCCGGCGGCGTCGTCCTTAGAAGTGTTGATGCGCTTGCCGGTGGACAAACGCTCCATCGCAACCTGGAGGGCCTGATTCGCGACCCGGCTGCCATTCTGCGCGCGCAGGGCGGCAGTGTTGGTGTTGATAACGGTCATTGTCGGTTCCTTTCCCGCTCATTCGAGGCTGCCGGGGTCGCTGCCCTAGCGTGCCACGATTGCAGTAACGGCCGGCCGCGCCGGGGCTTTAATCGCATTTTTTCAGCGTCGGATTTTCGACGCCGAACCTGTCGGTCCGCTGACGCTGCGCAGCTGCACCGTGTAATTGCCTAGCCCGTGCTCTCTGGCGGATGAAATTGGCACACTGCTTGCTTTCATTTGGCTGACCTAATCCGGGGGCGGTTGATGATCGGAATAAGCGAGACGGTTGCGAAGGCGAATCCCACGCTGGCCGCATGGCTGGCGGGCGCGGGCTTCGCCGTCGCGCGCTTCGCCCCGGACGTGACCTGGAGCGATGGGCCGGCCATTCGCGCGCCGGCGGACGCCGATAGTGCAAAGCCGGGCGATCTGATCCTCGATTTCGGCGCCGCGGCGGTGTTGATCCCCGCTACCGATGTTTCCCCGGTCCGTTTGTCCTTTGGTCAGGACGATCTCGCCTTCGGCAACGCCCTCGCCGCTGAACTGGTCCGTCCGCCCTATCGTCCCGCCTGCGGCGAACCGGACAGCGCTCGCACCCTCGAATTCGCCGAACGGATCGCAGTTAGCGACGCTTCGGTGCTGCTGCTGGGCGAGACCGGCACAGGCAAGGAAGGCATGGCACGCTACATCCACGCTGCCTCGCCGCGTGCGAACGGTCCGTTCACCGCCGTCAACTGTGCCGCACTTCCCGAAACGATGCTGGAAGCGATCCTGTTCGGCCATCGCAAGGGCAGCTTCACCGGTGCCAGCGGCGACGGCGAGGGGCTGTTCCGCGCCGCCGATGGTGGCACCTTGTTGCTCGACGAGATCGCTGAGATCCCGCTGCCGCTCCAGGCCAAGCTGTTGCGCGCGCTGCAGGAGCGTGAAATTCTTCCGGTCGGCGCCGTCCGGCCCGAGCCGATCGATGTGCGGGTCATCGCCTGCGCCAATCGCGATCTCGCTGCCGAGGTGGAGGCCGGACGCTTCCGCGCCGATCTCTACTGGCGGCTCAACGTTGTTCCGGTGAACCTGAAGCCGCTACGTGCACGTCGGCTCGACATTCGCGCGATCGCCGCCTCCATGTTGGTGCGCCATTGCCCGGCCGGTATGGTCATGCCCTTTCCGACCGCTGCTGCGATGGACCGGCTGATGAACCATGTCTGGCCCGGCAATTGCCGTGAGCTGGAAAATGTTATTCAGCGAGCGCTGCTGCTGCACGCCGGCGAGCGTATCCATGCGCCCGACCTGATTATCGACCGCGCCGCCGTCGCGCGGCCGGCTACCGCACTGTCGCTCGAGGACGCCGCCCGTTCCGCTGAGGCGGACGCGATCCGCGCTGCGCTCGATGAAGTCGGAGGCCATCGCCTCCATGCCGCGCGCCGTCTTGGCATCAGTGAACGAACCCTTCGCTACCGGCTCGCCGAAATGCGCGCCGTGGCCGCTTAGGAGCAGATGAGATGTCCATCGAAGCCAGTCGACTGATGGCGCTGCGATCCGCCATTCTCGAACAGAACAGCGCGTTGCAGCGTGCCGCCGGCATCGGCGGAGCGAGTGGCGCGACCGAGGCGGGCGGCGCTCCCGCGGCCGGCGGTTTCGGCGATGCGCTGCGCAGCGCCGTCTCCCGCGTCAACGAGATGCAGTCGCAGTCCTCGGCGATCACCGAAGCCTATGAGCGTGGCGAGACCACGGACATCGCCGCGGTGATGCTGGCCCGCCAGCAGGCGTCGATCGGCTTCGAGGCGACCCTTCAGGTCAGGAACCGTCTCCTGACCGCTTACAAAGACATCATGAGCATGCCGGTGTAATATGAGCGATACGACCGCAAACGATCTGGCCCTGAGCCCCGCCCGTCCGCTGACGCCCGCCGCGCCCGCGGTGGCGAACCCGCTGAACGGCGTGGTGCAGAACGCCCGCAACCTGCTGGCCCAGCCGGCGGTAGCCAAAAGCCTGCCGCTGCTCGGCTTCCTGGTGTTGGTCGCGATCGCCGCGATCATCTGGATGATGGTCAGCGCCGCGCCCAGCCGTACCCTCTTCGCCGGGCTTTCCGATGAGGAGAAGGCGGCGGTGGTCGAAACGCTCAACAGCGGCGGCGTGGCCAATTCTATTGATCGCTCGACGGGTGCAATCACAGTTTCGGAAGACGATTATCATCGCGCTCGCATGTTGCTGGCAGCGCGCGGGTTGCCGCGCGGTGGCCAGGACGGCAGCGAGGTGATCACCGGCATGCCGCTCGGCTCCAGCCGCGCCGTGGAATCGGAACGTATCCGCTCCGCGCGCGAACTCGATCTGGCGCGCACGATCGAGAATATCGATGCGGTCCAGTCGGCGCGCGTCCTGCTTGCCTTGGAAGCGCCCAGCGTCTTCGTCCGCAATCGCGCGGAGCCGGCGGCCTCGGTGATGCTGTCGCTCTATCCGGGCGCCTCCATCGGTGATTCCCAGGTGCAGGCGATCGTCCACCTCGTCGCGTCGTCGGTCCCCGGCCTGTCGCCGGACGGCGTTTCCGTGGTCGACCAGAACGGCCGCTTGCTGTCGCGTAGTGGCGGTGAGGGCGCTGCTGCCGAGCGCCAGATCGCGGTGCAGAATGCGATCGAGGACCGCTATCGCCGGGCGATCACCACTTTGCTGACCCCAATTGTCGGCGCCGACAATTTCACTACCGAGGTCCATGCCGAAATGGACTTCTCCGAGGTTCAGTCGACCCGCGAAGGCTTCCCGGCCGATGCACGCGCGCTGCGCAGCGAAGAAGGTCAGCTTTCGACCGATACGAGCGGTGCCGGTGCGCCGGGCGGCATTCCGGGTGCGCTCTCCAACGAGCCGCCGCCCGCTTCGGAGGTCGCGGCCGCGCCGGGTGGCGCGATCACGCCGCAGCCCGCCGAGGGCGAGGCTGGGGCTGCCGCCGTCGCCAATGGTCGCCGTACCGAGAATTACAACCGCAGCTTCGCCGTTGGGCGTGAAGTCTCGGTTACGCGCCAGCAGACTGGTGTGGTCAAGCGGCTGACCGTCGCGGTTGCCCTGCGCAACCCGGAAGGCGCGCGTCCGCGCAGCCAGCAGGAGATCCAGTCGCTGGAAGAGTTGGTGAAGGGCGCGGTCGGCTTCGATCAGCAGCGTGGCGACGTGGTCGCGCTCTCCGCCCGGAGCTTCGCGACCAACGAGGAAGCTGCGGCCGGCTGGATGGAGACTGCGGAGACGGTCTGGTCCTCGCCGCTGACCCGTAACGCCACCGCGATCATCGTCGCCCTGATCGTCGTGTTCGGTATCGGCCGGCCGATGATGAAGAAGACGACGGCCGCCCTGGCGGCACGCGCCGAGACCCGGCGCACGGAGCGCAGCCAGATGGGCGGCGAGATCGCGACCGCGCTCGCCGACCGCGCGCGTGCCGATAACGACATGAAGGTCTCTCTGGAGATGATCGAATCCTCGCGCGACTATGAGACGCGCGCGACTTTGATCCGCACCTTCGTCCGCCAGGACCCCGCCCGTGCCGCCTTGGTGGTGCGCGATCTCATCCGCGCCGACGGCGGCAAGGAGGCCTGAACTATGGACCCTGTCATGGAAGCCGCCCCCTCCGCCAACATCGCTGAGCCGAGCGGCAGTGAAGCCGCTGCGATCCTGCTGATGATGTTGGGCGATGCCGAGGCTGCCGAAATTTTGAGTCACCTGGAGCCGCATGAGGTGCAGCATCTGGGCAGCGCGATGTTCGACGTCGCCGATGTTTCGGAAAACGAGGTTGAGCAGGTCTTCAACACCTTCATGGGCCGCGCCAAGGCACGCACCACGATCGGCTTCGGTGCCGCGCCGCGCATCCGCGCGGTGATGGAGCATGCGCTGGGTGCCGAGCGTGCCGAGAATGTGCTCGCCCGGATCACGCCGCCGACGCGTAGCCGTGCGCTCGACGCGCTGCGCTGGATGGACGCGAAGACGATCGCGGCCCTGGTCGAATATGAACATCCGCAGATCGCCGCTGTGGTGCTCGCGCATCTCGAGCCGCCGATCGCCGCCGACGTGCTCCAGCTTCTGCCGGCCGAGCAGCAGCCCGATATCGTCTACCGCATAGCCAAGCTGGAGGCAGTAACCGCCGAGGCGATGGAGGAATTGGAGAAGATCCTGGTGCGCGAAGTCGCGCGGGTCTCCTCCTCGCCCGCGACGATCCGCGGCGGCGCCAGCGAAGCGGCAAAGATCATGAACAATCTGCGCCCCGGCTCCGATCAGCGCATCATCCGTACGCTCGGCAAGGTCGATCGCCAGCTCGCCGCCCGGATCGAGGACGAGATGTTCATCTTCGAGAATCTCAACGAGCTGGACGAGAAGAATCTCGGCATCCTGCTGCGCAATGTCGAAAGCGAGATCCTTGTCGTGGCGCTCAAGGGTGCGGACGAGAAGCTGCGCGAGAAGATGCTGGGCTGCATGTCCGGCCGCGCCGCGGATTCGATCCGCGACGAGATGGCCGAGCGCGGTCCGATGCGCCTCGCCGAAGTGCACGAGGCACAGAAGGAAGTGCTGTCCACCGCGCGGCGCCTGTCCGACGCCGGTACGATCATGCTCGCGGGTCGGGGTGACGATTATGTCTAGGTTGATGCGGGACAGCGGCGTCGCCGCCAATGACGAGCCGACCAGCCTGGGCAGTTTCGTGCTTCACCGGGTCAATGCGGGGTTCCGCGCGCGCGGCTCGGAGAATGGCCCGGATTCACGTGTCAATATCGATACGCCACCAATGACGCCGGAGCAGGAGCGCCTGCGCGCGCGCTCTGATGCCTACGAACAGGGCCTGGCCGAAGGCCGGCGCACCGTCGAGGCGGAGGTTGCTGCAGAACGCGACGCTTTGGCCCGCCTGGTCGGTTCGCTGGAAGTGCTGAAGCCGGAGCCGACCAATGCGCTTGCTTTGTTGCTCGCCGAGACGGTCGACCGCCTCGTCCGCGAAGTGGTCGGCGAGGTGGAGGTCGACGCCAATCGTCTGCTTGCTCGTGCCAAGGCCGCTGCGGCGCTGATCGGCGAGAATGTCGAACCATCGAAACTGCGGGTCCATCCCGACGACATTCTCTATCTGGAGTCCGCCGATCTCGATCTGGCGCTCGAAGGCGACCCCTCGCTTCCGCGCGGTACGCTGGTACTGGAAACCGGGCATGGCTGGATCGAGGACGGTCCGGAAATTCGCCTGGAACGCCTGCGCGCTGCACTCGACAAGATGGCGGCCCCACAATGAGCGCGCTGATGACCGAGGCACGCAACCTGCTTGGGCGGGTGCGAAGTGCTGACGAGGGACCGCGCCATGTCGGCCGGCTTGCCGCCTATGACGGGCTGATGCTGGAAGCGACTGGCTTCAAGCGGCCGGTCGGCTCGGGCGCGCGGATTGTCGCGGCCGACAATCATGTCGCGCGCGCGGAGGTTGTCGGCTTTCGCGGTGATCGCACCTTGCTGATGGCTCTGGACGGCGATGCCGCCCATGCCAATGGCGCGCGAGTGGAGCCGGACGCGAGCTCATCCATGGTCGAAGTCGGTCCCTCGCTGCTCGGCCGCATCGTCGATGGGCTGGGTCAACCGCTGGATGGTCTGGGCCCAATCGCGGCGACGGACAAATGGCCGCTCGCCGGCCGGCGCGGCAACCCGCTCGATCGCGCCCGCGTCACCGCGCCGTTCGACACCGGCGTGCGCGCCGTGAACGCGCTGCTGACCGCCGGCGTCGGCCAGCGCATCGCCATCGTCGCCGGCTCCGGCGTCGGCAAATCGGTCCTGATGGGACAGATGATCGCCGGTGCGGATGCCGACGTGATCGTTGTCGGCCTGATCGGCGAACGCTCGCGCGAAGTCAGCGATTTCCTCGCCACCAAATTGCCGCCCGAGGTCCGTCGCAAGGCGGTGGTCGTCGCCGTGCCGGCGGATCACGCGCCGCTGCTGCGCCTGCGCGCAGCGATGCGCGCCACCGCCATCGCCGAGGATTTCCGTGCCCGCGGTCTGAAGGTGCTGCTGCTGATCGACAGCCTGACCCGTGTCGCCCATGCCCAGCGCGAGATCGGCCTGTCGCTGGGCGAGCCGCCGACGGTGAAAGGCTATCCGCCTTCCGCGCTCGGTCTCATTCCCAAGCTGGTCGAGCGGGCCGGCGCGGACGCTCATAGCGGCGGCTCGATCACTGCACTCTACACCGTGCTCGCCGACGGCGATGATACCAACGATCCGATCGTCGATGCCGCCCGCGCGATCGTCGACGGGCATATCATCCTGTCGCGCTCGCTGGCCGAGCAGGGCGTCTATCCGGCGATCGATGTCGGTCGCTCGCTGAGCCGCGTGATGGCCGATATCATCGAACCGGACCATGCGATGGCCGCCAAGGCTCTGCGCCGCCTCTGGTCGGCCTATGAGGAAAATCGCGATCTCATCCTGATGGGTGCCTATGCGGCCGGCGGTGATCCGCTAATCGACGAATCGATCCTGCGTCGTCCCGAGATCCTCGATTTCCTGCGCCAGGCGCCGGGCGAGCGCGCGCTCTTCGCTGATTCCGTCGCGGCGCTGACCGGGATGATGGGCGCATGAACGGGCTCGTCCGCCAGCGTCAGCGCATTGTCCGGGTGCGCAAGATCCAGCACGGCCTTGCCGCCAGTGCGGCGGCCGAGGCGGCCGAGCGCGTTGCGATGCTGGAGATGAACGCGGCGCGCCTGGCGCGCATGCGCGGCGATCTGCGGCCGACGGAAGGACCGACCACTGGCGCCGCGCTGGCCCGACTGGGCGAACTGGCGATGCGGCTCGATGCCGCGCAGCACGGTCTTGCACCATCCATCGAATCGGCGCGTGCGCTCGCTGCCTCGCTGATGGGCGAGCAGCATTCCGCGCGCCGCGATCAGGAGAGTGCCGAGAAACTGGAACAGGCCGCGATCGGCCTGGCCGAAGAGCTGGCCGAGCGCCGGCTGCAGCAGAATGCGCGCCGGTCCGGCCGCACCAATCAGGGAGATCAGGAGTGATGGCATCGGCTCCGAACATGCGTATTGCTCTCTCGCCTGCCACGCCCGGCGCACCTGTGCCCGTGGAAGGCGAGGGCGGCGACGTTTTTTCCAGTCTGCTGTCGATCGTGCCGCCGGCAGAGACTATCCTCGACGGCCCCGGCGCGACGGGCGGCGATGTGATGCCGGCCATCGACGCCGAGATCCGGCCCGCGACGCCCGAGGCCGAAGCGGCCGCGCCGCAAACCGGTGAAGGACGTGATGGGGAAAAGGACAGCGGCGAGGATGGGAACAAGGACGCTGCCACGTTCGCCTTTACGGCTGCTGCGGACTTCATTCCGATCCTGCAGGCGCAGAACACTTATCCGGTCGTCGCCACGGTCGTCGCGGCGCCTGTCCCGGCGGCGGGATCGACGCCTGTGGGGTCGACGTCCGTTCCGTCGGCATCTCCGTTGGCGGCACCAGCTGAGGGCGACGCCGATGCGCCTGACGCTTCCGGCGCTTCGCCGCGTCTGCCGGCATCCCCCGCGATTTTGGCAAGCAAGGACGTGGGCGTTTCCGACAGCGAAGCGCCCGATATGCCCGCCCCTGTCAAGGCCGCACTGAAGGCGGTAATCCGGGCGCAGGCGGGTCAAGCGACGGACAGATCGCCCGCTGCTCCCGCCCGCGCGCCGATCGAATCGCGGATTGAAACTGTGAAAGAAAGCGTCTCGCCCGCGATGAAGGCGGGGCCGTCCGCGCCGGTTGCGCAGGGTCCGGCGATCCAGGCTCCGGCCCAGCCGGCGCTTGTGCCGACCGCCGTGGCGGCCGTGATCGAACCGTCGGTGTCGTCCGCGGCTATGACACGCGCTTCGACGCCTGTGCCGCAGCCGGCGGAGCAGGCCGTAGAGCGCGAACTCGACCTCGCTCGGGAAAGCGAATGGCTGGACCGGCTCTCGCGCGATATCGCCCGCTCGGGTTCGGGCGAGGTGCCGTTGCGCTTCAAGCTGCATCCGCAGACGCTCGGTCATTTGCGCGTCGAGCTGACGCAGGGCGATCAGGGCATGACCGTGCGTCTCACCGCCGAAACCGAAGCCGCCCGCGCGATCATCGCCGATGCCCAGCCCCGGCTGATGCAGGAGGCGCGCGCGCAGGGCGTTCGCATCGCCCATGCCGAAGTCGATCTTGCCGGCACGGGACATCAGGCGTCGGGTGATTCCCGACGTCAGGAGGACGAACGCCAGCCGGCCATCATTCGCACCGCGCGCGGCGCGGACATCGATGCCGCACCTATGGTCGTTTCCGATCGCGCCAGTTCTGACCGTTACGCCTGAAGGAGGCGAAAATGAGCGACACTCCCACCACAGTCGATGCGCCCGCCAAGAAGAAGGGTGGTAAATTCAAGAAGCTGATCGTCCTGCTGCTGCTGTTGATCGTGATTGGCGGCGGCGGCGCGGCGGGCGGCCTTTATGCCATGAACGGCTCGATATTCGGCGGCGGCCAGAGCGGCGGCGAGGATCCTAACCAGCCAAAGCTGGTGTTGCGCGATGGCGTGACCGCTTCGCCGGAGGCGCGCGAGCAGGCGCGCAATGGCCGGGCTGACCCGCGTATCTTCAAGGCGACATACATCCCGATGGAAGGCGCCTTCACCTCGAACATGCGCGGCGGCGATTCCTTCGTGCAGATCGGTCTTGGCGTTTCCACTTATTATGACGAGCGGGTCGGGCAGAGGCTCGCCGCCCACGACATGGCCGTAAGGTCCGCCATCTTGATGGCCCTGTCGGAGCAGGACCCGATCGTGATCTCCACCGCTGCCGGGAAGCAGGCGCTTAAGGAGGAGTTGCGAAACGCGATAAACAACGTGTTAACCAATCGGGAAGGTTTCGGCGGCATAGACGACGTGTACTTCACGAGTTTCGTCACGCAATGACCGACAAACCCACCCTTTCGGGCGAAGAAATATCGGCCCTCATGAGCGGAGCCCGCGATGGCGAGCCCGGCGGCGACGTGCCGCCGGGTTCGGCCCGTCCCTTTCCGTTCGGGGGTGAGGCCGGTCGCCCGATGGCGGTGTTGCCGGCCGTCGATAGGCTGAACGAACGGATGGTCCGCCGCGTGCGGGATCTGGTCGAGGGTTTCTCGCGGGTTAAGTCGCAAGTGACGGTCGAGCCGACCGTGGTGCGCGGCTATGCCGATTGGCAGGCCGAGCAGAACGAGTTCACCAGCCTCAGCCTGTACGGCTTCAAGCCGATGAAGGGCGCGATCATGATCCGGCTGGAACCGGAGTTCGTCGCGCGTCTCGTCGATGCGTATTATGGCGGTTCCGGCGATGCGCCGACTCGCCGGATGCGCGAATTCACGCCCACCGAGGAAAGCTTGACCGTCCGTATCGCAGACGCGCTCGCCGCGGCGCTCGGTCAGGTCTGGTCGGAGCTCGTACCGGTCCAGCCGCAATTCCGTTCGCGCGAGACCCATGCCGGCTTCGCCGCGCTCGCCAAGCCGGAAGAAGCGGTGGCAGTTTCGCAATTCACCATCTCGTCCTGGCCCGAGCTGCCGGCGACGATCGAAATCCTTTATCCCGTGTCGGGCCTGCGTTCGCTCGAGCATATGCTCGTCGCCAAGCCCACCGACGAAGCTGGCCTTACCGGTGGCGACTGGCGCCGCCGGATGAACGCCGCCGTCGGCGAGGTTCGCATCCAGGCGCGCACCGTGCTGGCGCGCCCCGAGCTGCCGTTGTCGGAGCTGATGCAGTTGCGCGCCGGCGATGTCATTCCGGTCAGCCTGCCGGCGCATGTGCCCCTCATCGTCGAGGGCCGGCGCTTCGCCATCGGCACGATCGGCGAACATGACGGGCGCGCCGCGCTCAAGATCGAAAAAGTCGAACAGAGGAGGTTTGTGTCGTGAAGGAAGCCCAGGACATCGTCGAGGCCAGCCCGCTGGACGAGGCGCTGGGGCGCCGGAATTACGGCCTGCTCGCGGACATCCCCGTCCGGCTCTCGGTCGAGGTCGGCAGCACCGCGCTGAAGCTTTCCGAGCTGATGGACCTGGCCGAAGGCAGCGTCGTCGAGCTTGACCGGCAGAGCCACGAGCTGCTCGACATCATGGCCAATGGCACCTTGATCGCCAAGGGCGAGGTCGTGACTGTTAACGGCCGCTTTGGCATTCGTGTGGTCGAAGTCGTTGCGCTCGAAGCGCTCGGCCCGGGTGATGAGCGCCGGAAATGATGACGGCCTATATCCTGAAGCTCGTCATCCTGATTCCGTTGGTTGCGGGATTGGCTTACGGCGCGCTTTACCTATGGCGCAAGCTCCAGCCCGGCATGGCGGTGGGCCAGCGCGAACGGCTGGTGAAGCTGGTCGACGCGGTGCCGCTCGGCGCCACCGGCCGGCTCGCCGTCGTCGAGTTTGGCGGGAAGAATCTCCTGATTGCCGTTTCACGCAATGGCGTGCAGCTCATCTCCGAAAGTGGCGGGGAGCCCCGGACCGATGGCTGAGGCGCTGCTCCGGGTCCGGCGTGCCGGCACCATCTTCCTGATCTTCTTGATGGTTGCGGCGGCGTTGTTCGCGGCGGCGCCTGCTTTCGCACAAACGGGCGGGCAGCCCGGTGCGCTGGATCGCGCGCTCGGCGAAGTTGCCGGCGACGGACGCCCGCTCTCGCTCAGCTTGCAGATTCTGCTGCTGATGAGCTTGTTGACGGTGCTGCCGTCGATCCTGCTCATGATGACCAGCTTCACCCGTATCATCATCGTGTTGTCGATCCTGCGCACCGCGATCGGACTTCAGCAGACCCCGCCGAACCAGGTGCTTGTCGGCCTTGCCCTCTTCCTCTCGCTGTTCGTGATGCGGCCCGTGGTCGATCAGGTCAACGAGATCGCCTACACGCCTTATGGCGCGGGCGAGATCAGCATCGAGGAGGCGGTGTCGCGCTCCGGCACGGTACTGCATGGCTTCATGATGAACCAGACGCGCGAAACCGATCTCCGGCTGTTCGCCGAACTGGCCGGCGTCGAGCGGTTCGAATCGCCGCAGGCGGTGCCCTTCTCGATTCTGCTGCCGGCCTTCGTCACCAGCGAATTGAAGACCGCCTTCCAGATCGGTTTCCTGATCTTTCTGCCCTTCCTGATCATCGATCTGGTCGTCTCGTCGACCTTGATGTCGCTGGGCATGATGATGCTCTCACCGACCATCGTGTCGATGCCGTTCAAATTGCTGTTGTTCGTCCTCGTCGACGGATGGGCGCTCACCATGGGGTCGCTCGCCGCATCCTTCGCGGGGGGATGACATGGACAGCTCGGCCTATTTCATCGGTGTCGCCCAGCAGGCGTTGTGGATTCTGGCTCTCGCGGCCGCGCCGATCCTGATTCCCGCCCTGGTCTGCGGTCTCATCCTCGGCATGTTTCAGGCCGCCACGTCGATCAACGAACAGACTTTGACCTTCGTGCCGAAGCTCATCGTGGTGGGAATTTGCCTCGCCATATTCGGTGGGGCGATCCTGATGCTGATCGCCGATTTCACGCAGGACATCTTCTCGCGTATTCCTGAGCTGACGCGATGATGCCGACGGCGTTCGCCGCCGTCGAGGCGCAGTTGTGGCTCTGGATGGTCGCGATGCTGCGGCCGGGTGCCGCAATGCTGGCCGCGCCGATCTTCGGCGCGCCGGCCGTGCCGGTCCAGCTGCGTCTGATCATCGCGCTCGCGCTCGGCATACCCGCGCTCGGCGCCACTCAGTTCACCCTGCCAGCGGATGGCCTCGCCTCGTTCGAAGGCGTGTTGCTGATCGCCGGTGAGATCATGGCCGGGCTCGCCATCGGCTTCGCCGTGCAGATCGGCTTCGCCGCTGCGGTCGTGGCGGGGGAAGTGATCGGCAATGCAATGGGCCTCGGCTTCGCCGCGATGATGGATCCGGCGAGCGGCCAGCAGAATCCCGTCGTCGGCCAGTTCCTGTCGATCGTCGCGACCCTGCTGTTTCTCGCAATCGATGGCCATCTCGCGCTCGCGGTGACGATCGTCGAAAGCTATCGCGCGCTGCCGCCCGGCGATGCGTGGATGAGCGCGGAGAGCATCCGCGGCCTCGTTTTCTTCGGCAGCGTGCTCTTTTCCGCCGGCCTGTCGATCGCGCTGCCGGTCGCCTTCGCGATCGTGCTGGTCCAGATCATGATGGGCGTGCTGGCGCGCTCGGCGCCGCAGCTCAACCTGTTCGCGGTCGGTTTCCCCGCTGCTCTTCTCTCGGGCGTCGTGCTGCTTGCTGTCGCCGCGCCGGTGCTCGGCGAAGGCATAGTCGGCGCGATACGGCTCGGTCTCGAGCAATCGCGGCTGCTGGCGATGGGAGGCTGAGTCATGTCCGAGAATGCGGACAAGGACCAGAAGACAGAAGCCCCGACTCCGAAGCGGCGTCGCGATGCCGCCGAGAAGGGCGATGTCCTCCAGTCGCGCGAACTCGGCACCGCTCTGGTCGTGATTGGCGGCGCGGTCTGGATTGCGCTGACCGGGCCTATGCTGATCGGCGCGCTGGAGGTAATGATCGTCGATGCCCTGAGTTTCGACGTCTCCGATATCCGCAATTTCGATCCGGGCAGCGCGGCCTACCGGCTGCTCGCCATCGTGGCACTGCCGCTATTGGCGCTGTTCGGGATCACCCTGCTCGCCGCGATTGGTACGCCCGCCCTGCTCGGCTCTTTCGGATTCCGTGCCAAGGCGCTCGGCTTCAAGGGCAACAAGCTCAATCCGATCAACGGTATGAAGCGGATATTCGGGATGCAGGGGCTGATCGAGCTCGGCAAATCGATCGCCAAGGTGCTGCTTCTCGGTACGGTCGCCATTTGGGTGATCACCAGCAACCTGCCGACAATGGTCGGACTGACGTCGCAGGATATCCGGCCGGCGCTATCTGACATTGGCGGCATCTTCATTATCGCCGTGCTCGTCATGGGCATGGCGCTTGCGGTGATTGCGGGCATCGACGTGCCGGCACAGATGTATCAGCGCTTCCAGCGGCTGAAGATGACGCGTCAGGAAACGAAGGAAGAGCACAAGCAGTCCGAAGGTTCCCCGGAGGTGCGCGCCGCGATTCGCCGGCGTCAGCTCGAAACCGCGCGAAATTCGATGCGCGGCGCAATGACCGAAGCGACCGTGGTGCTGACCAACCCAACCCACTTCGCCGTGGCCCTGCGCTACCGTCAGGGCGTGGATTTCGCGCCGGTCGTGGTTGCCAAGGGCCGGGGCGTCACCGCCGAGGCGATCCGCGAGCTGGCGGGCGAACATGAGGTGCCGATGCTGAGCTATCCGCAGCTCACCCGTGCCCTCTATTACACCAGCCAGCCCGGCCAGATCATCCGCGAGGATCTGTACATGGCGGTGGCGACCGTGCTGGCCTTCGTCTTCAACCTTGATGCTATGCTGGCGGCGGGCAACCGGCAGCCGCCGATCGAACTGCCGCCCGAAATGCGCTTCGACACGGAAGGGCGCGTGGAGGCTTAAGAAACGGTGTCCGTTGCCGTTATCGAGTGCGCAAGAAACTCGAAAGGCGGTGGGGTGAGCGATACGGGACGACATCGGCGATTCACGCTGGAGGAAGTCGAACGCCTCCTGACGATGGCGAATCGCATCGGCGTTCCCGTCGAACCCTGGGTCGACGAACTTGCGCGCGAATTGCGCGTGGAACGTTCTAATGCCGCCCAGGACGGCGCCGAAATGGCTGGCCGGATGCGCTCCGACCCCGGCCGTTCGCTGCGCGCGCAGACCCGGATCGACCGCAGCACCCTCCACATGCTGAAAAGCTGAATTTCCGGACTGTTTCGTCCTAAAGAATCCGTCGCCGCAGCCGTTCTTTCCTTATGAACGGCAAGGACGCTTCGGACATGAGCACTTCCTCGATCAGCTACGCGCTCGGCATCGGTTCAGGCCTCGACATCAAATCGATGGTCACGGACCTCGCCGCCGCAGCCAAAGGGCCCAAGGAAGCGCTCCTCGCGAAGCGCGAGGAAGCCAATGCGGCCAAGGTTTCGACCCTTGCCTCGATCAGCAATGCGATCGACTCTTTCGCCGTGGCCCTTTCCGGCCTGATTTCCGGCGGATCTCTTTTCAGCCAGCCCACCCTGTCCGACAGCGGCATCTTCACCGCGACCGCAACGCCCGGTGCGCGGCTGGGTGAACTCTCCGCGTCGGTCGAAGTCGTTCAGCTCGCGCAGGCTCAGACGGTATCATCCGTTTCGTTCGCCAATCGCGCCGATTCGGTCGGGCATGGCGAACTGACGATCACCACCGCCAATGGCAATTTTGTGGTCACGATCGACGAGAGCAACGACAGTCTCGACGGGCTGGCCCGCGCGATCAGCGCGAGCGGCGCGGGCGTCACTGCAAACGTGGTGACCGGTGTCGATGGCGCGCGGCTGGTGGTCAAGGGCGCGACGGGCGAAGCCAACGCCTTCAGCCTGTCCGTACCCGGCGGCACCAGCAGCGGTCTGGAACGCTTTGCCTTCGGCCCCTCGGTAACGGGTGGCATGACGCAGGCGCAGACCGCGCAGGATGCGATCGTCGTGGTTGACGGTGTCCAGGTGCGCCGTGCGACCAACAGCTTCAACGACCTGATCGACGGCGTGCAGATCGATCTTACGCGCGCGGCGCCCGGCCAAACGGTTGCGATGGGCGTGTCCCGTCCAACGGCGGCCATCGGCCAGGCAGTGCAGGATTTTGTCGCCGCGTATAACGAGTTGATGACGATGATCGCGGAAGCGACGAAGGCGTCGACTTTCACCAAAGGTGTCGTCGACAGTGCCGGTGGCGCGCTGCGTGGCGATATTGGCCTGCGGGAGATGCAACGCCAGCTTTCGCAACTGTCGTCGATGGCGCTGGTCAGTCAGGGGAGCGGCCCCAAAACTCTTGCCGAGATCGGCGTTCGCACGAACCGCGATGGAACGCTGGGCGTCAACATGGCGCAGCTCCAGCAGGCTCTCGCGAACGACCCGGACGGTGTCGAAGCCTTGTTCAATCCGGGCCAGCACAGCTCCAGCGCCTTCGTGACCATCAAAAGCGCGATCGGCAGCGTGAAGCCGGGCGTGTACACAATTATCGATGTGGTCCCAGCTTCGGGCGGCACGGCCGCAGCGGGCATTCTCAACGGCGTGGCGATGACCGGCATTGGCGGCAATCTGGTTGCGCGCTCCGGCTCGCCGGCCCAGGGCCTCATCCTCGGCGTTACCGGCGCCGTCGGGAGTGTCACGATCTCGATCGACCCCGGTCTGGGTGGTGCGTTGCAGGGCATTCGCGACGCGCTGCGTGCTCGCGGTGGTCCGTTTGAGGGCAGCAATGACCGGCTGAGCGCGGAGGCCAGAAAGATTGCCGAGGATCGCGAACTGCTCGAGGCGCGCTCGGAGAAATATTATAACCAGCTGCTCAGCACCTTCACGGCGATGGAGCGGCGGGTTTCGGCGTCCAAGGCGACGCAATCCTATCTCGATCAGCAGATCAAGATGTGGACGAACGGCCGCAATTAAGCGGCGATATCAAGCGGTCGGTATCTGTTGCGGGAGTGAAGAATGTACATGTCGCGGGGGAAATTCGGGGCTGCAAAGGCGAGCTATCAGAGCGTGGATCTGGCCAGCCGCATCGACGGCGCTAGCCCACACCAGCTCGTCCAGGTCATGTACGAGGAACTTCTCAAGGCAGTCGATGCGATGGCGGTAGCGTCGCGTCGCGGCGATTTCGTGCAGCGCAATGCGCGCCAGGCGCGGGCGCTCGCTATCCTGACCGGCCTGGAGACCAGCCTCGATTTCGAGAAGGGTGGGGAGATCGCGCGCGGGCTGGTCACGATCTATCGCGAAGCGCGACGGCTGCTCGTGGCGGCGGGTCGCGAGGGCGATGCCGACAAGATCGGGCAAGCGCGTGACATGCTGGCCGAAATCGCCAGCGCCTGGGATTCGATCGCGCAGCCACAGGACTGAGTGCGAAAATCGTTATCCATCTAGCGCTGGGCCGGCGCGGCTCGTGTCTCGGCAGGGTTGAAGCAGAATATATGCGTCGTCAGGCCGCCTTCACTTCATATTTGCGCATCTTCTCGATCAGGGTCGTGCGCTGAAGCGACAGCATCCGGGCGGCATCTGCGACGACGCCGTCCGACAAGGTGAGTGCTTCCTCGATATACCGGCGCTCGATCTCGGCGAGCATGTCGCGCAGCGCGACCGGCTGGCCGGAGGCGAGTTCGCGGGTGTCGGCGATCTCCACTTCGGCGCGGATCGGCACGATGACTTCGTCATGAGCCTCGGCGGGCGCTTCGATCTCGGCGACGGCCATTGTGGCGGCGGCGATGCGATTGGTGGCTTCCCAAAGCGCGGCGCGTTCGATCGCGCCCACCCGGCCGCGGCGGAGCAGCAACGAGGCGGCTTCGTCCGCACCCACCGTCCGTCCGGCGAACAGAATGCAGGCGCGCTCGACGAAATTGCGCAATTCGCGCACATTGCCAGGCCAGCCATGATCGGCAAGCCGCGCCAGAGCGGCCGGCGAAAAGGCCAGGCCGGCGGCGCGCTTGCCCTGCTTGTCGAGAAAATGGCGCACCAGCAGAGGAATGTCCTCGATCCGCTCCGACAGCGGCGGAATGTCGATCGGGAAGACGGCGAGACGGTAGAACAGATCCTCGCGGAACTTGCCCTCGTCGATCGCGCGGTCGATGTCGCGATGTGTGGCGGCGACGATGCGCACGTCCACGTCGATCTGACCGCGCCCACCGACGCGCTGCACAGCGCGCTCCTCGAGCACGCGCAGCAGTTTCACCTGCATGTCGGCCGGCATGTCGCCGATTTCGTCGAGGAACAGCGTACCGCCATGCGCCTCTTCGAATTTGCCCTTATGCTGGGTGTGTGCGCCTGTGAACGAGCCTTTCTCGTGGCCGAACAGCTCGGATTCGAGCAGTTCGCGGGGGATGGCGCCGCAATTCACTGCGACGAAGGGTTTGTTGCCGCGTCCGCTATGATCGTGGATCGCGCGGGCGACCACCTCCTTGCCGGCGCCGGACGGTCCGGTCAGCAGCACGGAGGCTTCGCTGGGTGCGACATGGCGGACCAGATTGCGCAGCGCCAGTATGGCCGGTGTCTCGCCGATCAGCGTCGTTTCAGGCTCGGCCTTGATCATGTCTGCCGTTGCCGGCCGGCTTCCGTCGTTGCGGAAGGCATTGCTGCTGTTCAAGAGATTCCCCCGGTCGCGTCGTTCTGTGACAGGGCGATATCTGAAGGAAAATAGTTAACAGCGTCTTTACGACCGGCGGTGCTCTTTCTGTCTTGCAGGGGCACGGCCGCGCGGAAGTCGTTACCGGATCGTCATGATCGGCACGGGGAGATTGTGTTGTGGGAGAAAGATGGTGCCCAGGGACGGAATCGAACCGCCGACACCGTGATTTTCAGTCACGTGCTCTACCAACTGAGCTACCTGGGCATTCCGACGAATGCGGAAAGCGCGGCCTATAGAGGGCTGTCGGCGTTGCTGTCCAGCCCCTCGCTGTCGAGCGCGTCCTCAGCCGCCGGACCGGTTACGCGATAGGCGTCGCCGAGCCAGTTCAAAAGGTCGCGGTCGCGGCATCCTTGCGAGCAGAACGGCCGGAAGCGCGTTTCGCTTGCCTTGCCGCACAGCGGGCACGCACCGGTCTTGTCAGCCTTGGTGGACATGTCCGGCCCATATGGAGAGGCCCGTCTCTGGCTGCAAGGCAACTGCCCCGCCGGTGCGCCGCGCCAGGGCGTCTCGCCAATCGGGATTCGCCTCGATCTGCATGATGACGGGTGCCGCTGCCGTTAGGGTGACCGGACCTATGCTCCTCTCGGCACGGCGAAGCAGGGCGCGGGCTGCGGCCCCGGCAGGATTCGTTGCCATGATCTCGGGAAGGGATGGCCGCGTGCGGCGGCGGACGATCTGGAGAAAGCCGAAGCCGTTGACGGCGGTGCGTTCGAAGGGCTGAGGCAGTATCGCATCGACGGCAGCGGCGGCGCGCAGCCGTGCGGCCTTGTCGGGTACAGTCGGCAGATCGATGCCGATCGAACCGCCAATGCGCAGGCGCCGGATCGCCCGCGCTGCCGCTGCCGCGCCGCGCTCGGCCAGTTCGGGCGGTGGCAGAATGCCGTCGACATCGAACAAGGTCATCGCGGGCGTCAGGCTCATGCGCAAGGCGCCGCCCGGAAAGGCGATCTCGCCGGTCGCGGCCTCGGTCAGCAGTTCCGACCAACCCGCCAGCTCGAAAAGGTCCGGGCCATGCGGTCCGATCGGCGCTGTGCTGATCCGGTCCGCAAGCGAGGCGCCGGTGCGCGGTGTATCGTCGGTCGGACGCGCGAACGCACGCTTGGGCCGCCCGTGCTCGGGAATGGTTTCGCGCAGGATTTCGGCGTTGAAGGCCATTCCTTCCGTCAAACCGGGCGGGACCGGCTCGATCAGGGCTTCCTCCCCATTTGCGAGGGTGGCAATCGCGCGGCGACCGGGAATGAGAAGAGCTGTCAATCGCCCCGCGATGACCGCGCCGGTGCGCAATCCGGGCAACTCGATGACTGCTTCGACGATCTCACCATTCTCGACCAGGATCGCGCGATCCTCGCCGATCCCGTGCTCGTAGAGCCACTCAGCCAAGATCGTAGCCCGCCGCTTCGAGCAGCGCGCGGGTTTCGAACACCGGCAGGCCGACAACGCCCGAATGGCTGCCGACGAGATAGCGGACATAGGATTCGGCGAGACCCTGAATCGCATAGCCGCCAGCCTTGCCCATGCCTTCGCCGCTGGCGACATAGCGGTCCATTTCGCGATCGGTCAGCCGCTTGAAGGCGACGATCGTGTCGGACAGGCGGATACGGGGCCGTCCGTCCGGCCCGATCACGCAGACAGCGGAATAGCAATGATGGCGGCGCCCGGAGAGCAGGGCCAGCATCCGGCGCAGATCGTCCTCATCCTCGGGCTTGCCAAGGATACGCCGCCCGACAGCAACAGTGGTGTCGCCGGCCAGCACGATTTCGTCCGCCGCGCGATCGATCGCCGCGGCTTTCTCCGCCGCGAGGCGCAGGACATAGGGGCGCGGCAGCTCGCCCGCCCGAGGGTCCTCGTCGATATCGGGCGATGCCAGTCGATCCGGCACGATACCTATCCGCGTCAGCAATTCGCGGCGGCGCGGCGACGATGAGGCGAGGACGAGCCGCATGGCGCGGTGCCCCGCTACTTGAAGCGGTAGGTAATCCGACCCTTGGTCAGATCATAAGGCGTCAGCTCGACCAGAACCTCGTCGCCGGTCAGCACGCGGATGCGGTTCTTGCGCATCTTGCCGGCGGTATGGCCGAGAATCTCGTGGCCGTTCTCCAGCTTCACGCGGAACATGGCGTTGGGCAGCAGTTCCACCACCTGCCCGCGCATTTCGAGAAGTTCTTCCTTGGCCATTCAAATCCCAGCTTCATCTTGAGCGCGCCGCGTTTAGCGGCTGGAAGTGGAAATGGGAACCCCGCTCTCGGTCGCGGTCTCGTGCTCCGGCTCGGTCAGCCGCGCCGGATTGTGACGCGCAAGAAAGGCTTCGACCCGGGTCATATAGTCGATCTGGTCCTCTGCCGAGCCGAAGTCATGCCCCGATCGCTCATAGAAGACCGATTCGACATCGGGCCGTCCCCGCAACGCACGGACGAACCGGTGCGATTGATCCGGCGGCACCACTGTGTCGCGTTCGCCATGCCCGATCAGCAGTGGCACCGAGAGCTGGGCCGTGGCGCGCAGCGGCGAGATGGAACGCAGGTTCGTCTCTTCATCGCCGCGCAACTGGCGTCGACGCTCGCGGATGTAACGGCGGGGGATGAAAAAGGGCGTACTGTGCCTGAGCATTGCCGCCAAGTCGGTCGGGCCCGCCCAACTCACTGCGCAGCGATAGCGTTGCGGGTTACGCATCGCGCCCCAGATTGCAGCATAGCCGCCATAGGATGCGCCCATGATGCAGACGCGGGCGGGGTCGGCGATGCCTTGGCCGACCAGCCAGTCGGTAGCGTCGTCGATATCGTCGATCATGCCGTCGCCTAATTGCCCATAACCCAGTTCGACGAAGTCGCGGCCATAGCCGGTCGAGCCGCGGAAATTGGGCTGGAGGACGGCATAACCCCGCGTGGCTAGGAACTGTACCCATGGATCAAAAGTCCAGCTATCGCGCAGGAAAGGGCCACCATGCGGCACCACAATTAGCGGCAGTCCGCGCGCGTCCTCCTGTCCGGGCGGGAGCGTGAGATAGCCGTGTATTCGCAGGCCGTCGCGGCTTTCGAATTCGATCGGCCTGACCACCGCGAAGCGATGTTCATGAAGCTGGTCGAAGGGGCTGGCGAAGATCCGCAACTCGCGCGCGGCTTGATCGAAAATATAGAAAGTGCCGGGATCGTCCGCGGCTCCGGAGAAGACGAGGGTTTTATTCCCGTCCCGGCTCCGGTTGATGATGACGTTGGTCTTGCCTGGCAAGGCGCGGTCGAGTCGGCCCTGCAGGTCGGCCATTTCTGGGTTGAACCAGAGCACGCGCGGTCGGTCGTCTTCGTAAACGACGCCGTCAACCGTGCCATCCACACCGAAAATGGTCGATGAGATGTCCACATCGGGATGTTCGAACAATGTCGCGCCGCGGGCGTCCGCAGCAAAATTATATTCATAAAGACCGAAGCGGCCGGTTTCGGCGTTGGTCACGATCACGCCATGATCGATGTTGGCGGTGAAGCGGATCATATCAATCACGCTGTTGTCGAGTAGATTACGGCGCGTCTCATGGCGTCGCAACTCGCCGGTTGCCGTCGCGCGATAATAGATGCGGGTGCGTCGTTCGCCATAATCGACTCCGACCCGAATCGTGCCATCGGCGTCGGCAAACCAGCTCCACACGCCGGAGACAGGCCTTTGCACCTCGATCGACTCGCCGCTCGCGATATCGATCCGGTAAACTCCTGGCGTGCTGGCACGCCGGTTTTGCCCGGAAACCAGGATATAGCGCCCGGCCACATCGGTGTGCACGACGTCGAGCAAGACGACATCCGGCACGGTCAGCGGCCGCAATTCCGTGCTGCCCAGATCGTAAGCGAAGACCATACGCGAAAGAGCGAGCCCGATGCCGGCGCTGGTGATGATGAATGTGGCCCGGTTACCACTTAGCAGGAGGCGCTGGTTGTTCAGCCAGGAGAATGTGTCGAGGCCGCCGGCATTGATTGTCGAGGTCGGCTGGCCGGACTCCGGCCCCAGCGTCCAAACAGCGATATGTCGTTGGCCGTCCATCGATATGCGCGCAGCAATGTGGGTGCCTTCCGGCGAGAGCAGCGGGGAGGCCAGAAATGGCAATTGGCCGATGACATCAACCGGGACATGAGCGACCGGTTCAGTCTGGCCGGGGACCGCAGCCATCAGACAGGCGGCCGCGAAGAGGCGGTACAAGGAACGCGCGATCATGAAAATCCGAATTTCCGCCCCCGGAAAATATCGATCAAGCAAGGCTGCAGCCTTAGATCGTGAATGTAAATGGCGATGCCAAAGAAAATTCCAATAAAAAGAGGCCCCGTCCAGCGAACCGGACGGGGCCTCGAGAGCGAAATCTTTTAAAGATCAGCCGGCGCCGTGTCCGGCCAGCGCCGCGAGCAACAGCAGTGCGACGATATTGGTGATCTTGATCATCGGATTCACTGCCGGGCCGGCCGTGTCCTTGTACGGATCGCCGACCGTATCGCCGGTAACGGCGGCCTTGTGAGCCTCCGAGCCCTTGCCGCCAAAATTGCCGTCCTCGATATACTTCTTGGCATTGTCCCAGGCGCCGCCGCCCGAGGTCATCGAGATGGCGACGAACAGGCCCGAGACGATCACGCCGAGCAGCAGCGCGCCAAGCGCCGCGAAGCCCGAAGCCTGCCCGGCTACGGCGGTGATAACAAAGTAGACCGCGATCGGTGCCAGCACCGGCAGCAGCGACGGAATGATCATTTCCCGGATCGCCGCCTTGGTGACCAGATCGACGGTGCGGCCGTAATTGGGACGTGCCGTGCCTTCCATGATCCCCGGATTGTCGCGGAACTGGGCGCGGACGTCCTCCACCACCGAGCCGGCGGCGCGGCCGACCGCAGTCATGCCGAAGGCGCCGAAGGTGTAGGGCAGCAACGCACCAAGCAGCAGGCCGACGATGACGTACGGATTGCTCAGCGAGAAATCGACCGGAACGTCGGGGAAGAATTCCCGAAGGTCGGTCGTATAGGCGCCGAACAGCACCAGCGCGGCGAGCGCGGCCGAACCGATCGCATAGCCCTTGGTCACGGCCTTGGTGGTGTTGCCGACGGCGTCCAGCGCGTCGGTGCGCTCGCGCACCTCGTCCGGCAGGCCGGCCATTTCCGCGATGCCGCCGGCATTGTCGGTGACCGGGCCATAGGCGTCGAGCGCGACGACCATGCCGGCCAGCGCGAGCATCGAGGTCGCGCCGAAGGCCACACCGATGACACCGGCGAGCTGATAAGCCGCGATCACCGCGACGACGATCACGATCGTCGGCAGCGCGGTGGATTCGAGGCTGATGGCGAGGCCCTGGATCACGTTGGTGCCGTGGCCGGTCTCCGACGATTTCGCGATGCTGCGTACCGGGCGATAGTTGGTGCCGGTATAATATTCGGTGATCCACACCAGCGCGCCAGTGAGGCCGAGACCGATCAGCATGCACCAGAACAGGTTCATGCCGGTGATCGCGATGGCCGATCCGGGCTCGACGCCGCCGATCGTGGCGAGCGTCGCGTTCATGTCTCCGACCGTATATTGGGTGGCGAAATAGATCGCGACCGCGCCGAGCACAGCGGAGGTCCAGAAACCTTTGTAAAGCGCGCCCATGATCGACTGGCTGCCGCCGAGGCGGACCATATAAGTGCCGATAATCGAGGTCACGATGCATACGCCGCCGACGATCAACGGCAGCGCCATGAGCTGGAGCAGCACGTCATCGGCCACTCCGGTGATAAGCAGGGCAACCGAAACCATCGTCACGCCGAGCGTAACGACATAGGTTTCGAACAGATCGGCGGCCATGCCGGCGCAATCGCCGACATTGTCGCCGACATTGTCGGCGATCGTCGCCGGATTGCGGGGGTCGTCCTCGGGGATGCCGGCTTCGACCTTGCCGACCAGGTCGGCGCCGACGTCGGCGGCCT
>CAYTMM010000001.1:0-8488 GCA_964438875.1 uncultured Sphingosinicella sp. | reverse complement strand
GCCTTGGTGAAGATGCCGCCGCCGAGACGCGCGAAGATGGAAATGAGTGAGGCGCCGAAGGCGAGTGCGACAAGGGCATCGACCACGGCGCGGCTGTTCGGCGCTTCGCCGCCGGGGCCGATCAGGTACCAGAAGAAGCCGGCGATCGCGAGCAGGCCGAGGCCGGCGACCAGCATGCCGGTGATCGCGCCGGAGCGGAACGCCATCGTAAGGCCGCCCTGCAGCGAGGTCCGCGCCGCCTCCGCGGTGCGGACGTTCGCCTTCACCGACACGTTCATGCCGACGAAGCCGGTTACGCCCGACAGGATGGCACCAACCACGAAGCCGATGGCGGGAATGACCCCGAGGAAATAGCCGACCAGTACGGCGACGACGACGCCAACGATGGCGATAGTGCGGTACTGGCGGCCGAGATAGGCGCGCGCGCCCTCCTGGACGGCGCTGGCGATGTCCTGCATCCGCTCGTTGCCGGCGGGTGCCTTCAGGACCTGCGAGATCGTGATGAGACCGTAGAGCACGGCAAGCAGGCCGCAACCGATTGAAATCAGAACGACGTTCATGAAATCCCTTCCCCTGTATCCTCTCTTGCGGTCACACCCGCCCCTGGGCATGCCGATTGGTGCAAGGGTGTAAGTAGGAAGATGGCGGGTTGCAACCGCCCGTGGAGAGCGTCGGGAAAAGCGCGATCCGTCTAGGTTCGATGCTCGAAGCCGAGACGATCGGGCAGCGGCGACGCGATGCCTCGATAGTTCAATGTCAACCCACCGCCGGCAGTGAAGCGGCCGATACGGGACAGCGACAGCCCGACCTCTTCGGCAAGGGCGAGGATAGCGGGAGTGGCGGAGGCGGCAGCGGCAAACAGCAATTCATAATCGTCGCCGGCGGTCGCCGCTTTCACACGGGCATCGCAATCGCTGCCGACCTGATCGAGATAGTTTTGCGACAGCGGGATGGCATCGACCTCGATCTCCAGCGCGCAGCCGCTTGCGGTGGCCATCCGTCCGGCGTCGATCAACAGGCCGTCCGACACATCCATCATGGCGTTGACCAGCGGGGCAAGGTGCCAGCCGGCTTCCAATCTCGGTCGCGGCGTCCGGTAGCGCTCGATGAAGCTGGCGGGCTCCGTCTTGCCGCCCTGGAGCAAGTTCAAGCCGGCGCCGGCATCGCCGATCGTACCGCTGACCCAGAGCAGATCGCCCGGCTTCGCGCCATCGCGTGCCGGCGCGGTCATGGCCTCGCCGATCGCGGTGAGGCCGAGGGCGCGGGGTGCGCCCGCCGGCATCGCCACGGTATCGCCGCCCAGCAGAGGCAAGCCGAAGGTTGCGAGCGCGGCGCTCAGCCCGTCGGCAAAGTCCCGGTCCCACGCGCTGTCGCCCAGAGCATAGCCAAGCAGCGCGCCGACCGGCCGGGCGCCCTTCGCGGCGAGATCGGACAGGTTCACAGCGACCAGCTTCCACGCGACATCTCCGGGAGGATCGTCGGGGAGATAGTGGACGCCTTCTACCATCATGTCGTGCGTGAGGACGAGCCTGGTGCCGGCGATCTCGAGCACCGCCGCGTCGTCCATCAATCCGCGTGCCGCCGGATGATCGGCCAGCGCGCGCAGCGCGTCGATGAAGGACCGCTCGCCGGCTACGGCCGCACCTCTTTCGCAATCGCGTCGAGGAGGCCGTTGACGAAGCCGCTTTCGCGGGCGTCGTAGAAGGCCTTGGCGACGTCGACATATTCGCTGATCGCGGTGCCGACCGGCACGTCGGCGCGGGCGGCGATCTCGTAGGCGCCGGCGCGCAGGATCGCCTTCATCGGCTTGTCCAGGCGGGCGAGCGACCAGCCATCGGCGAGCTTCCCCACGATCAGTCCGTCCAGTTCCTCGCGGCGGGCGTCGACGCCGGCGACCACATCGTCGAAGAAATCGACCTCCGCATCGGCATATTCGACATCGTCGATCGTGGCGCCGAGACGGTGATGGTGGAATTCGTGGAGCAGGGTGGCGAGCGGCGTGCCCTCCATCTCCTGCTGATAGAGCGCCTGCACGGCGGCGAGGCGGGCGGCGGAGCGCGACCGCGAGCGTTTCGGAGTGGTGGCCATGCCGCGCGCCATAGGGTCGCTAACCTGTCTCGGCAATGAAATCCCGGATCGCGGAGATCACGAAACCGGGATGTTCCCACGGAATGAAGTGGCCCGCGTCGGGCGTGGTGGCGATGCGCAGGTCGTCGACCAGCGCGTCTAAGCCGTCGAGCTGGACGGGGAGCAACGCCTTATCCTTCAGACCCCAGATGACGAGGGTAGGCATGGTCACGTGCGGGAAGGGGCCGGATACCCAACCCGGTATCGCCGCGTCCTCGCCGGGGAGCGGCACGACGATGCTGCTGGCGCGATACCAGTTTAGCATCGCGGTCAGTGCCCCGGGCTGGCCCCAGTCGGCGAGGTAGAGCGCGCGCTCGTCCGGCGGGATGGTGGCGAGGTCGGTGTGGCCGCCGAAGCTCTTATCGAAGAAAGTGCCCAACCCCATCGCCTCGATGCCGCGTTCCATCGCGGGGTTGCGGAAGGCGTTCATATATTGTGAGGCGGCGCGCTGGGCCGCGTCCTCGATCAGCGATTTCTGGAAGACCAAAGGATGCGGCGAATTGACGATGACGAGGCGCTTCAGGCGGTCCGGATGGCGCAGCGCCGCGAGCCACGCAACGGCGCCGCCCCAGTCATGGCCGACCAGGGTGAAGCGCTCGAGCTCCAGTGCGTCGGCCAATGCGATCAGATCCTCGAGAATACGATCGGTCGCATATGCCTCGACGCCTCCCGGCTTGTCCGAGGCGCCGAAGCCGCGCTGGTCGGGCGCGACGACGAAATGGTCTTGTGCCAGCGCCGGTGCGACCGTCCGCCAAGTGCGGTGCGATTCCGGGAAGCCGTGGAGGAAAAGGATCGCCTCCCCGCCGCGCACGCCGCCGGTCTGGACGTTGAGCGTAACGCCGGTGGGGAGGGCGATGGAGGCTTCCGTCAGGCTCACGGATAGCTCACTGTCTTGGGCACTTCGGGGAGCGGGATGAATTCGTCCTTGTCGTCGGGCGGGAGGGCGAAGCGGCCGGCCTTCCAGTCTTCCTTGGCCTGGTTGATACGGTCCCGGCGGGAGGAGACGAAGTTCCAGAAGACGTGGCGCGGGCCGTCCAGCGGTTCGCCGCCGCACAGCATGACATGCGCGCCGCCGGGCGAGCGCAGGGTGGCGGAGATGCCGGGCCGTAGCACGTAGAGCATGGCCGGCTCCAGCTCCATGCCGTCCAGCCAGGCCTCGCCCTCGGCGAGATAGATGGCCCGTTCGTCCGCCTCGGGATCGATCGGCATCGCGCCGCCCGCCTCCAGATGGATGTCGGCATAGATGATCGGGCTGTGCTGCGTGACCGGCGAGGTCGCGCCCCACAAGGTGCCCATCACGACCCGGGCGGTGGCGCCGCCGCCCTCGACCACCGGCAGATCGGCCTTCGCGACATGCTCGAAGGCCGGATCGATCTCTTCCTTGGCGCTGGGCAGGGCGATCCAGGTCTGGATGCCGGAGAGCTCCGGTCCCTCGGTGCGGACTGATGCGGGCGAGCGTTCGCTGTGGGTGATGCCCTTGCCTGCGGTCATCAGATTGACGGCGCCCGGCTCGATCGTCGCGAAGGTGCCGAGCGAATCGCGATGGTCCATCGCCCCGGCGAAGAGATAGGTGACGGTGGCGAGATTGATGTGCGGATGCGCGCGCACGTCGATGCCGGTGCCCGGCGCGAGATGGGCCGGCCCCATCTGATCGAAGAAAATGAAGGGGCCGATCGTGGTGCGTTCGCGGTGCGGGAGGGTCCGGTGCACCTTGAAGCCGCCGAGATCGTGAGTGGTCGGTGTGAGCGTCTGCTCGAAGAGAGTGTCTGTCATGACGGCATCCTACGCGCGAATCGGCGTTAAGCGAAATCCGGCGCGACGCGCGCGAAAACGTCCAGAAATGGCGGCTTCGGTGTCGCGACCGCAGAGGAATAAGTTTACTGTGTTGTCAGGGTGAGGGGTGTTTGCCGGGGCGTCGGCGGCGGGGCTTGGGGCTGAAGATGTCAAGGAGCCGCGAAGCGGAGCCAAAACCCCGATTCGGGGTAAGCGCGACAGAGGGTTTCCTACATTGGAAGTGGGCGGCCCACAGGCCGCTGATGCGAGATTTGCGCTTCCGTGGGCGCACGCCTAGCTTGTGCGGGTGGGGGCACGTCATCCGATCGGCGACAATCCGTTGCGCTCGCGCGCCGATGTCGTTCAAGCGCTTGTCGACCTTTCCGCGCCGCTGCGGCCCTGCTTCTCGCCGGGCGGCGCCCGGGTTTCGATCGACGCCTCGGCTGCGTCGTTCGATCGCGCGGCGGCGGACTTGGAAGGCTTTGCGCGTCCGCTTTGGGGATTGGCGCCGGCGCTTGCGGCCGGCGATGCGGCGGCGGATTGGGCGGCGCTCTATCGCGCCGGGCTCGCCAGCGGCACGGACCCGGACCATCCGGAGTATTGGGGCGCACCGCGGGCCCATGACCAGCGGCTGGTCGAGATCGCCACGCTTGCAGTCGCACTGTGCCTGGCGCCGGACCAGCTCTGGCACCCGCTTGGCGCGGCAGAACGCGAAAGGGTCCTCGCCTATCTCGATGCGGCGCGCGCGCAGCCCTGTTTCGACAATAACTGGCACTTCTTCCCGATCCTGATCGACATGGCGGTGCGTCGGCTCGGCGGGGCGGGGGACGAGGCGCGGGTGGCAGCCGCCTTCGCCCGGATCGACCAGTTCCATCTGGGCGACGGCTGGTATCGCGACGGCGAAGCGCCCCGCGTAGATCACTATAACGGCTTCGCCCTTCATTTTTACGGCCTGATCCACGCCCGGCTCGGCGGCGGGGACGCGGCGCGAAGCGAGATATCGCGCGCCCGCGCCCGCGCTTTCGCGCCTCATTTCGCCCGCTGGTTCGCATCCGACGGCGCGATGCTGCCGTTCGGGCGGAGCCTCTGCTACCGCTTCGCCGGTGCCGCCTTCTGGGGGGCATGCGCCTTCGGGGGTGTCGAGGCGCTGCCCTGGGGCGTGATGAAGGGCCTGTATCTGCGCCACCTGCGCTGGTGGGCGCTTCAGCCGATCGCGCGGGCCGACGGGCTGCTGAGCGTGGGCTATGCCTATCCCCAGGCGCAGATGGCGGAAGCCTATAATTCGCCGGCCTCCCCTTACTGGGCGTTCAAGGCGTTTCTGCCCCTCGCCCTGCCGGAGAGCCATCCTTTCTGGGCGGTCGAGGAAGTGGCGTTGCCAGAGGAGGGGGAAGCGTTTGTGCGGCAGGAGCCGCCCGGCATGCTCGTCCGGCATGAGCCGGACCATGTCGTGGCGCTTTGCGGGGGGCAGTCCCATTCCGGCATCCGATCCGGTCCGGAGAAATATGCTAAATTCGCCTATTCGAGCCGCTACGCATTCAGCGTCGAAAGCGATTTCCGAAATTTCGAGGCGGGCGCATATGACAGTATGCTGGCGCTGGCAGATGGGGATGGAAACTGGCGCGTGCGCGAGACGTGCGAGGAAACGGCGTTCCTCGACGATGTACTGCTGGCAACTTGGCGGCCTTGGCGCGACGTGCGGGTCGAGACATGGCTCTACTGGCACGCGCCCTGGCACATCCGCGTGCACCGGATCGTGACGCCCCGCCCTCTCCAGACGATTGAAGGTGGATACTGCGTGGGACGGCCGGACGGGACGGCGCCGTTCGGGACGGCGGCGCCTGGCCGGGCCTGCGTCGAGACCGGGACGGATTTCAGCGGCATCGCGGATATTGGCGGTTCGGGCCGTGTCGCACGCGTGCACATGACCGGACCGAACACCAACCTGATCCATCCCCGTGCCCTCGTCCCGCAACTGGGCGCCAGGTCAGGCGCAGGCACGCATGTCCTGGCGACGGCGGTGCTGGCATCGCCGGACGTCGGGGCTTGCCGGCTTGCCTGGGGCACGCCGCCGCCCTTGCGGATGTTGCCGCGATGGTGACGGGAACTCGCGTCCAGCTGCACCACATGCTGCCGCACGGCGCGGTGCGGCCGGCCTTCATCGAATTGGAAACGGCCCCCATGTCCGACCGGAGGGTGTCTTGCGTGATGGCAACGCGGGGTCATGAAGCGCCCGCGCGGCAGGCGATCCAGTGTTTCCAGCGACAGACCCATGCCAATCGCGAACTCGTTATCGCCTGCGCTTCGCCCGGCAGCGAGGTCGAAGCGCTGGTCGGTGCACTGAACGATCCGCAGATCCGCTTCTTTGTCGCCGAGGGTGCGGCGAATGTGGGTGATATCCGCAATGCGGCAATCGCACAGGCAGAGGGTGAGCTGATCTGCGTCTGGGACGATGACGACCTTGGTCACCCGGACCGGTTGCGCTGGCAGCTGGCGGCGCTGGCCGCGGCAAACGCGCCGGTAGCGGCGCTGTCCCGCGTCCTGCTGTGGTGGCCGGCCACCGTCCGCCTCGCCTTGTCCGGCCAGCGTGTGTGGGAGAATACCCTTATGGCCGAGCGGGCCATCCTGCCGCCTTACCCCTCGGTGGAACGCGGCGGCGATACGATCTTGCTACGGGCGCTGCGCAGGAGTTTTGCTATCGCGCTGCTCGATCAACCCGAGGCCTATATCTATGTCACGCACGGCGCGAATATCTGGGGCGCCAATCATTTCGAAATGCTGTTCCGGCATGCCGGCCGTCTGTTCGCTAGCGGGGAATGCCGTCAGGAAATCGCGCGACTGGCGACCGCCATTCCGATGGCGGACTATCTGCGGGTGATGGACGCGGCGAAATAAGGGCGAGAAGCGGGCTATTCCCCCGGCGCGGTCGCACGGATTGCTAGGGCGTGGACGCGCTCGCGCATCAGATCGCCCAGCGCCGCGTTGACGGCGCGCTGGCGATTGAGGCGGGTCATGCCGGCGAACTGCTCCGCTTCAACCTCGACGGTGAAATGGCTTTCGCCGGAGCCGTCATGGCCGGCATGGCCGCGATGCTTATCGCTGTCGTTGATGACGGCGAGGCGGGTGGGGTTCAGGGCGGCGCGCAGGCGCTTTTCGATTTCGGCGGCGACGGGGCCGGTGAATGTGTCGGTCATCGGGCCTATATAATGGGGTCGCAAAGGAAAGGCAGGCGGTTTGGCGAGTTCGGGCAGACGGGAGCGGTTTCATGGACGGGTCGATGGGAAGGCGACGCATTGCGCCTGGCCCGGCTGCGACGCGCCCGGCGAATTCCGTGCGCCCGGCGCGGTGCGGCCCGGTTTCGACGGTCCGGGCGAATGGCGCTGGCTGTGCCTCGATCATGTCCGCGAATTCAACAGCGGCTATAACTGGTTCGATGGGATGACGCCCGACGAGATCGCCGACGCGCAGAACCCATATGGCGGCTGGGACCGGGAGACGCGGGCCTTCGCCACGGGCGGGGCCGACCGGCCGCCGCGCTGGGCCGATTTCGCCGATCCGCTGGATGCGATCGGCGCGCGTTTCCAGGCGATGCAGCCGCAGGAGCGCAAGGATTGTAAGCCGCTCAGCGAAGGCGACCGCAGGCATCTGCGTACGCTGGGTCTTGAGGTGGACGCGGACCGCATGGACCTGCGCCGGCGCTATTCGGAGCTGGTGCGGCGCTACCATCCCGACCGCAATGGCGGCGATCGAACCCACGAGAAGGCATTGCAGCAGACCCTCGAGGCTTATACGGCGCTCAAGAGCAGGCCCGCTTTCGCCTGAGTTCCGCGGCCAGCCTCCCCGTCATTGCGAGCCCTTCGACGCCGCCTGCGGCGCTCAAGCTGAACTCCGCGAAGCAATCCAGTGCGGCCTCGAACGCCGGTGGATTGCTTCGTCGCTACGCTCCTCGCAATGACGAAGAGGTGGCTGTCTCCACCCCGTTCGCCGAACGGGATTCCGCCCGAAAATGTTGCGTCGCAAGATGCGGGCTTATACGGGCTTAAGACGAGGTGGCCGGCCGCGCCCCGCCAGCAGCATCGAGACACGACATGGCAGACATACCCAACACCAATCCCGACAGCCGCGCCGCGACGGTGCTCGATGCGCCCGACAGGATGGTGAAAGTGCGCGAGCTGTTCGGCGTCGACAGCGACATGGAGGTGCCAGCGTTCAGCGAGGCGGACGAGCGGGTGCCCGATCTGGACCCCGCTTATGTCTTCGATCCGGACACGACGCTGGCGATCTGCGCCGGCTTCGCGCGTAACCGCCGGGTGATGATCCAGGGCTATCACGGCACGGGCAAATCCACCCATATCGAGCAGGTGGCGGCGCGGCTGAACTGGCCGCTGATCCGCATCAATCTCGACGCGCATATCAGCCGCATCGATCTGATCGGCCGCGACGCGATCGTGCTGAAGGACGGGCAGCAGGTGACGGAATTCCGCGAAGGGCTGCTGCCCTGGGCGCTGCAGACGCCGACGGCCCTGGTGTTCGACGAATATGACGCCGGCCGGCCGGACGTGATGTTCGTGATCCAGCGCGTGCTGGAAAC